>OMZX01000036.1:36676-41947 GCA_900315665.1 uncultured Eubacteriales bacterium
ACTTCCATCTGCCAGACCCCTGTTTAAACTTCTCAAGGGTGGCTGACGGATTCAGCAATTTCCCAAATCCATCAGCTGCGAAAGGGATTTGCTTCCCACCGGGCAATGTAATAACAGCAGAAAATCAAAAAATCCGGGGTTCATGCTGAAGCATGAACCCCGGCAGAATAATTTATCTAAAAATTACACTGACTCCTTAAACCGGAGCGAGGCTTCGATGAGGCCTTTGAACAGCGGGTGCGGGCGGTTCGGACGGGACTTGAACTCAGGATGCGCCTGGGTGCCGATGAAGAACGGATGATCCTTTAATTCTACCATCTCGACGATATGGCCATCCGGTGATTCGCCGGCGAGAAGCATACCATTCTTCTTGAGATCCTCACGATAATCGTTGTTCACCTCAAATCTGTGGCGATGACGCTCGGAAATCTGATCTGAACCATACAGTGCATAGGACTTCGAGGACTTGTCGAGCACGCACGGATAAGCGCCGAGACGCATCGTGCCGCCGAGATCCGTGACTTTCTTCTGCTCCGGCATGAGGTCGATGACCGGATGCTCCGTCTGCGGATTAAACTCAGCGGAATCCGCATCCTTAAAACCTAAAACATTTCGTGCAAACTCAATGATCGCGATCTGCATGCCGAGGCAGATGCCGAGGTACGGAATCTTGTTCTCGCGGGCATACTGCGCTGCCTGGATCATACCCTCGATACCACGCTGGCCGAAGCCACCCGGGACGAGGATGCCATCGACGCCCTGCAGCAATGTCTTCGCGCCGACCTGCTCGATCTCCTCACTGTCCACCCAGCGGATATTGACCTTCGCATGGTTATCAATGCCTCCATGCTTGAGCGCTTCCACGACACTTAAGTATGCGTCATGAAGCTGCGTGTACTTACCGCAGATGGCGATGACGGTTTCCTTCTCCGGATGCCGGAGAACCTCCACCATCTTCGTCCAGCCGGAAAGATCCGGCTCAGGGCACGGCAGATGTAAGCATTCGAGCACAGCCTGCGCAAGGTGCTCCTTTTCCATGAGAAGCGGCACTTCATAGATGAACTCGGCGTTTGTGTTCTGGAGGACATGGCTGGCCGGTACGTTACAGAAGAGGGCGATCTTGTCCTTCACATCCTGCGGCAGCGGATAATCCGTGCGGCAAACGAGGATGTCGGCATTGAGGCCGAGGCGCTGGAGCTCGCGGACACTCATCTGGGTCGGCTTCGTCTTCAGCTCCTGGGAGGCGCGAAGGTACGGGATCAGCGTCACATGGATCATGATTGCGTTTTCGTGGCCGATGTCATGCTGGAACTGACGGATGGCCTCGAGGAAGGGCTGCGACTCGATATCGCCGACGGTGCCGCCGACCTCAATGATCGCGATGCGGTCCTCATTCGGGTCGTCGGAGCGGTAGAAATCGGACTTGATTTCATTTGTGATGTTCGGGATGACCTGCACGGTGTGTCCGCCGTAGTCGCCGTGACGCTCCTTGTTTAAGACGGACCAGTAGACCTTGCCGGAGGTGATGTTTGCTTTTTTGTCGAGGGATTCGTCGATGAACCGCTCGTAGTGTCCGAGGTCGAGGTCGGTTTCGGTGCCGTCGTCTGTGACAAACACTTCGCCGTGCTGGATCGGGTTCATGGTGCCCGGATCGATGTTGATGTACGGGTCAAACTTCTGCATCGTCACCTTGTAGCCGCGCGCCTTTAAGAGCCGCCCGAGGGACGCTGCCGTGATGCCCTTGCCAAGTCCGGAAACCACACCACCTGTCACGAAAACATACTTGATCATAGATTTCTCCCTTCTTTTCCCTAAACAATAAATAAGGTGTCGGATAGAGAAGGATCCCTCCACCGACACCATCGTACACGTCCGACAATTCTTATTTATTTCCAGTTTGAACTAAAACACATGAAATATTACCATGCATAGCCGAATATTTCTACTGGAATTTTCATTGAAGCTATATTTTCTCGATTTTTCCTCGATTATTCTTTTCAAAAAGCTGACAAGGAGAACCGTCCCCGCTGTCATGTTTTTCAGGCGAGGGGGAGTTCGACCTTGAAGGTGTTCAGGTGATTTTCGGAGTCGACCCAGATACGGCCCTTCATGCCTTTTACGATGTCGTCGGCGATGGCGTGGTTCATCGCACGGGCCTCGTCGCCGCGGTAGAAGCGCTTAAAAATGTTCTTTCGGTTCTCCGGAGAAATTTCATCGCCCGGGTTTGCGACATACAGGGTGCAATGATGCGCATCCTTTGTGAGGCCGAGCGTCACGGTGCCATTGGGATCAGAGTATTTCTGTGCGTTGTCGAGAAGAATCTCGACCACCTGCTTCACATAGGACTCGGCGCCCTTCACATACACGTCCTCTGCGAGCTTCGTCTCGAGCATGAGACCTTTTTCGAAGAACATCACCTCGAAGGTCAGGGACTCATTTTCGCAGAGCTTCGAGAGATCGATCCGCTCCGACGGCAGCTTTTCGAGGATGCCATTGTCCACGCGGGCAAGCTGCAGGAGGCTCTCGACGAGTCCGCGCATCTGCTGCGACATCGTGTAAATGTTGTCGACGAACTGCAGCTTCTTCGTCTCGTCAAATTCGCGGGACTTCAGAAACTCGACGTTTGTGAGAATGACCGTGAGCGGGGTCTTCAGCTCATGGCTCGCGTCCGACACGAACTGGCGCTGCTGCTTCCAGGCCTCCTCAACCGGGTGCACCGCCCAGCGCGCGAAGCAGATCGCGATTACGAGGAAAATGAGGAAGCTTGCGATGGCGATCAGGATGCAGTTTCGAAGAAGGTTACGCATCGTCGAGAGCTCGCTCGAGATATCTGTGAAAACGAGGATCGTCTTGCCGGTGGAGAGGTCGGCACCGTCCATTCCCTTGCCAAGGCTTCCATCCGCTGCATCATCGTCTGCCTGGCCGGATACTTCGCCTGATTGGCTGGCTGCTTCATCCGGTTGGTCAGATGCTTCGCCTGACTGGCTGACTGCTTCACCCGGTTGGTCAGATGCTTCGCCTGACTGGCCGACTGCTTCACCCAGTTGGTCAGATGCTTCGCCTGTCTGGCTTACTGCTTCACTTTTTGAGACCAATGCAGTATTGTTCACAGAAGCATCACCGGAACTACCGAAGCCAGCTTCTTCCGCCGGGGCTGAAGTGTCCGGACCGGAAGCATTGGCATCTCGTTTGTCCCGCATGAAGTGGTGGGTTTCGTCGACAGGCGAGATCATGTAGCGGAGGTTGTAGGCACTGAGGGTGCCGGTGTCGCCGCCGTGGTCAAGCGCTTCGTCGACAAGCTCGGTCACGTCGGACTCATCGGTGAGGTCATAATAGTCGCCGCGCGTCTCGAGGACGTTGCCGTCTTCATCGAGGAGCACGGTAAAAAAGGGCAGACGGATGTTCATATCCTCCGGCCCGGCCCGCTTGTCATTTGGCTTAAGCGCCATGGGCGAGGACACTACCCCCTCCATCATGCGCTCACTATCATTTTCGAGACGGGTTTTCGTGAGATGCAGCACCAGTCCGAAGATGATGACCAGCATGATCGTCACGATGGACATCATGATGACCACAAACCGGATTCGAAGCTTCCGGATCATTTCCATGTGTAGATTTCTCCCTTCCAAATTTTCCTGACAGCGGAGACGGTTCTGTCTGTCAGCTTTTGTGACACCGGGGGCGGTTCTCTCTGTCAGCTTTTTAGGTTTCGCCTAAATATTTATATGGCACAGGAAAAGCTGACAGAGAGAACCGTCTCCGGTGTCACAAAAGCTGACAAGGAGAACCGTCCCCGGTGTCAACTTAAGCGGTTTCCAGGTGGTAGCCCAGGCGGCGGACGGCGACGATCTCGACGTTTGAGCCGATGGACTTAAGCTTCTTTCTAAGGAAGCCAACGTAGACCTCGACGTGGTTCTCGACGGCATCCGAGTCGAAGCCCCAAACCTTGCTTAAAATCATTTCCTTCGAGAGATTTTTCTCTTTCGACTGCATGAGCATCCGCATGACGTCGAACTCCTTCGCGGAGAGGCGAAGCTCCTGGCCGTTCGCGACGATGGAGCAGTTTTCGAGGTTTAGCGAGGTGTTGCCGAAGACAAGCTCGTCGACCTCTGAGCCCTGGCGGCGGAGAAGTGCATTCACACAGGCGAGAAGTTCCCGCGCATCGAAGGGCTTCGTGAGGTAATAATCGGCGCCGGAGTTCAGGCCTTCAACACGGTCGAGGAGCTCGGACTTCGCTGTAAGCATTAAGATCGGGGTGCTCAGGTGGGTGCTTCTCAGCTTTTTTGCCACCTGATAGCCGTTCATTTTCGGCATCATGACATCGAGGATGATGAGATCATAGACGCCTGACTCCGCATAATCGACGCCGGCTTCGCCATCGTATACTGCGTCCGCCTCGAAGCCCTTTTCCTGTAGAAGGGTCCGAATCGACTCCGCCAGCAGCTTCTCATCCTCTACCACTAGAATTTTCATTTGATGCCTCCCGTCCTGTGCATGCATAACTGCAAGCTAGACATGCAATCATTCATGTTATGCAAGATACAACTGTAATAACTCTAATATATTGCGTTGTTACAGTTGACATATGTGCTTTTAATCCATTCTGTGCAACTAAAGCGTCAGGTTTTGACACAATTTTGCCACATCTTTGACTGCTATATTTCATATTATACAGGAAACACTGAAACAAAGCTGAAAAATACTTTGAAGACTTTTGCTAAAGACACCAAAAGCTGATGGAAAACGCAATTTCCTTTTTCCATCAGCAACTGGCGAAGACGAGTTTCTGGATGACAGCTGATGGAATAGACCTAGCCCTTGTTCCATCAGTCACGACCAGCTTCGGCTTTTCGGGTGGCGGCTGATGGAAACAGTCCATCACCAAATCTATCAGCTTCGGGATCGATTCGGCTTCGCGTGGCAGGCTGATGGATTTAGCCTTCCACCTTATCCATCAGCCCCTTATCCATCAGCTCCGGGCAGGGATAAGCTTCCGGGTGGCGGCTGATGGATGCGGCCTCTCCCCAAATCCATCAGCCGCGCACGTCGCGGCACGAAAAAGGCGCCGCACACCTCTCGATGTGCGGCGCCTGATGTAGGCATTGGAGCAGGAAGACGTGGCGGACGGCTCTGTATGGCGGTCCGGCCTGCGGCTCCCGATGCTTCCTTGCGAAATTACTTTGCCTGTGCGTTAACGTCCTTTGCGGTGTCAGCACCTGCTGCACCTGCGGCTGTCTTCGTAGCATCTGCTGCTGCATTAGCTGCTGCCTC
>OMZX01000103.1 GCA_900315665.1 uncultured Eubacteriales bacterium
GCCGATTGAAAAGCAACAGAGCATAGCGAAGACTTACCTAGAAGAATTATCAGCCTATCAAGAGACAGTACGAAATGCTGAAAAACGCTGGAATGAAGCACTGAAGAAGCTTCAGCAATTTTGATCATGAGGAGGATTTAGTATGCTAGGCGCGATTATCGGGGATACGGTTGGCTCCCGTTTTGAATGGCACAACCACAGAAGTAAAGATTTTGATTTTCTGACTTATAAATGCGAACCGACAGATGACAGTATTATGACGCTTGCCATTGCCAAGGCAATCCTGAAAAGTGAAGGCGACGTAAACAAGCTGCCGGATCTGGCAGTGCGTTATATGCAGAAGCTTGGCCGTCTTTACCCGGATACGGGTTACGGCGGAGCTTTCCGGAAATGGATCAGGTCAAACAACCCAAAGCCATACGGCAGTTTTGGGAACGGAGCGGCTATGCGTGTTTCTCCGGTAGGATTTGCAGCGGGAAGCATGAATGAAGCAAAAGCAATGTCTAAGGCCGTAACCAAGGTGACGCATAATCATCCGGAAGGTCTGAAAGGTGCGGAGGCTACGACGGTCGCAAAACTACTATCCGATGAACTTCACACTTGATGGCATAAGGAACAGCTATCAGTTTAGTGAGACCTGCCAGGACACCGTACCTCAGGCGATGATGGCATTTTTCGAATCTACAGGATTTGAAGATGCAATCAGAAACGCCATCTCTATTGGCGGTGACAGCGATACCATTGCGGCGATTACCGGAGGGATCGCGGAGGCTTATTATGGCATTCCTTCTGAAATCAGAAAACACGAGCTTACTTTCCTCGACGAAAGACTGCTCGCTATACTGGTCGAATTCGAGAATAAGTACAAGCCGATTATGGAAAAGAAGATCGGAAAAGATGTGAGTGTCCCTATTGAACGAGATGCAGACATCGAGGTTGAAAAGGGCTCCAGGGAATCGATGATGGAAGAAGCGGTTCAGGCAGCCGATAAGGATACAGAAAACGCTGAGGTGTCCGCAGAAGAAACATCCAGCCAGAAACTTTTCAATTTCTTATACGAAGACTGCAATATTCTTCGCGGGCCGATTAACCAGGATGAGTACAAATCCTATGTGACGCCGATCCTGTTCTTCAAACGTCTGTCTGATGTATACGATGAGGAGCATGAAAAAGCATTGAAGGAATCTGGCGGAGATGAAGAATACGCAAGTTTTGACGAGAATTACAGCTTTGTCATTCCGAAAGGCTGCCATTGGAACGATGTGAGAAACGTTACTCAGAATGTTGGACAGGCAATCGTGAAAGCGATGAGTGGCATTGAAAGAGCTAATCCGGATTACCTTTCTGGAGTGTTCTCAAGTTTCGATGACGCGAACTGGACGGATAAGAATAAGCTCAGCGACGAAAGACTGAAGAATCTGATCGAGCATATGTCTGAATTAAAGGTGGGGAATAACAATTACTCTGCTGACGTGATGGGCGATGCTTATGAATACCTGATCAAGAAGTTTGCTGACCTATCAAAGAAGAACGCTGGAGAATTCTATACGCCGAGAACAGTCGTGAAGCTTATGGTTATGCTCCTGGACCCGCAGGCTGGAGATACGGTTTATGACCCTGCGTGCGGAACCGGAGGAATGTTAATCGAGGCGATACGCCACATTGATAACGACCACATGACTTACGGAAAAATCTACGGCCAGGAGAAGAACCTGTCGACTTCTGCGATTGCCCGTATGAATCTTTTCCTTCATGGAGCAAGGGAGTTCAAGATCGTGCAGGGAGATACCCTCGTTGATCCAAGCTTTACTGAAGGAAATCATCTGAAAACTTTTGACTGCGTGCTTGCGAATCCGCCATTCTCATTAAAGCACTGGGGCGCTGCTGCTTTCGAACACGATAAGTACGGAAGAAATATCTGGGGCAGTCCTTCCGATTCAAATGCTGATTTCGCATGGCTGCAGCATATGGTTGTTTCTATGGATAAGAAGCATGGCCGCGTGGCTGTGGTGCTTCCGCAGGGCGTACTGTTCCGCACGGGAAAAGATGGAAAGATGCGTAAGAAACTTGTGGACTCTGATCTGCTCGAAGCTGTGATTACGCTTAAAGGCGGCATATTCTACGGTGCCGGCGTCTCCGCTTGCATCTTGTTCTTGAAGCGGGAGAAATCGAAAAATCATATCGGAAGGGTCTGCATGATTGATGCAAGCGAAATCTATACGCCGCAGCGTGCGCAGGACTACATGTCCGAAGATGACATTGCAGAAGTCTATAAGCTCTACACGGATTACCAGGATGTTATTGAGCGCTGCAAGATCGTGACATTAAAAGACATAAAGGATAAAGGATATACTCTTTCCACGAATGTCTATATCGAAAAGAAGCCAGTTCCGATTACGCCGCCGTCTGTGGTACGTGATCGATATTACGCGTCCTATAAGCGCGCGATGGAATATGAAAAGAGGCTTCGTGAATTACTGAAGGAAGGAGGATACATCGATGAGTAAGATTTCACTGGAAGAACTGGAGAGCTATCTCTGGGGATCTGCGGTTCTTCTGCGTACCAATATCGATGCTGGAGAATATAAGCAGTATATATTTCCGCTTCTTTTCTTCAAACGTCTCTGCGATGTATACGACGAGGAGTGCAATCAGATCCTGAAGGAATACGATGGTGATGAGTCGGCTCTTGAATTCGAAGAAAACCACAAGTTTGTCATTCCAAAAGGAGCGCATTGGAATGATGTAAGGAACACGACTGAAAATGTCGGAGAGGCAATTGTTAAAGCATTCCATTCGATTGAATCCGCGAACGCCGATCAGCTGACCGGCATCTTTGGAGAGGGCGCATGGACAAATAAGAATCGGCTTCCGGACCGTCTTCTCAAAGAATTGGTTGAGCATTTCAGTACGAAGAGACTCTCGCTGGCAAACTGTCCGGAGGATGAGCTCGGACAGGGCTATGAATACCTAATCAAGAAATTTGCGGATGACAGCGGACACACCGCACAGGAGTTTTATACCAACCGTACCGTCGTGCATCTGATGACTGAGATGCTGAAACCGCAGCCGGGAGAGTCCATCTACGATCCTACATGCGGCAGCGCCGGCATGTTAATTTCTGCGGTGTCTTACTTGCAGCAGCAGGATCTGGAGTGGCGTAATGTGTCCTTGTACGGGCAGGAGATCAACTCCCTGACTTCAGCAATTGCTCGTATGAACTTATTCCTTCACGGGATACAGGATTTCCATATCGTGAATGACGATACGTTGGAAAGACCTGCCTTTATTGAGAATGGCAAACTGAAAACCTTTGATATCTGTCTGGCAAATCCACCATATTCCATCAAGCAGTGGAATCGTGATGCGTTTGAAAAGGATCAGTATGGGAGAAACTTCCTGGGAACGCCGCCGCAGGGCAGAGCCGACTATGCCTTCTTCCAGCATATTATCAAGAGCCTCAAAAAGGATACCGGCCGCTGTGCGATTCTTTTCCCACATGGAGTATTGTTCCGTAATGAAGAACGGGATATGCGAGAAAAGCTCGTAAAAGGAGACTATGTGGAATACGTAATCGGTCTGGCTGCGAATCTGTTTTACAACTCACCAATGGAAGCATGCATCGTAATCTGTCGGATGACCAAGCCAAAGGATCATGTTGGAAAGATTCTGTTCATCAATGCTGTGAATGAGGTCATGAGAAAGAATGCGCAAAGCTATCTCGAAGATCAGCATATCAAAAAGATCGCAGAAGCCTATGAGAAATACGAGGAGATCGAGAATTTTTCTA
>OMZX01000053.1 GCA_900315665.1 uncultured Eubacteriales bacterium
ATACCGTAGGGCATACGGGAATTTACGCTTGCGGACACTGTGTAAGACGAGCCAACAAGGTAACTTGTTGGAAACGCAGTAGTGGTTGAAGCAAGAATCCCCTGACTTTAGACATGGGGAGTGTCAAAAAACAAAAAGCATCAGACAAAGAAAGGAAAGGATATGTCCCATATCAGTTACAATTGGCGGATGAATATGAAGAGGATGCCTGTAATCAGAAAGATTGTTTATATCTGTCTGATCATGCTGGCAATCAGAATTGTGACGAATATACCTCTTCCTTTTATCAACCAGGACTACATCAAAACAATTACAAACAGCGTGTTCAGCAATGGAATTATCGGAGCTATGACAGGTTCCTCATTTGAAAAGATGGGATTCTTTGCCCTGTCAATTTCCCCTTATATCACAGCCACCATTATTGTGCAGCTCCTTACAATCTGTATTCCAGCTCTTGAAGAAATGACAAAAGATGGTGAAGCTGGGCAAAAAAAGTATAAGAAGGTAATGAACTGGACGGGTGCAGGCCTTGCCGCATTTCAGGCCGCCGCAATGGTAATCGGATACGGCAAGAATGGTCTGATTACTCCCTACAGGATTCCTGTGTGTCTTTTGATATGGGCGTTGTGGACAGCAGGAGCATCCATTCTGATCGTTGTTGGGAATTTTATTGAATATTTCGGGATCGGAAGCGGCATTTCTTTTCTTCTCCTTACTAATATTGTCTCAACTATTCCGGATGACGTAAAGACTGTATATTCATTGCTTGTCAAAGGAAAGTCTGTTGGACAGGGAACTATATCAATAGCAGCCTTTGTCGGTGTATTCGTGCTGATTGTCGCCGCCTGCACTGTAATGGTCACGACAACGAGGGATATTAAAATTATTTATTCAAACAAAACAAATGGCAGAGTTCTGGCATCAAAGTCGGTCCTCCCGATTCCGCTCGTGACATGCAACGTAATGCCTGTTATTTTTGCGAGCAGCTTGTGTGCAGTACCATCCATAATTGTAAGTATTGCAAACATCAAAAATGAAAAGGTTTTGTTTGTCACAAAACTTCTTTCCCCTTCCTCCTGGTTTAATTCCACTCAGCCGTATTTTACAGCTGGACTTGTTATATACGTACTACTCACATACTTCTTCACAGATTTCTATCTTATGATCGCTTTTAACGCTTCAGAAATCGCTGCGAATCTGAAAAGGTCAGGAGCGATGATCGCGGGAGTACGTCCGGGCAAGCCTACGGAAAAGGTATTGCATGATACCATTCTTGAAACAGCACTTTGGGGCAATACTCTTCTGGTTGGTCTGATTGCAGCAACATATGCTATTACCGGGCTGACAGGTCTAGGATCAATGTCCATGAGCAGCACATCTGCTATTATTGCGGTTTCGATTATGAATGAAATCCTTGAAAAAGTGGAATCAGAATTTACTGTCCGGAACATTCACAAAAACGCAAGCATTTTCAGAAGCAGAAAAGGGAAAACTTCTGAGCTAAAGGGATTTGCGAAAACTGCCGATAAGCGTCCGGCATAAGCATAAGGAGGGGTATTTTGAAGACAATAAGACCGCTGTCAAAGCTGCATCTGACTGTAAAGCCAAAAAATGTTCTGATCAGAAAAACTATTACTGCATCAATCGGAATTTTTGTAATCGGTTGTGCGTGTTTTTTGATTGATTCAGGGATGACGCTTCTGATTTCCCATTTTGCAGGATAAATGCCTCAGAGGTCGGAACGAGATCAAGGCAATAAGGACGTAATCATGGAGGAATCATGAGAAATATCCTGAGATTATCTGTTGCTATGAAAAAACTGGGAGGCAAAACAGCAGAAGAAAAATATGCCGAAGCGTCCGAATGCTGGAAGACGGATCCGGAAAGGGTTGCAGACGCGGCAGAGAAATATTTCATGCCTCCAAAAGAAATTCTGCACACACTGCAGCCATGTAAGAAAGCTAATCCCATTTCGCTCGTTTTGTCCGGCATTGCTGCGGGAGATATTGCAGGGGAGCCGTACGAAGGCGGATTTGCGGGAGACCATTATCCTGATAAAGATTACAGAGAAATTCCGTTTTTTATAAAGCACTCCTGCTTTACGGACGACACAGTCATGTCCTTTGCCTGTCAGAGAGCGGCAGACGCAAACAGGAAATATCACAATGACGGAAAAGCGGCAGTTTTAATGTATGAAGCAAACCTGCGCAAATTTGCAAGACGATTTCCGAATGCAGGATACGGAGCTAACTTTTACAGTTGGGCTTTACTTGGAGAAAACAACAACGAGTACAGAAGTTATGGGAACGGCGGAGCGATGCGGTCCGGCGTAATCGGGGCAGTTTTTGCGGATGACGATATCAGAACCGTAATCAGGCAGGCTGTGTATTCGGCACTTCCGTCGCATTCCCATCCGGAAGGAATCAAGGGCGCAGTAGTAACAGCGGTCAGTGTGTATCTGGCGCTCCATGAAGTCCCGAAAGAATATATTGACCAGTACATGTCGTTTTTCTACACCGAACCTTTCAGAGACATTTGGTCTCCGATGCCGTATATGTCCATTGGAGAGCTGATCGGACATGGCTGGCAATGTGCGTCAGTTACCACGCAGATCACAATGCCGGAAGTCATCATCAATCTCCGGGATTCAGACAGCTACGAGTCGTGTATCAGAAATGTGTTCCGGTATCCGTGCGATTCAGATACGATCGGGGCGATTTCGGGCGGAATTGCAGCGGCATTGTACGGGAACGTAAGTGCCGAAGGGATAGATATAAGAAAAGAGCTGCGGGAAAGACTGCAGGAATTGGAAGACTTTGGAGGAAGGCTCTGAAAAAGAACAAGAATCCCATGACTTTAGTCGTGGGAGTGTCAATGGAACAGCAATAAGTGAAAAAAAATGGGAAAACTATTTGAAAACCTGCCGCGACGCTTTTTCAACCCGCTGGCGGCAATGTCAGGAGGAGAGGATCTGCAGCAGTTTTACGCGGAGTGTCTTCTTTTGATTAACAGTCTGTTCGCGGACCGGACACAGATTGGCAGGGACGATTTGAAAGACGAAATTATAAATCTGCTTCTTGCGGATCATATCCAGTCTGTAGATGAGACGGAAAACGCAGATCCGGCAGGCAAAGCAATGCTTTCTGACAATGAACCGGGACAATCCCGGGAAGATCGCATGGCGAACCATGTCATCAGCTATCTTGCGGATGAAACGGTCGGCTGGCTGGAGGAGGGAATCGATTCCAGAACCTACAGCAGAACTTATATGTTCACAGAACAGGGAATGATGCTGGCAGATTATATTCAACGGGCATCCTCCCAAAAGCTCGATGAAATGTCCAACTATCTGTATAACACGTATCTGGCCATGGATGATTTTGCCAGACACAGGCGCGAGCGGGAAAATAATCATCCTTATACACTTGTCATTGACAACGCTTATAACAATATCACATCTCTTGCAAAGTCTTTAAAGATCCTGCGCCGTTCTATTAAAAGAATTGTACAGAAGGTGACCGGAAGACTTACATTTCAGGAGCTGATGGATAACCTTGGAGATTATATTGACGGCGATTTCATCGGAGAATTCACAAGACTGGTGGACAGCGAAAACGCCGCTTTATTCCGCGCGCCGATTTCTTCCATGCTCAAAAGACTGATGGATTCGAAGCAAACAGAAGAAATCTTTATCCGGGACTGCATGAAAGCCGGAAAAGAAGAGCATCTGACATGGGAACAGGCCAGAGACAGAATCTATGAGAAGACAACGTTTATTGAGGATTTTCTGACAGAAGAATATCCGAAGATGGTCAGAGATATCCGTAATCAGATGGTCGAATATGTCATGACGGTTCGTCTGAAACTGAAAATGACCATGAACATCGCGGATAACGCGCAGGAAGTACTCGGTCGGTTCATCCAGAATCTTTCCGGATTCGCTGCAGGAGACGATACGCCGGAATCTGCGCTTTCCGCCTTCCGGATTCTTGAAAACTACTACGTATCATCAGGTTCTGTAAAGAACGGCACAGTAAGGCGGCAGAAATTGAAAAACGAAGTTGCCGAGCAGACGATCCTTTCCCGGGAAGACATCCGGGAGGTACAGGAAAAAATGCGCAGAATGCAGGATGTACCTTACACAAAGGACAAAATGCGGCACTATACGGAAAAATATATGAGAAATGGACTTGTGCGCGCCGCGGATTTCCCACTGGATACCAAAGAAGACGCGCTCGCAGCTTTTGCGGCAGCCACGTTTGCACCCGCCAATCGGATGGATGTATTTGTTGATGATAACTATATCCGCAGCGGTCAGGTGCAGCTGCGTGATTTTACACTGAAAGAAAGCAATGCCGTACCGGAGGCGAAGAATGAACGACAATCTAACATTTGAACAGTGGTACGCCGATTTGTCCGCGAAAGAGCAGGAGATGATGCGGCGCGGGATCCGGCTTCTTTTGTCCCGGACATTTTTGATAAAATCCAGAGAACGGGAACTGTTCGGCTTTTTCGCAAGGAACGCGACGCAGATGGAGACGTATTTCGCACCCATGGGGTATACGATGTTCCTTGAGCGGGACTACGGGATTGTTATGCTGCGTGACCGACAGGAAGAAAAAGTGGACGCGCAAGAGAGCGCGGCGATTAACAAAAAGATTTTTACGATTCGCGAAAGTGTGATTTACAGCGCGCTCGCATGGATCTTTATGGAACGGATGAGCGGAAGTCTTGACCGTTCCATTCGGATCCGTCCGGAGGAGCTGACAAAAACACTGGAACAATTCGGCATCGGCGCGGGATTCAGAACGGAGTTTAACAAGACGCAGATTGAGGATGCGCTGAAAACGCTGCAGCGTTTTTCTCTGGTGGAGATGAAGGGCGAGCTGGGAGATGAGGACTGCGCGCTTGTTTTGTATCCGACGCTTCTTTTCGGGATGGACCTGAAAGCAATGGAGGAGTATCTGCAGCGGAAAAAAGACAGCTACATAAATTATTATGCCAAGGCTCCGGCAGATGCTGCTCTGGAAGATGCACGGGAAACCGAGTCGGAGCAGGAAGCAGAAGCCATGAATGATACGGAGGATGAGGAATGAACCGTCAGAATTTGATGAAGCGTACAAGAACGCTGGAAGATGTGCTGATCACGAACTGGGCGGTATATACCTGCACGCATTTTAAAGTCAGAAATTCCGCTCTGATCACAGGCGCGAACGAGTCTGGAAAATCTACGATTATCGACGCGCTGACATACGCGATGTTCGGAATTACGGATTTTAATATTCAGGCAGGCGCCGGAGAAGATGAGCGTTCCGTCATCGCTTATGTCAAGGGTGACACTAAGGACAATGAAGACCGCTTTCTGCGCGGTGACCGGGATGTAACAAGTTATATCGCTGTGGATATTTATAATCCCGTTGATGGGACATATCTTACGGAAGGTGTGTGCATCGAGCTGTATAAAGAGAAGACACAAACCATGTCCAAATGGTTTGTAGTGCCGGGCGCGAAAATCAGCGATATCAATTTCTACAAAAAGGATGGGAATACCATTTCTTTCACGGCAAGACAGGATCTGCGTTTTCATGGGAAGCCACTGAATTTCTATAAACGGGAAGAGGGAATTGCAACATTTCTGCGGCTCTGCGGCTTAAGACTCGGACAGGGAGGCGTCAGAGAACTTCGCGGTAAAATCAAACAGCTTCTCGCCTGCGGAAAGAAAAAAATGGATATTGACCGGTTTGTGCGGGAATCCATATTCGAGGAAGATACGGCAGCGCAGAACTCTCTCGACAACATTCTCCAGCATAAGGCGGAGTTCGAAAAGCTGGCGGATGACCTGAAAAAGCTCAATGAAGAAAAGGAACTTCTGCAGATAATCGAGCAGCAGTATCAGCAGGTGCTCAACTTTGACGCGGAGGCGGTGCGTCGCCAGATTGCGCAGAAAAAATATCAATTCATGAAAAAGAAAACCGAAGATGATGAACTGGAACGGAATATCAGCGATCTTTCAGGGCGGCTCCGTGTTCTGAATCAGCAGGAGAAAAAAGCGAGGAAAGCTTTTGAGGCGGCGGATCAGGAGTTCATCAAGGCTTCGACAGCCGTACATGAGGGACAAAGACCGATCGAAGAGCTCAAGGAGAAGCTTCGCAGGGACGAAGAGAGCCGGGATGCCATGGAGGACAGCGTCCGGGCTCTGCAGGGACTAAGAATAAAGGTGCAGAACCTTTTTGGAAGTCAGGATGATATTACGATTCCGGATGATCTTCTGGAAACGGTCGGACATGCGGGAGACGCTGCCGCCGATGAGAAGGAAATCATAAGCGCGCTGCAGGAACTGGAACACAAACGACACGCGTTGCAGCGGGACTTTGCGCAGCGAAAAGAAGAGGACGGATATAAGCTGCGTGACCTTTCAAGGGAAATCGACAAGTTAAACGCGCAGATAAAAATTCTGCAGCAGAATAAAAAAGTACTGCCGAATGGAATGGAGGAAGAGCTTGCCGTACTGCGACGCGAGGCAGAACGGGCGGGGATCCATACAGAGCTGCGCCTTGTTTGTGACCTTGTCAATGAAGTGGATCCAAAATGGCAGCTGGCGGCAGAGACTTTTCTCGGCGGCCGCCGCTTCAACGTGATTGCGGATCCGCAGGCAGTTCCGGGCCTTCTTCGGATTGTGGACGAGAAGAATCTGCATAAAGTCTCTCTTGTTTTAACGAATAAGATGGAAGATATTTCGGCCAAGGCTCCGGAAGGATCGCTTGCGGCGCGCTTTAGCATTGCGAATACATATGCACGCAAGTACATCAATTATACCTGCGGAAATTTAAAGTGCGTTGAGACACGGCAGGAATTGAATGATTATCCAAAGGGTGCGATCATGCCGGGAGGTATGTTGGCAAGAGGCATCGTTGCCAGCAAGATGAATCCAGTGCGGGATCTTGTATTCGGAAAAGATGCCATACTGCAGCAGCTTGAAAGGAAGCAGAAAGAGCGGGATGACAAGAACCGGAAAGCCGCAGCTCTTTCCGGGGAGGCGCAGAGATTTGCGCTGCTCTCTGAACAGGCTTACAAAGAGAGCTTCGCACCGGAGAATTATGACACGACAGCGCCTTCCATGCTGGTACGGCTGCGGGAGGAAATCGAGGAAACAAAGCGGAATATCAGGGCACTGCAGAACAATCCGTCCGCCAAACGTCTGATGGACATGTATATGACCGCGGCAGACAGGAGAGAGCAGGCGCAGCGAAAGCTTACAGATGTGCAGAGCGAGCAGAAAGCCGGCGCGCGAACGCTTCAGGAAGCGGAGGAAAATCTGCGGCAGGGCCGGATCAGCGAGAAAGCACTCCGGGACGCCTACGAAACGGAAGCCGCTCTGCATCCGGAGGAAAAGAAGGCTGCGGACGAGCTGTATGAAAAACAGAAAAACAACGCGGAAGTAAGCCTCCAGAGAGCAATTCAGGAAGTGAATAAGCAGCGTTCCGATGCTGTCAGCAGCATGCAGGAAGCAATGTTCCGTTATAACGCGAGTCACACCGGATATACAGCGGACAAAAACGGAGCGCCCCAATATATCGCCCGGCTCGATGAGCTGCGTACAAAGGATATCGAAGAGACCAGAAACCGGATTGAGGCGAAGGCACAGACAATTTCGGATACATTCATGCGTGACTTCGTAGAAGTTATCTACGCGAGAATCCGCACCATGCGCGATCAGAAGGACGCCATTAACGCCATGCTGAAAACGTATCAGTTCGGAGATAAGAATTATTCTCTGATCATGCGTGCAAGGAACAGCTCGGACATGAAGGCATTCTTTACAATCGCGCAGAAAATCGATGAGCTCGGTTCCGCCGATAATCTTGAGATTTATCTGAACAGGAACAGCGGGTTCCTGCAGGATCAGGAGATTGCGGAGGCGTTTGAAAGTTTCAAAGATACGGTGCTGAACGCGGATGATGTGACAGAATATACGGATTACCGCAATTATTATAACTATGACTTTTTCATCAGCGACGGTAGGCATACCGCGAATCTTTCCAAATCGCAGGGAATTTATTCGGGCGGAGGCAAGCAGACACCGTATTTTATTCTGCTGACGGCCGCGCTTATGACAAGTTACCGAAGTGACGCCTGCTGCCTGCGGATTGCGTTTATTGATGAAGCTTTTGCGGCTATGGATGAGGACAGAATCCGGAATATGATCGACTATTTTGCGGACAACGGCCTGCAGGTGATTTATGCGGCGCCAGACAAGAGCATGAATAGCATAATGCCTTATGTAAATACCAGAGTAACGGTTGTCAAGAAAAACTGGAAAGCGGATGTCATTGACGAACAGTGGGGGACCAATGAAAACAGATCGGAAACTGAATTCGTGGCAGAAAAAACTGCTTGATACAATACTGGACGACTATGAACGGACGGGAACCTACCGGGGCGAAGCGAAAATCCGCCAGAAGATCCACATTCCGGCTGTAGAAATTTATCCGGATTATGAACGGGATGACGCGGACCTTACAGAGCTTTCGAAGTTCGAGACATCCATGCGCTCTTTGGAATTGTTTTCTCCTGTCAAAATTGTGTACAAGGACAGAAAACTGAAAAAAGAGTTCGAAGGTTTTGTGGTGTCTGCCGGCGATGTGGAACCGGTGTTGTATGAACTTGCCGGCAGAAAGCCGCGAAGAGAGATCCATGCCGATCAGATTGGCGTTTATGAGAGATACCTTGGCAGGAGCAGTCTTCTGGATGATTTCATTAAAGAGCAGACAGCACTTCTGCGCACGGACAAAAATGCATGGTTTGCACCGGATACAGCGGAAGCCGTTATGAAGACAGTGGATTTTATCGTTCATAATACAAACGACGTTCTCTACCGGGAAATATCCATCGCTCTATTCGGGGCTACGAAATATATTGAGAATCATCATATACTGACCAAAGCACTCCGTGTTCTGAAAAAGTTCGGCACTTATGACTTTGCGGAGACAGATTTTGATTCGAAAGAGGAATACGAAGACGCAGTGCTTGCGGAATACTTTGTGTACGAAAATCCTTCTTACGTAAATTTTAACGGAAACGGCAAATTGGTTTTCGGAAACGGAACCAGAATCGATCTTACAGCTGGCACACCGATCGCGGTTCGTTCAGACCGGCTTTCCGATATTGCCGTGATCGAGGTGGATTCGGATACTGTTCTGACGATTGAGAATCTGACTTCCTATAACAGGATGCAGACAAATGCATTTCAGCTGTATCTTGCAGGGTATCATAATCACGCACGGCAGGAATTTCTTGTCCGGATGCGGGAACAAAACCCCGGGATCCGCAACTGGCTGCATTTCGGCGATCTCGATCCCGACGGGTTCTGTATACTGGAAAACCTTCGTAGAAAGACAGGCATTGATTTTAAAGCATGGCAAATGGATCAGTCATTTCTCAGAAAGTACCGTGTGTACACGAAAAGTCTGAACCAGAATGACAGAACGAAAGCGGAAAACCTGATCCGTGAGGGAATGTATACAGAGACCCTTTCCTACATGCTGCAGCAGGATGTGAAACTGGAGCAGGAGATCATCAGTTGGAAGGAAGAAGCTGACAGGATAAGTCCATGAATCCTGACCATGCAGACCACTTTCCTCCAGCCCGTTGGCTGTCAGGCATCCGCGCCGGATGCACTTTCAACACAAGGAGGATATTTTTATGGCGCAGTACTATGATTTGGCTATGGCGGAGACATTGAGCCGATACGTAAAAGACGAACTCAAAAATGCCGGTCTTTCCCTTAAAGGCATCGCCCCGTCAGTAGCATCTGAAGACGAACGATGGACCATTGCAAAAGAGGCCTTTTATCAGCAACCTATCGTTGCTATCACCGAATGGGGTCTCATTGACTTCGATCCGGAGTCGCAGAAAACGCTCTTAGGCGGCGAAACCCTCGCTTACGACGATTATCTCGACCTAATGAAGAAATCCGGCCACAGCGTCCGCCGGGACTTCGAAAAGGCCTATTACGACGCCTCATGGTGTTTGTTCAAAGGCCGCGTAGAACGTATTAACCGAAAGAAAGGAACCGTCTGCTTCGAGCGGATCTTCGTCAGTGCTGAATACATTGACGGAGACGGTTTCTTCGGCAAGGAAGACCACGTATGGATGGATCTCGCCCCCTTCCTTCCCTGTAAAAAAGGAGACTGTTTTTCCTTCTTTGCTGACGTATACCGCTATGTTAAAACTAGGAACGGGAAAATGATCGACTTTGGTCTGCGGAATCCGGAGGATATACGCCGGATCGGCGAATATGAGCTTCCATCCGACGACCAGCTCCGGCTGCAGGCCGCCGATGAAATCATCTGTTCCGACCTCTGCATGTACAACGAACACTGCAACGGCGACGTCTGTATTGCAAACCCGGCATGGCGCGAGTCTATGCGCTCTGTGATTCTTAGCGCTAAATAATAAAAGTCCATATAAACCGGACGATGTCACGCAGGAAGATGCCGGAAGCAGATCACTTGGAATGGCACGCAGACCCCGGACAGACAAAAAGAAAAACTGGAGAGAAGAATCTCTCCAGTCTTTTTTTACACTCTTGCGGGCATCAGCAATCCGTTCAAGAACTCCAGAATTCCGTCTGCAAGATAATCGCGGTCTGATACAACTGTCCGATTGACGTCTTCATTGATGCCGATCAGCTCGTTGAACCGCTCCTTGTTTTTTCCGCGAGGGCCTTCTGCACGGCGGGATGGAAAATCGCGGACGCGCCGCTAAACTGTTCATGGTTCGTAACGACGTACAACGGAAAATCGGGATCATCGTATCCGCCGACCATTTTGGTGATCGGGCACACGAGCGGATTGATGTTATTAATCGCCTGCGCCAGCATGTCAGCCTCGCTCATCCCGTCCATTTCATTCGCCGTAAGCGGCCTGTAGACACCTTCTGCATCCTTAGCGGCAAAGACCGCCGCGATCCCTGTTTCAGGAAACTCTGTATACGCGACTTCGCCATGACGAATGAAATACGGAGTACCGTTTATTACTCCGATCAGACGCTTCGGCACAAGATCCAGCCTGACTCCGCTCATCTTCTCCCTGCTTATCATAATGTGCTCCTTTCTCCGGTACTGTATGTCCGGAATGCAATAAACATTAGCTGTTTAAAAAAGTATGTGGAAACAGACGCGGTCATTGGACAGAGCGCGCAGAGAAAACGAGGCTTCAGAATTCGTGCTATATGATAAATGACTCTATCCGGAGCCTGAAAAGCTGTCACCACGCATGGTACAGATACCATATCCATACAGAAGAAAACATCCGGTGGATGTCTACAAGGCATGGGTGTGGTAGTTCATAATGGCAAGTTCAAGGAATCACGATAAAGTGAACTAACGCCACAGATAGTTCATATTTTAAAGTTCCATTAGATTAAAGGACAAAAAACTATGAAGACATTTACTGAAGATGAAAAAATCATTGCACGAAACATTGATAAAGAATATCAGTGGATGGCTAGAGACAGTGATAGAGGTTTGTGTGTTTACAAGAGAAAGCCTAAAAAAGAAAAGAGCTATTGGCACGCTGCTGGTTATGACTACCTTTCCCCTTTCAGCCATCTGTTCTCTGCTGTCAAATGGGAAGATGAAGAGCCTACGCTAATTAGTGATATCTACAATCCACCGATTCTTAACGACGCAGAGCGTGAATATATCAAAATGATTCTGAAACCATTTCATGGGGCGGTGAAATATGCCGAAAAAGTCACGGAGTGTGTTTTCGATGAAGACAACTGCAGCAAAGAATACCTGTTTATAGCATTTTATGGCAGAGGATCATTTTCCTTCCCTGATTTTGATTCAGGAAAAATGTATGCAGGAATGGAACTAAACAGAAAATACAAATTAGATGAACTTGGAATAACATACCCGGAGGAAGAATCATGAAGAAAACTGCCGCGGCAGCCCTGATGGCAAAGGTAGTCCAGAGCCTTGCGGAACAAATCGCGGCGGAGGAATCAGCATGCGCACAAGAAAAATCATAACGGCAATCGCAGCCATATTTATTGGAGTATGTCTCTGTATTCCATCTGTCTCTCTGCCTGCTTATGCGACAGGAAAGGAATATGTGGCATCCGCAAGATCAATGACGGGACTCGATCTTTCGAAGATCCCCGCGTATTCAGGCGATCCGACGTATCCCGTCAATGGCAATATTCCGGATTTTTCCAAAAAGGAAATCACAAAGAAATCATTTGAACGATATTCAGATCTTGACGATCTTGGAAGATGCCAGGCGGCAGAAGCGTGTCTTTCAAAGGATACGATGCCAACGAAAAAGCGGGGCGAAATCGGGATGGTCAAACCTGCGGGCTGGCATACGGTCAAATATCCGGACCTTATTAAGGATAAGTATCTCTACAACCGCTGCCACCTGATCGCGTTCGAGCTGGGCGCTGAAAACGCGAACGAAAAGAACCTGACGACCGGAACGAGATACATGAACGTCACAGGAATGCTGCCTTACGAAAATGAAGTCGCAGAGTATATCCGCGAGACCGGCAACCATGTCATGTACCGTGTGACGCCGGAGTTTGTGGGAAATGAGCTTGTCTGCAGAGGCGTTTTAATGGAAGCGTATTCTGTAGAGGACAAAGGCGAAGGAATCGAATTCGCGGAGTTTGTCTACAATGTGCAGCCGGGCATTGTCATTGACTATAAAACAGGAGACAGCCACCCAGCATCCGGAAAAGATATCAAAGACAATACCGCGGTACAGAAATCCATCGCCCGCCATGAAAAGAAAGAATCGAAGCAGCACACCTATGTGATCAATACCAGATCCGGCGTTTTCCATAAACCGTCCTGCGAAAGCGTGGGAAAAATGAGCGCGAAAAATAAGAAAACGGTGAAGGAATCCAGGAAAGCTCTGATCGGGGAGGGCTATAAGCCGTGTAAGAGCTGCAACCCATAGAGGTAATCCGCTGGTAAAGAACCTTGCGGTTCGCACGTGGGAGTGTCCTGTCTGCCATACAATACACGACAGGGATCAAAACGCGGCAGTAAACATTCTCCGCAAAGGACTTGCTACCGCCTGAGTGCATATCAATACCGTAGAGCATACGGGAATTTACGCTTGTGGACACTGTGTAAGACGAGCCAACAAGGTAACTTGTTAGGAACGCAGTAGTGGTTGAAGCAAGAATCCCGCAACTTTAGTCGTGGGAGTGTCAATCCGGAAGATACACAAGGACGTAAAGGTCATTTTGCACCATATCCTGAAGATTTATGCAGGACGCCTATAATATTAACGTGTCCTGAAAATGGGATTGTTCTTGACCCTTTTGTGGGAACAGGTACAACTTGCGCTGTGGCAAAACAATTAAAAAGAAAATCTGTTGGAATAGATTTATCACAGGAATATTTGGATGTTGCAAAAAGTCGATGTGACAAATTTGTTTATTGAGGAAGAGCCAATGGGATATGGCATAACAATCAGACTCCTCAGATCCGAGTTGAAGTACTTGATCAGCACCGTACGATAGTTCCAGCTATTGTATGGTGCTTTTTTCTTTTAACCGATAACTTGTCGATACCACTCCTCAATATGTATAGCGTTGAGCAGACTGAGGGCGGCATTCTTATCCGCAAACCCGATCTGCCATACTGGAATTATAGGCAGAAAGAGCAGCTGGAATGCAGGAGGTGTAGTTATGTTCAAAACGTTGGAAGAGTGTTTGCAACATGCATCAGACAAAATGGCGGATGCGGTGAACTCTGTCATGGTTGAGTTTAACCTTGCGCAGGGTAACAATTTTGAATCCTGTGACATGCTCCAACAAGCATACAATGCCATGGCGTTGTACGTGACAGAGAACGAGCATTGGGACAAAGCGAAGGCTCTCGATATAGCAGACAAAAATGAAGACAGATTGGATCCAGTAGTTATTGATCAGATGCCCAAAGATTTTTCACAGGAAGATGCCGACATTTGTAATAACGTAATGCATATTATTCATTCAGAAGCAGAGAAGAGTGCAGAAATAAATATGCACAAGCAGAGTATTGTCGATCTAGCTTACGTCAGGAAGCAGATGCATGATATAAGTGACCATTACTTTGAAGCCGGCCATGACTTTGAAGTCAATGACTATGCAGATCCATATGAATTCATCACAGGTACCGACGCGGTTCCTGCCGCCGCGGATAAGGTCATCCATCAATTTTTTGATAAATTTGATGATATCGCAATCGACGTAGGGGTGTCGTGGGGCCTCACTGATCGCGATTATAGAAATGGCATTGGTGAAGACGTTTCCATTACAGCATATGGTGTGACTCCGGAATCGGTAAAACAGGCCATCGATAAATTTGATGCCTACATTGAGTCTGGCGAGTACGAAAAAGATGTCAAAGCAGAACAGACAAAGATAAAGCAGAAAGAAGCTGTACAAAGTCCGTTTTATGAACCCGAAGATATCGTAGGTGACAGTAATGGCCCACAATATGAAGAAACGTATACAAACACTGAGGCTGATATCCGTGATCAGGAAGAAATGCAGCAGGAAATAGACGATGACTATGAGCGCTAACGACATGCCACAAATCACAACTGTTGTAAAGACGATAAAACTGCATATCCACGTTTCACAGTCTGAAGTTCCACTGCTGGAAGAACTAACAAGCAAGTATTCTGAAGCCTGCACAAAGCTATCAGAATATGTGTTTGGGCACGGCTTCCCACTTAACTTTATGGTTCTTCAGGACGCAATGTACCAAAACGTCCGTGAGTCATTTGGCTTGAAGTCTCAGATGACCATTTCAGCATGCAAGACTGTTACTGCCCGCTACAAAACGGTGCAGGAGCAGTTTGCACAGAAACCGTATAA
>OMZX01000003.1 GCA_900315665.1 uncultured Eubacteriales bacterium
GAGGTTCTTAACGTCATGAAGGAGCTTGCAAAGGAGGGCCTCACGATGATTATCGTGACGCACGAAATGGGCTTCGCCAAGGAGGTCGCAGACCGTGTGGTCTTCATGGACCAGGGACGGATCGAGGAGCAGGGCACACCGGAGCAGCTTTTCGAGCATCCGACCAGCGAACGCACTGCGGATTTCCTTCGCGCCGCGGTGAACAAATAGGTTTGTCTGATTTATTTTGCGTCGCGGCTTGAAATTTGCGATTTAAATTTGTTGAAGTATTTTTGCGGCATAGTATTTTATGGCTTTGTTAAATTCCTATGCCACAAGTGAATCCCAAATTTTTCCAGAGGCATAGCATTTGATGAAATATCTCGATTTCTATGCCAAATGGAAGCATTTTAATAAAATATGAGTGTCGAATCGGCATAGTAAATTCATGAAAATTGAATCTACTATGCCGTTTTAAATTTATTGAAATTTTTTATGGCATAGAATTTGACTATTAGCAAAGATTCCTATGCCATGTGGAAAATATTTGAATTTTGACTGGCATAGGAAATCATGAAAATGCTGATTTTCTATGCCGTTGTACGTTGCAAATATGAGATGAAGTGGGGTAGACTATAGAACGACTTATATTTTGATACTGGAGAGATATATGGGAGTTTTCTATGCGGTGCGAACGGGGCGATCGCCCGGGGTGTATCTGACCTGGGATGAGTGCAAGAAGCAGACGATCGGATTTCCTGGCGCAGTCTTCAAGAAGTTTAAAACGAAAGAAGAAGCGGAAGCATTTATCAGCGTGCAAGGCGGTTATGATGCTTTGAACCATCAAAGCGAAGAGCACCTGCCGCAGTTTCACACTCTGTCAGAGATTAAGCCGCCGGACATTATTCGAGAGTTCGAGGGTGTTGACACCGAAGCACTTGCCTATGTCGATGGAAGCTTCCAGGCTGCGACTAAGGTCTATGGCTACGGCGGCATTCTCATGAAACGGGACGGGACCTTCTCCATCTTCCAGGACAGCGGCACAGACCCCTCGCTTACTTCGATGCGAAACGTCGCGGGCGAGATTCACGGCGCAATGGCTGCGGTCTGCGCGGCGCGGGAGGAGAACCTGCAGAGCCTCACAATCTTTTATGATTACATGGGCATCGAGTGCTGGGCAACGGGTAACTGGAAGGCAAACAAGGACGGCACGATCAAATACTGCGCATTCATGCAGGAGATGCGGGCGGAGATGGACATCCGCTTCCGGAAGGTTACGGCGCACACAGGCGTCCGCTTCAATGAGCTCGTCGATCGTCTCGCGAAGGAAGCTGTTGGGAATCTTTAAAAGGAGATAATATGGGAAAATATAGTGCGATGCTGCTGGATCTGGACGGGACACTCGTGAATACGCTGTACAGTCTGCAGCACACGATGTCACAGGCGATGGAGGAGGTCGGCTGCGATCCGATCTCGATGGAGCAGACAAAGAAATATGTCGGAAACGGCGGCCACAAGTTTGTCGAGCGGTCTCTACAGGCGACTGCAGACCGTCTCTATGCCGAGGCAGAAAAATGGGAGGACAAGGACCCGGACAAGGCATTTGACCTCGATCAGGAGGCCGACGAGGTTCTAGAGAAATATGATGATGCTTGTAATGCTTACTTCAGACTCTTTAAGGAGGGCTGCATCTACAAGGCAGATCCGTACCCCGGCATGAAGGAGTGCCTCGATGAACTGAAGACAAAGGGCTGGAAGATTGTATGCATCACAAATAAATCGCTTCCCGAAGCCATCAAGGTGTTGGATCATGCCTTCGGCGAAAACTATTTTGACTATATCTCGGGTGATGATGGCACGCATCCACTAAAGCCCGATACTGGTGTGATTCATGATGCACTTTCCCATATCGGGAAGGATGCCTCCGAATGCCTCTATGTCGGCGACACGAACACAGATATGCAGACCGCGCAGCGTGCCGGCATCCCATCCATCGGCTGCATCTACGGCTTCCGCGGTCAGAAGGAGCTCGAGGAAAACGGCGCTACTGTATGCATTGAAACTGCCGCCGACCTCTTGAAGGCCGTTACCTATCTGGAAGAATTGTAAGGAATTTATCATGGGGTCAGGAGACCTTGCGGCTTTCTTACTGCTGTAAGAAATTCGTTATGTCTCCTGACCCCATAAAACACGAAAATGAAACCCGTTTTCAAATTTATTTGTCAGACCCGTTGACAAGGGTATTTTAGGTATGTATAATTAGCAACGTTCTGACGAGAGTGCTAACACCTTTTTTAAGGCTGAGAGGAGAATAAAAGATGACAAGTATCGATATTGTGTCCGGCTTCTTAGGGGCCGGCAAGACAACCTTTATCAAGAGACTGCTGGACGCAGCACTTGGTTCCGAGAAGATCATGCTCATCGAGAATGAGTTCGGTGAAATCGGTATTGACGGCGGTTTCCTCAAGGATTCCGGTGTGAAGATCAATGAGATGAATCAGGGCTGCATCTGCTGCTCACTGGTCGGTAACTTTGAGACTGCACTGACAGAGGCAGTCGATACCTACAAGCCGGACCGCATCATCATCGAACCGTCTGGAGTCGGCAAGCTCTCGGATATCATCGGCGCTGTGAAGTCTGTTTCCGGCAATCTAGATGTCGAGCTTCATGCAGCCGTAACCATCGTCGATGCGAAGAAGGCCAAGATGTATTCAAAGAACTTCGGTGAGTTCTTCGACAATCAGATTCAGTATGCCGGTACCGTCGTTCTTTCGAGAACTGATATTGCGACACCGGACAAGGTCGATGAAGCCGTAGCCATCATCCGTGCCATCAACCCGGATGCTACGATCATCACGACACCGGAGGATGAGCTCACAGGAGAGCAGCTTCTTTCCATCATTTCGAAGAAGGATAACATGAAGGAAGAGATGATGAAGGAGGTTATGGCCCGCGTTCACGAGCATGAGGAAGAAGAGGACGAGGACGAAGATGAACACGAGCATCACCACCATCATGATGAGGATGAGCATGAGCACCACCATCATGATGAAGATGATGACGATGAGGATGAGCATGAGATGATGACGATGAGGATGAGCATGAGCACCATCACCACCATGATCATCACGGCGAAGAAGAGCATGACGGCGATGTAATCATTCATCACCAGCACCATCATCACCATCATCACCACGGCGAAGATCACGATGCCGATGATATTTTCCAGAATTGGGCACTCGAGACACCGCATACCTTCGAAAAGGCAAAGCTCGAGCAGATCCTTTCCGATATGGCAAATACCGACAAGTACGGCACAATCGTTCGTTGCAAAGGAATGCTTCCGACGAACGAAAAAGGCAAGTGGATGTACTTCGATATGGTACCGGAGCAGACGGAGATTCGTGAAGGCACCCCGGACTACACCGGCAAGGTGGTCGTCATCGGTTCTGATCTGAAGGAAGACCTCCTGAAGGCAGCATTTGTCGAGAAATCATAATTCTCAGAGGATAATCCTCTATTGATAAAATGATTAGGCGAATCCGCTTAAATTTGGAAAGCGGAACTGCGATGCATAGAAGCAGGACTTTCCAGCTTATAGCGGATTCGCCTTCAAAGTATAAAGGAGAAAATATGGCAACAAGTGATAACTACGATCTGCCTGACGATGCGGTTCCTGTATTTATTATCAACGGATTCCTCGAAGCCGGTAAGACCGATTTCATTAAGTTCACGATGGATCAGGAGTACTTCCAGACCGAGGGAACGACAGTGCTTCTTCTCTGCGAGGAAGGCGAATCCGAATACGATGAGAAGCTTCTTAAGAAGAATCACACCGTCGTGGTACCGGTCGAGAAGGAGACGGATTTCAACAAGGAATATCTGACCTCTCTTGAAGAGAAATACCATCCGGAGCGCTTTATCATCGAATGGAATGGTATGTGGAATCAGGACGACCTCTACGACGGACCGATGTCCGAAAAGGTGCTGTCGCAGGCACAGAATCGCCCGGCAAATTATGAGATTTCCCTTCCTGATGACTGGGTCATCTATCAGGTTATCACCATCATGGACGGCTCCACACTGGACCTTTATCTCAACAACATGAAGAGCTACATGGGACAGATGCTCCGCAAAGCTGAGCTCGCCATCGTAAACCGCTGCGACGGCATCGCCGATGACAAGCTCGTCGATTACCGGAGAAAAATCCGTGCCATGGGCCAGAACGCCATGATTGTCCTCGAGGACAAGGATGGCGAGATTCCGCAGGACACCCTCCCGGAGGACCTCCCATACGACCTTTCCAAGGATATGATCGAGCTAAAGGACGAAGACTACGGCACCTGGTTCGTCGATTGCATGGACAACCCCGACCGTTACGTCGGAAAAACGGTCAAGTTCTCCGCGATGATGCTGAAGCGTAAAAACATGCCAAAGACCGAATTTGTACCCGGCCGTATGGCCATGACCTGCTGCGCCCAGGACATGACCTTCCTCGGCTTCATCGCAAAAGGCAATGCCGACGCCCTCGCGCCATACAAGACGCGCGACTGGGTCAAAGTGACCGCCAAAATCAGCATGGAAGAACGCAAGGAATACAGCGGCGAAGGCCCAGTCCTCGAAGTTACCGACCTCGCCCGCACAGCCGAGATAGCAGATCCTGTGACATTTTAAGAGTTCGCTTTCCGTACCACAGGTATAGCCAATTGCAAACACAGATATAGCCATTCGTTGCTTGTAATTTCGGACAACGAGGGCTATAATTTACGAAATAAATGCATCAGTACGTTAAAGTAACGTAACTTTCATTCGGTAAAGCCGATGATGACGATGCATTGGGAGGAGAATGATTATGAAGAAAAACATGAAGAAGCTTGCCTCAATTTCACTTGCTGCCTGTATGGTAGCAGGCGCGCTCGCAGCCTGTGGCGGCAGCTCGTCGACAGCGACGACTGCAGCAGCGACGACCGCAGCAGCCACAGAAGCAGCTACGACAGCAGCGGCTGCAGATACCTTCATCCAGGCACTCGATGAGTCAGGCATCAAGTATACCGCAGACCAGCAGAACGCATCCGGCGAGCAGTCAGCCTGCCAGACGATTGCAGAGAAGTTTGTTAATGACGGCGTAGACCTTATCTACACGATTGCAACACCAGCTACAGAGGCAGCCGCCGCTGCGACGACAGATATCCCGATCGTACTTGCTGCAGTGACCGATCCGGAGGGCTCCGGACTCGTACAGTCAAACGAGAAGCCGGGTGTAAACATTACCGGCGCATCGGATCTCACCCCTGTTAAGGAGCAGATTGAGCTTCTTAAGAAGCTTCTTCCGGATGCAAAGACTGTTGGTATCCTTTATTGCTCTGCTGAGTCAAACTCCGAGATTCAGGCACAGATGGCAAGAGACGCCTGCGATGCACAGGGCCTCGCACATGATGACTACACCGTTTCCTCTACGAACGAGATTCAGACTGTCGTTGAGTCGATGATCGGCAAGGTTGACGCAATTTACTGCCCGACCGATAACACGATCGCAGCCGGTATGGCTACCGTTGCGCAGGTTGCCAATGATAACAAGATCCCGACGATCTGCGGCGAGGGCGGCATGGTTGATAACGGCGGACTTGCAACCTATGGTATCGATTATACGAAGCTCGGCTACATGGCTGGTAAGATGGCTGTCGAGATTCTTACAGAAGGTAAGAACCCGGCTGATATGCCGATCCAGTATGAAAGCACAGAGGAGTGCGAGCTTCAGGTCAACGAGGATACGGCAAAGCTTCTTGGCATTGACACCTCGGTTTTAAAGTAATGTGCGCATTTTCAAGACAATGCCTCCTTCAGCAGGCGGATCCTGAAAAATATGCTATAATCTGAAAGGATTAAAAGAGCTCCCACAGGCGGGTAGGCTGTCCGTGGGAGCTCAAAATTATGTAAAAGGGGAATTACCTTCATGAATGGTCTTTTGGCTTCACTTCTGGGTGCCGCGGCACAGGGACTGGTCTGGTCCCTCATGACGCTTGGTGTCTACATTACCTTTGAACTTCTGAACATCGCTGATATGACGACCGATGGCTCCTTTGCCCTTGGCGGCTGTGTCTGCGCGATGCTGATGATGAGCGGTGTCCATCCTTTCATCGCGGCGGTTGCCGGTGCACTTGCCGGTGGTGTCGCCGGTGCGGTGACCGGCATTCTCCACACCTTCTTCGGCATTCCCGCCATTCTCGCTGGTATCCTGACGCAGATTTCTCTCTGGTCCATCAACCTTCGAATCATGGGTGACAAGTCAAACCAGTCCATCAACAAGATCAGCTCTCTCGTGACCTTCTTTACGGACAAGCTTGGCGTCACACAGTCACAGGCAACACTCATTGTCGGCCTGATTGCTTCGATTCTTGCAATCCTCGTGCTCTACTGGTTCTTCGGTACGGAGCTCGGCTCGGCCATTCGTGCCACAGGTAACAATGAAGACATGATCCGCGCACTTGGCGTGAACACGAACAACATTAAGCTCTTCGGCCTGATTCTTTCCAATGTCTTCATCGGGCTCTCGGGCGCTCTGGTTTGCCAGTCCACGAAGTATGCGGATGTCGGCATGGGCACCGGTGCCATCGTCATCGGTCTTGCCTCTATCGTCATCGGTGAGGTGCTCTTCCGTAAATTTAGAAACTTCGCGTTGAAGCTTTCTGCCTCCGTCATGGGTTGTGTCATTTACTTCCTCATTCGTGCCATCGTTCTTCGCCTCGGCATGAAGGCAAACGATATGAAGCTTCTGTCGGCTTTGATCGTTGCCGTCGCGCTCTGTGTCCCGGTGGCGATGCAGAAATATCGTGATCATCAATCCTATCGCGAAAGTGTTTCTGACGAAGAGGATGCAGCGTCTGCCTATAAGGCTGAGGAGGATACAGAGACTACGGATACTGTAGTAGAAGGAGGTAAGGACTGATGCTGGAGATCAAGAATGTCAGAAAAACCTTTAACAAGGGAACCGTCAATGAAAAGAAAGCCCTCCGCGGCATCAACCTCACATTAAATGACGGCGATTTTGTCACCATTATCGGCGGCAATGGTGCCGGTAAGTCCACTCTCCTTAACATGATCGCCGGTGCTTATCCGGTAGATTCCGGTGTCATCATGATCGATGGCGTCAATGTCACGAGACTTCCAGAGTATAAAAGAGCAAAATACATTGGCCGTGTGTTCCAGGATCCGATGAAGGGTACCGCGTCGAATATGCAGATTGAAGAAAATCTTGCACTTGCGTTTCGAAGAGGACAGCCGAGAGGACTTCATTGGGCAGTAACACCGCACGAGAGAGAATTTTACAAGCAGGCTGTTGAACGCCTTGGTCTCGGGCTTCAGAGCCGGATGACGTCAAAGGTCGGACTCCTTTCCGGTGGTCAGCGGCAGGCCCTGACACTCCTGATGGCAACCCTCAAGAAGCCGGAGCTTCTGCTTCTGGATGAGCACACAGCGGCACTTGATCCGAAGACCGCGTCGAAGGTGCTTTCCCTCACGAAGGAAATCGTCGAGGGGGATCATCTGACAGCACTCATGGTAACCCACAATATGCATGATGCCATTGCAATCGGCAACCGTCTCATCATGATGGATAACGGAAAGATCATATTTGATGTCGCCGGCGAAGCGAAGAAAAAGCTTACGGTAGAGGATCTCCTCCAGAAGTTCGAGGAGGCTTCCGGTGGCACCTTTGCAAACGACCGTATGATCCTGACACACGATTGATCGCGGAAGAGGCTGGCTGACAAATCGCGTGGCACCAGGTACCCGGGAGAGGGCGCTCTAGGGAACCAAGGGGCGAAAAAACTAAGCTATCCAGCCATCACGAGCTGGGCCGGCCCAATTCAGGAAAAATCCTTGAAGGGATTTTTCCTTCAATGGGCCTAGGAAATCCGGGGTTGTAACCCGGATTTCCTACCCGGCTCGTGCTGTCTGGCTAGCTAAGGTTTTTCGCCGGGAATGGTTCCTACGAGCGCCCTCTCTCGGGTACCTGGTGCCACGCGATTTGTCAGCCAGCCTCTTCTTCTGTATATGTCTATCGGCGGGGATTCTGGCCGGAAAGTCGTGGTAAAATATTGTTTTTATTGCGGTTTTGGATTAATATAGTGGCATTAAGTAGAACTTTGTCCTCATGGAGCGGTCAGAGTCAATCACGATCGTGCTTCAATAAAATAAAGTAGTAAAGTAGCCATATTCTAAGTAAAAGGGTACAGGACATGGGTGAGGATTTTACCAGAAAAAACTATCTCCTTAGTCATCTTGATCAAGCCTTGCATGAGGGTTGGATCACCATTTATTATCAGCCGATCTTCCACAGTCTTAGCCACAAGCTTTCCATGGCGGAGGCATTGTCCCGATGGATTGATCCGCAATATGGCTTCTTAAATCCGATTGATTTTATCCCGGTGCTGGAGGAGGCGAGGCTTCTCTATAAGCTGGATCTTTATGTGCTTGAGCTGGCATGTCAGGATATCGAGCGTGCAAGGACAGCGGGTAGAGAGATGTGCCCGGTTTCCATTAATCTGTCACGGCATGATCTGGAGCTGCCGGAAATTCATAAGAGGATTAACGAGGTCTTATCTGCTCATCAGATTCCGCATGACATGATCCGGATTGAGATCACGGAATCTGCGCTGGCGGATAGTGAGGAGCTTGCGAAGCATCGGATCGAGGATTTCCGATCGGATGGCTATAGCGTATGGCTCGATGATTTTGGCTGTGGCTACAGTTCCTTTAACACACTGCAGAATTTCAATTTTGATGGTGTGAAGCTCGACATGGATTTTCTTCGTAAGGGAAATGAGCGCACACCGGAAATTCTGAAGAGCATCATCGCTATGATGAAGAAGCTCGGCGTACTGACTCTTTGTGAGGGCGTCGAGACAGAGGAACAGCGTGCGTTTCTCTGCGAGATCGGCTGCTCTTATCTACAGGGGTATTACTTTTCAAAGCCACTCCCGATTCTTGATATGATTCATGAGATGAGCGTGCGTGGTGTTGAACTCGAGACACCGGCAGATCGTATCTTCTATCGTGAGGTGGGTCGAGTGAATGTCATGGATGTCGAGAATCCGATCCGTGGGAGCGAACATCATGAGGACATCCCGCTTGCTATCATCGGTATCGACGGAAAGAAAATTCTGCCGATTTATGCCAATCAGAAGTGCCGGAACTACACCGGCTTTCTGCCATATAGAAGCTTCGGGCAGAGCACACCGGAGGAAGCATTATCTGACTATCAGAGGAGTTTTCTCCAGCTTGTGGCCACATCGGAGAAGACTGGTCAGCCGACAATTTCCGATTTTGTATCCGAGGAATATGTAGGCAGTATCAGTGTACAGTTTATCACTGCCTATCGTGACAGAAGCGCGTTTCTTCTTCGCGGCCTAAATATCGTTCCGTTCAAGGATTCTATGGCCAGCCGGATTCATTTCTTGCAGGACCTTTATTCACTGTTTGATTCGGTGGAGGAGATTATCCCCGGCAAAAACATTATCACACATCTGTATGGGACCTATGCCCCGCTAAGCAGCATGGCTACGATGCGGCTTCGTCAGGGCTTCCGCTTCTCTGCTACACAGCTGGTGCATCCGGCAGAGCAGAAGCGCTTCCTGGAATTTCTGAACCCGGATACGATGCAGGCAAGGATCGCAGACACGCCGAATCATATTCTGAATGGCTTTTTCCATCTGAAGTCGGATAATGGTTATTATGTCTGGAAAAGAGTCGCTCTTGCGGAAGTTCCGGATCAGAACAACTTTAAGCGTTTTCTTCTCTGTATCTGCCGCAATCTCGTCGGCTGGGAGGAGGAGCTTCTCGATTATGCGAATCGCAATGATCGCGTCGCCGAAGATATTTCCGATGGCACGGAGAATACGGATATCCTGAAGACGGCATCGCTCTGGAGAGCCCTCGTGAATCAGAAGGGGCTCGGCATGTTCTGGAAGGATAAGGAGAGACGTTTTGTCGGTGTCAATGCTGCCTTCCTCCGCTATTACAATCTGAAGATCAGTGATCTCCTCGGAAAGAATGATGAGGATATGGGCTGGCATCCGGATCCGGAGCCCTTTAAGCGGGATGAGGAGAGAGTTCTTCAGGATGGCGCTGTCATCACGGGTGCCATGGGCGAATGCCTCGTCAACGGGAAGATCCGGAAGATCATGGCGAGCAAGGCGCCGATCTATGAGAAAAAGAAAATCGTCGGTTTGATCGGTTTCTTCATGGATGTGACGGATGCTGCGAATCAGTCTGAGATTTATCGTAACTCACTTTATCTTGATATGATGACCGGGCTTCTCAATCAGCGTGGACTTGAGGAGGAAAGTAAGCTTTTTGAGACAAGGCTTTCCGGAAGGGATATGACGTTCGGCGTCATCGCAGTGCAGATTAAGAATCTTAAGTCCTTTACGGATTCCTATGGCGCGAAGGCGTTCTCTGATTATCTGAAGAAGGTCGGTGATGTGATTTCGGAGGTCGTAAAGCCAGATGGCATCGTCGGGCATGTTTCGCTGGGGCGCTTTGGAATCATCGTACCGGTGTCAGATGAGAAGGTGCTTCGGAAGATTGTAACAAAGCTTAAGGAAGAGCTTCGCAGTCTTCAGTCGCTGGACGATGGGACGCCGTGCACAGTATACGCGATGGTCGGTTCGGCGCTTCATCGGGCTGATCGGCTTCTCGAGGAGACAATCGCCGAAGCGGACAGTAGGCTTCGCGATGTAGAATAATAACGGACGCGCGAGACGCGGGAGTCTGTGTGAGCCAATGGGCCCCTCAGACGCCAGGGACGAAAGTCTTAGCGCTATCCAGCCATTTCGAGCTGGACCGGCCCAATTCAGGAAAAATCCTTGAAGGGATTTTTCCTTCAATGGGCCTAAAAAATCGGGCCTTGTGGGCGCCGATTTTTTACCCTGCTCGAAATGGCTGGCTAGCTGAGACTTTCGTCAGAATGGTGTCTGAAGGGCCCATTGGCTCGCACAGACTCTCACGTCTCGCGCTGGTTTTCTACTTCGCTTAACTGTTTTTGCTTTTACTTGCTGAATGGGCGGTTTTCTTGTATGCTAGTCGCTTGGAAAGGAAAGAAATATGAGATTACCTAAATTTCGTTTTACGATAAAGGGAATACAGCAGGAAAGAAAGACAGTTATAATTGCGTCTGTATTGGTTTTAGCGTTGGTTGCTGTTCTGAGCGTAGGGCTTTTTCTTGTGTTCCGGAAGCCTGTGTATGAGGAGGAATTGAATCGTGAAGCTGGTTCGGATGCTCGCGTGGTTTCGCAGGAAGCGTCGGTTGCGGTAGGCGATGCACTGAATGTAGCGGCGGAGCCTGTGGTGACAAATATTACTACGGAGGAAGAGGAGGAACGGCAGGCGGCGATTGCTACCGTGGAGAGCGAGTATCAGCGGCTGGGGATCGTGCAGTGCTCGAGCTATATTAATTTCCGGACGAAGCCGGATCAGAATGATCTTACGAATATTCAGGGGATGCTTGCGAATGGAGCGGCTGTGGATATTCTTGATGACGCGCCGGAGGGGACTGATGGGTGGCTGAAGGTTCGGTCTGGCGGGATGACGGGTTATGTTTCAAAGCAGTTTATCGTGACGCGCTTGTGAAGAAGCGGGCGACGGTTGTGACGGAGAAGCTCCGGATGCGGTCGACGCCGGAAATTGTGGAGGGTAATACGGTCGGGTCAGCGGCGAAGGGCGAAAAGTATGAGGTGCTCGGCTTCGAGGGTGAAGATTGGATTCGGATCGAGCCGGACAACATTGATAACATCTCGGAATGCTATATGTCCGCGAAGCCAGAGAATGTAAGCATTGGCTACGGACTCGATGAGGCGCGCACACTGGATCTTCGGCAGAAGGTTCTCAATATGTATGACCATCTCGGCGTTTCGCTGGCTTCAGATTATATCAATGTGCGGTCGGATCCGAAGGAGGATGGCATCAAAAATATTGTCGGGAAGCTGCCGGGCTACGCTGGTGCGAATATCGTCGGAGAGAAGGATGGCTGGTATCAGATTGAGTCGGGCGGTGTAAAGGGCTATGTTCGGGCGGACTTGCTGGCGACCGGAAAGGAAGCGGAAGCGCTTGCGACGAGTCATGCCCATGTTATGGCAATTGTCAACACGGACGCGCTGAATGTCCGGTCGGAGCCGACGACGGATTCGAAGGCGTGGACGAAGATCACAACGGGGCAGCGATATGATGTTCTAAATCAGATGGATGGCTGGGTGCAGATCGATCTCGACAGCGGCGATGATGAGGACATCGATCAGGGCGCCTATGTTTCGACCCGTGATAACAATGTTTCCGTTCTGTATGCACTCTCGGAGGCGATTGATTATCATCCGGCGACGGATGCAGCGAATGCTGCCGCGAAGCTACGGAGCGATATCGTAAACTATGCCTGCCAGTTTGTCGGCAATCCGTATGTCTGGGGCGGTACGTCGCTCACGCATGGTGCGGACTGCTCGGGCTTTACGCAATCGGTGCTCCGGCACTTCGGCATTTCTGTGCCGCGGGTTTCCCGTGCGCAGGCGAATACGGGCGTGAAGGTGACGAGTAAAAATATGCGGCCGGGTGATCTCATTTTCTACGCGAACAAATCAGGCACCATCAATCACGTCGGCATGTATATCGGTAATGGTCAGGTGGTCAATGCGGCCTCCCGGCGGTCCGGCATCCGGATTTACCGCTGGAACTACCGGACACCTGTCGCGATCCGTAATGTCATCGGAAACTAATGATCCTGACTATAACTTTATCATCATAATCGACATATGAAATTTTGAGCATTTTTGCCGGATTGACTATTGCAATTTTATATTGCTTATTAAGTTCCCGGTATGCTATTCTGTGAGTGTTCTTTTTTAATCAGAACTTTTAAAAACGTGCATGAACAAACACCGATGTGTGCATTGGGCTATACTTGACAGGAGGCCAAAAATGTACAAGTGCCATATTCACCGGGCTTTGCATGAACGTGGATAACAGGAGGAAGCAATGGGCGAATATGTCATCAGCTGCTGCAGCTCCATCGATATGGATGAAGCCTGGGCAAAGGAACGGCAGGTGAATGTTCTTTTTCATAATATTTTTGTAGGGCAGGATGAGTATCCGGATAATTTCGGGCGTTCGATTTCTACGCATGAAATTTATACAAGGATGCTTGCTGGTGAGTTGACGAAGACGTCGCAGGTCAATATCGAGGATTATGAGACATCCTTCCGGAAGATTCTTTCCGAGGGAAAGGATGTGCTTCATGTGACACTTTCGAGCGGGATTTCGGGAACCTATAATTCGGCGAAGCTTGCGACATCTGATCTTCAGGAGGAGTTTCCGGATCGGAAGATTTATATCGTGGATTCTCTCTCAGCATCTTCCGGTTATGGCATGCTGGTGGATGATCTCTGTGATCTACGGGATGCAGGGAAGTCGATCGATGAGGTCAGGGAGTATGCAGAGAAAGAAAAGAAGCATATCCAGCATTGGTTTTTCGTGCCGAGTCTTAAGTTTCTGATCCTCGGCGGTCGTGTATCAAAGGCTGCCGGCATGATCGGTTCCGTACTGAACATTGTTCCCCTGATGGATGTCGCACCGGATGGTACGTTGAAGGTCATTGAGAAAATTCGGGGTAAGAAAAAGGTCATCGAGCGTGATGTCGAGATGATGGAGAAGTATGCTGAGCATGGTACTGATTATGATGGCAAATGCTTCATTACCGAGGCTGAGAATATGGAGGATGCGGAGAAGCTGCTAAATCTTATAGAGCAGCGTTTTCCAAAACTTCAGGGCAAGGTTCGGATCTGTCATCTCGGGCCGACGATCGCCTGTCATACCGGGCCGGGCGTCATCGTCCTTTTATATCATGGCAAGGATAGAGTTTGATTAATACCGGATGGGGCAGTCGCGTTTTTGCGCGATTGCCCCTGTTTTTGTTTCTTCAGCGTCATTTAAGCTTTAGAGAATACAATACAGCCATAACAGTAGTAAGTCCGATGTGCGGAGCGCAATTTGCTCCGGAAGGAGGCTTTTATGGCTGAATATAATAATGCTCAATATTTTAATCATGACAAATATAACAGCGATCTGAAAATCGCGGTCATCCCCGCGTATGAGCCGGAGGATGTACTTATTGATGTAGCGCAGGAGGCGGAAGCGGCGGGTTTTATGGTGATCGTCGTGGATGATGGTTCGTCCCATGGGCAGGCGGTGGAGAGCGGTGAAAAGACAGCTGCACAGTTTGAAGGTATTTTCATGTCAGCTGGGAATTTCGCAACAGTGTTGTCATATCCGGAGAATCATGGCAAGGGCTACGCGATGAAGACAGCATTCCGGCATATCAAGGACAATTACCATGGCAATTTCACAGTGGTGGTGATTGATGCAGACGGGCAGCATACGATCGAAGATGCGGAAAAAGTCTCCGCATATGCGGAACGCCACAGGAGTACGCTGGTACTCGGAAGCCGCCGGCAGAGTGGGAAATCTCCGCTTCGGAGCCGCATGGGCAATGCTATCACCAGGAACGTGTTCCGACTGACATCAGGCTTAAAGGTTTACGATACACAGACTGGTCTTCGGGCGTTTTCCGATGAACTTCTTGACCGTATGCTTGAGATTCCGGGTGATCGCTATGAATATGAGATGAATATGCTGATGGCTTTCGCGAAGGAGAAGCGACCTATTATGGAGGTGCCGATCGAGACGATCTATATAGACGGTAACAAGAGCTCGCATTTTAACACGCTGCTTGATTCTTATCGGATTTATCGTGACATTTTCCGATTCAGCGCTTCGAGCTTTCTCAGTTTTCTCATTGACTATGGAATTTTCAGCTGTATCATCGGCCTTTTCGGCGGCGCTGCTTCCACCACGCTTTTTGCCAATGTTTTCGCCCGGTTCGTGAGCGCAACTGCGAATTATAACTTAAACCGGAGCTTTGTGTTCATGGATGAAGATGATCACAAGCATTCCGCATTACGGTATGCAGCGCTGGCGGCTTCCATCCTTTGTATCAATTCTTTAATTCTCTATGTACTGTCGAATATGATCGGCATCACGCCGCTTCTAGCGAAGCTCGGCACAGAGCTCGTGATGTTTTTCTTCAGCTTCTTCATGCAGAAGCATTTCGTATTTAAGAAGCAGCCGGTGGCTGAGAAGAAAACACAACCGCCCTTTCAGAACGCAGCCGCAGCGTGAACAGATGTCGACCTTGAACGATGATAAAATGCTACCGCAGTTTGAAAAAGAATCGGCATCAGGAGATCAAGCAATGAAATGGAATTTTCTTAGAAGTAAAAAATTCGGAGTAGTGTATGGGCTTTCGCTTTTTGCATTTACATCCTATGGCCTGCTGGATACCTTTTTTATCCCAATGTTTCTGGGCCTTTTGCCGTGGCTCCACTGCGCAGCATCGAAAAAGCAGGGCGAGGCGTTTCACATCCCGGACGCTGCGGCCACAAATTATAGAAGTGCTTCGCGGAAGGCTTCTGCCATGAAGCGGTAGTGATGGGTGGGGCGTCCCTGGTGACCGCCCCGCTCTTTTTCTTCCGTCTGGTCCTGCGGGATGAGTGAAAGAATCTTAAGCTCCGAGAGCTTCGAGAGGATTCGGCTTGCAGAGCGCGCTGTGATGCCGAGTGTCTTTGAGAGCTCGTGGGAAGTGAGAATCCGGTCCGGATCATCCCGGAAGAGGCTGATGAGCTTTAGGACATTCGTTTCGTTGATGCCCTGGGCACGTGCGAATTCGATCGCCTTGTCATTGGTATAGTCATACATGAGCGTCATATCCTGTGAGAGCGGTCCGGTGACTGTACCTTCCTCTCCGACGAAAAAGGCATCATTACGCCCGTAGCGGTTCGCCTCGAGTAGTGCACGCTCAGAGAAAAATCTTGCCCGCTCCTTCGAGGAGCTTAAGCCGATACCGATCCGGAAAGGGAAGCCCAGTGACTTCTGAAATTCCTGGAGCATCGGACGAAGCTTCTCCATATGGAAGGTGCCGCTTTCCAGCTGCATCTGTACCTCAAACTGATTGAAGCCCTGGCGGATAGAAAAGTGGGTGTGTGCATTTTTACGATAATCGGCAAGAAGCTTATAAACGGTTGCTTCGCGATACTCCTGCTCTTCGGTCTCGACATCTTCTGTGAAGGGCAGGCGGACAAGCACATTGATTTCGTCCTTTAGGTTTATCTGGTCGAGCTTCAGTGCATTCAGCGATGCACGAATCGATTTCACGATCATGTCCTCTGAAGGAAAAACAGCTTCATACGGGATGGAAAGTGCATCCAGCTGCTTCAGATTGTTGATGGAACGGGAGAGAATGCAGTCAATCTTGCCATTATCCCACAGCTTCTTTGCATACTGCGTAATGTGCCGGTAATCATAGTGGGCGTCCTCATAGAAAACAGGACACTCCTCCTTCGGCAGATATTGCGGGAGGTCCATATAGTGATTCGTAACGGTCAGAAAATCACAGAAAACGCGTGAAAGTTCCTGCTCCGGATGATGAATCTTAAAGTTCAAAAGAATGGAAAGTACATCGATCGGTTCATACGCTGTAAAAGCGCAGGGAATCCGGTTGTCGGGAAATTTATTTTTGATATAATGATACCCGAGTTCGCCGGAGAAGAAGATGACATCGCATTTTCCTTTGCAATCCTGGTAGATTCCGTCAATATCGGACATCGTCTTATAGATATACTTTATGAAATGACAGCCGAAATCATACTCTGTGATCACCTTATCCACAGGTTCAAGCGAATGATCCGGACTAACGATGGCTACATTAATCATAAATGCCCCCTAATATCAGCCATAAATTTAGGATATGAGTGCATACGTCTTTTATTACCCTGGAGATTATCACTTTTAATGGGATAAGTCAATGAAATGTGATATAATCGATGAATTGAATTTTGATTTGATGATAGAGTGAGGAAATATGGGCAGACCGAAGGGGAGTAAAAATAAACCAAAGACGGAAGGGAGAAAAAGCAGTACGAGGCAGACTTTAGAAGAGCCGGTGGTGTCGGATGAAATCGTCGTCATCGTCACCTTTGCTGTTTCTATTTTTCTGTTCTTGTCAAACCTGAATCTATGTGGCCCGGTGGGGGCATTTCTTAAGAGTGTACAGCTCGGGCTTTTTGGCGTACTGGGATTTATTTTCCCGCTTGTGCTGGCGTTTGTTGTTGTTTTCGTTCTGGCGAATATTGATAATCCTTATGTGACGCGCCGGATGACGGCAGCGGTCTTTATGATGATCTTTCTTGCAGCAATCATTTCCCTCGCAGGGACTGTGAATCCGGCAGGGGAGAGCCTCGCGGATCTGTATCGGACCGGTGCGGAGGAAGGAAAGGGCGGCGGTCTCATCGGCGGTGCACTCGGGATGCTTCTTTACAGCTTCGCCGGGAAGGTCGGAGCGATCATCCTTCTAGTGGCACTGATTCTCATCTGTCTTGTGTATGTGACGGAGAAGCCGCTCACGAGAAAGCTTGCAGAGTGGGGCTTCCGCTTTGCCGGGAGAGCACGGACCAGCGCCAGGGATAATCTCGAACATTTGCAAGAGAGTGCCCGGGAGCATCGGGAAAGACGTGCAGAAATCGAGGCGGAGGAGCGTGCAAAGTGGGAAGCGGGTGAAAAGGAGCGTGCAGCGAGAGCAGCTATGCATACACCTGTTTTAGATCATGCAGCTTCTGCAGGCGATGCTTCTGTGGTCGATCTATCGGGAGAACTTCGCAATCAATCGACGGAGATCAATAAGACTATCCCGCCAGAAGCATCGCCATCATTTAGTTTCTTGTCAGGTGCTGTACAAAGTGCAAAGAACGGCATGGTGAAGGATGACCGGGAGATTGAGTTGCCACTCAATGTGCGGCACGAAAGGACGGATCGGAAGGAACCGGCAGCAGCAGGTCCTGTGATTGGGGCACAGACACTTCCGACGGATGTGGCAGCTTCAACATCGGATGTGGCAGACACACTTGCTCCGGATGAGAAACCGGCTGATGAAGGTGCAGGATATTCTGCATTGAACCGGGCTGTCTATAGCGGGATGAAGGAAGCGGAAATTTCTACCGGAGATGATGAAGTAACAACAGATGATTTTCCGATTCATGGTCTCGAGAAGCCGGCAAGCTATACTACAACCTCACGTGACACAGGAAGCACGATCATCCGCATTCGTAAGATTGACCCGGACGCAGCGGATACGACGATGAAGGAACAGAAGCTATCCGACGAGACCGCTGATGCCAGCAATCAATCTGAATTTACGAAGATACTTCATGATACAGCGGATAAGCCGGTCGTGACAGCAGTAGAGGATGAAGAGGAAGAAGAGAATTCCGGCATCATACAGATTCGCGCGCTTACGTCGGAGGAGGTCAGTGGCGCAGCGGCTTCTTTTCAATTCAAAGATGATCCGGATGTTGATCTCACGGCAGGGACGAGACGAATCGTCACGGCAAATGGCATGGTGATTGATTCGGATGTCGAGCGCATCGATAAGAAGCCGGTCGCTGCAAGCACGTTTGCATCCACGAAGGTCGGCAATGACCAGAATCTCGGCATGACCGAGGGCACGAATCAGACTGTCGCGATTGATTCAACGACAGGCGGTAGAGCAGGCGTGGCGGCAGGCGCCATAGGGCAATCAGGTGCTGGCGCCTTGCCGGGCTATGATCCGCGCAGTGAAATCAAACGCGAGAACACGCCGACGGACCTTGATAATCAGAAGACACAGCAGGAGATACTTCATAATCAGAAGCCGAAGCGGCCGTATCAGATTCCGCCGCTGTCTCTCCTTAAGACCGGTGGTGTGCAGGACACAGATTCCGAGGCGGAGATTCGTGAAAACGCAAATATTCTCCAGGATACCCTGAAAAGCTTCGGTGTCGGCGTTCATGTGACCAATGTCTCCGTCGGGCCGGCCGTCACGCGATATGAGCTGCAGCCGGAAATCGGTGTCAAGGTATCAAAGATCGTATCCCTCACGAACGACATTAAGATGCGGCTTGCTGCCTCTGATATTCGTATTGAAGCCCCGATCCCGGGAAAGTCAGCGGTAGGCATCGAAGTACCGAACAAGCATGGCGCTACCGTCTACCTCGGTGACATCCTCCGCTCGAAGGAGTTCCGGGATTCGCGGGCGAAGATCGCATTTGGCGTCGGCAAGGACATCGCCGGCAAGATCATCGTTTCCGATATTTCGAAGATGCCGCATCTTCTTATTGCGGGTGCGACAGGCTCCGGAAAATCGGTATCGATCAATACACTTATTATGTCGATCCTTTATAAGTACAAACCGGAGGAGGTTCGCATGATCATGGTGGATCCGAAGGTTGTGGAGCTTTCTGTTTACAATGGCATCCCGCATCTCCTGATTCCGGTTGTGACGGATCCGAAGAAGGCTGCCGCAGCGCTTAACTGGGCAGTTTCCGAGATGACTGACCGCTACAAGAAATTTGCCGAGACCGGCGCCCGTGATCTCAAGGGCTACAATGAAAAAATCGAGATCGTACGGAATCAGCCGGATATTCCGGAGGACAAGAAGCCGGAGAAGCTGCCGCAGATCGTCATTATCATTGATGAGCTTGCTGACCTTATGATGGTGGCGTCGCAGGAGGTCGAGGATGCGATCTGCCGGATTGCACAGCTTGCGAGAGCGGCAGGCATGCACCTCGTGATTGCGACCCAGCGGCCGACCGTCGATGTCATTACCGGTCTCATCAAGGCAAACGTACCATCGAGAATCGCCTTTGCGGTTTCGTCTGGTACAGATTCGCGGACGATCATTGATATGAATGGCGCCGAGAAGCTCCTCGGAAAGGGCGATATGCTCTTCTTCCCGCAGGGCATCCCGAAGCCGGTCCGTGTGCAGGGTGCATTTGTTTCCGATCAGGAGGTACAGGCCGTCGTCGATTTCATTAAGGACTCGGCGGATGCGGTCTACAGTACGGATATTGCATCAAAGGTCAATGACTCCACCGGCGGCGGTGCGGGCGGCAACAGCGGCAGCGATCGCGATGAGCTGTTCGAGGAAGCCGGGGAGCTGATCATTACCTCACAGAAGGCATCGATCGGTATGCTCCAGCGGAAGTTCCGAATCGGCTTTAACCGGGCTGCACGGATCATGGATCAGCTGGCGGAATCCGGTGTCGTATCAGAAGAGGAAGGCACGAAGCCGCGTAAGATTCTCATGAATCAGGCTGAGTTTGCTGCTTTTCTTTCCGGTAATCAGTAAGGTGTGATTTCTGCCGAAAGGTAGTCACAATATAGAAGTAAAGGTACACAGTCTTTCCGGACGGAGACCCTTGTCCGGCGTTTTTTACGGAGGAAATACGATGAAAACAGATATTGAGATTGCACAGGAAGCGACGATGAACCGCATCACGGATGTGGCGGAGAAGTATGGCATCGACCAGGATGACCTCGAGCTGTACGGAAAGTATAAAGCGAAGCTTTCCGATGATCTCTGGGACAAGGTGAAGGATCGTCCGGATGGGAAGCTCGTACTTGTGACGGCCATCAATCCGACACCGGCAGGCGAAGGTAAGACGACGACTTCAATCGGTCTTACAGATGCGCTGAACCGGATTGGTAAGAAGACCGTGGTTGCCCTTCGTGAGCCGAGCCTCGGTCCGTGCTTCGGCATTAAGGGCGGTGCTGCCGGTGGCGGCTTTGCACAGGTTGTGCCGATGGAGGATCTGAACCTTCATTTTACCGGCGACTTCCACGCAATCACGAGTGCCAATAACCTCCTGGCAGCTCTTCTCGATAACCATATCAAGCAAGGCAATGCGTTACGGATTGATCCGAAGCGGATCACCTGGAAGCGCTGTGAGGATATGAATGACCGTGTGCTTCGAAACATTGTCGTAGGCTTAGGCGGTCGTGGGGATGGTGTCGTCCGGGAGGATCATTTCGTGATTACCGTAGCCTCTGAGGTTATGGCGATCCTTTGCCTATCCAACGATATGGCTGATCTCAAGAAGCGTCTGGCGAAGATCATCGTAGGCTATGATGTCGACGGTAATCCGGTGACAGCAGAGCAGCTCCACGCTGTGGGCGCTATGGCAGCACTTCTGAAGGATGCGATCAAGCCGAATATCATCCAGACCCTCGAACACAATATGGCCGTGGTTCATGGAGGACCCTTCGCGAACATTGCACATGGCTGTAATTCCGTACAGGCGACTCGCTTTGCATTGAAGCTAGGCGATATCGCTGTAACCGAGGCTGGCTTCGGTGCCGATCTCGGCGCAGAGAAGTTCTTTGATATCAAGTGTCAGATGGCAGGTTTTCGTCCGGATGCCTGCGTCCTCGTGGCGACTGTTCGTGCACTCAAATACAATGGCGGTGTGCCGAAGACGGATCTCGGCATCGAAAATCTCGATGCACTGAAGAAGGGTATCGTCAATCTCGAAAAGCACATCGAGAACATCCAGCAGTATGGCGTACCATGTATCGTTGCGATCAACCGCTTTGCCAGCGACACCGATGCAGAACTTCAGTTCGTTGAGGATTTCTGTCGTTCGAAAGGTGCGGAATTCGCCCTGTCCGAGGTGCACGGCAAGGGTGGCGAAGGCGGCGAGGCACTTGCCCGCGCTGTCCTCAATACACTCGAGACGAAGAAGTCTGATTTCCATCCGGTACAGGAGCTTTCCGCCGGTCTCTATGATAAGATTGAGGCGGTTGCAACAAAGATTTACGGTGCAGATGGGGTGGATTATGAGCCGAAGGCAAAGAAGGCCATCGATGAGCTTACGGCACTCGGATTTTCAAATGTTCCTGTTTGCATGGCGAAAACACAATATTCACTGTCTGATGATCCGAAGAAGCTGGGACGTCCGACGGGCTTCCGCATCACTGTGCGGGATGCGTATATCTCCGCTGGCGCAGGCTTCCTCGTATGTCTGACTGGTGACATCATGACGATGCCAGGCCTTCCGAAGAAGCCGGCTGCGTTTAACATTGATGTCGTCGATGGCAAGATCACCGGATTGTTTTGATCAAAGGCAGAATATAGGCTCATCCGGCCATCGATGTAAGGCTTTGATGGTCGGATGATTGGCATGCAGGTTTAAAAACATACAGAGCATAGTTCACTCTGAAAACTTATCACAGGGATGAAGGATATCCCGGCAAGGATTTTATGGCAATATTTAAAGCATGGTTACAGGATTTACATTACACAGTATTGCATGGCGACCCGGAAACTGTCGAGGTCACGGAGGTTGTGTTCGATTCACGAAAGGCGCAGAAGGGCACAGTGTTCATCGCGATGCGTGGATCTAATACGGATTCCCACAAATACATTCCGAATGTAATCGAAAATGGGACGGAAGCTATCATCGTAGAAGAAAATGAAGACGAACTCCCACTTAAAGTGAAAGAACTCCCCGAAAATCTGGCACTCATCAAGGTGGAGAACGCGCGTGAAGCACTTGCGAAGGTGAGTGCAAGACGCTTCGACGAGCCCTCGAAGAAGCTGACGGTCATTGCAATCACAGGTACGAAGGGCAAGACAACAACTGCCCACATGATTCAGCAGATTCTTCTCGAGGCAGGCCTCCGTACCGGCATCATCGGCACAACCGGTGTCGAATATGGCCGCCATCAGATTCCGACGAAAAACACGACGCCGGAGTCCTACGACCTACAGAAATATTTTCATGATATGGTAGAGGATGGCTGCACCCATGTCGTCATGGAAGCCTCTTCGCAGGCCTTCAAGCTCCATCGTGTGGATGCCATCGAATTTGATTACGGCATCTTCACAAACATCGAGCCGGATCATATCGGCCCGAATGAGCATAAGGACTTCGAGGAATATAAGTATTATAAGTCCTGTATTTTCAAGCAGTCTAAGGTCGGACTCATCAATCTCGACGCAGATTATGCGGACGAACTCCTTGCCGGGGCACCATGTAAGATGTTTACGTTCTCACTTGAAAAGAAGGCTGACTTCATGGCGGAGAACATCCGCCATCTCACGAAGCCCCGCTTTGTCGGCCTTCAGTTCGATGTGATCGGACGAAGCAGCTTAGACATCGAACTGGACCTTCCTGGTAAGTACAATGTCTACAACGCGCTCGCGGCGATCTCTGTCACGAGTCTCATGGGTGTGGATCACACTGCCATCATTCGCGCGATGCGTCGCGTAAAGGTCAATGGCCGAATGGAGGTTGTCTTTAAGAATGATGATTTCTCCGTACTCGTCGATTATGCGCATAATGCGATGGCTATGGAGAACCTCCTTTCGACACTTCGGGAGTATAAACCAGGACGCCTGGTCGTCGTATTCGGCTGCGGCGGAAACCGCGCGAAGGACAGACGCTATGGTATGGGAGAAACTGCCGCGAAGATGGCTGATCTCAGCATTCTTACAGCGGACAACTCCAGATTTGAAGAAACCGAAGATATCATCGCAGATATCAAATCGAAGCTCGTGCCGGCCGGCGGAAAATATGTTGAAATCCCGGACCGCCGTGAAGCAATCGAATACGCGATGACACACGCGGAAAAGGGTGACATGATTGCCGTGATTGGCAAGGGCCATGAGGATTACCAGGAAATCAAGGGTGTGCGGACACATTTCCTCGACCGCGAGGTGATCCTCGAAACAGCCGGGAAATATCACTTATAAGAACTATGATGAAAGAAGATGACAGACCGGTCCGGGAACGTATCAGGAGCCGGCTTAAAAGGGAGAGTATGGAAGACAGCGGAACCAGTTTTCAATTTGATGATACCGGAATCGATGACATATACACCGATTCCAGAAAAAAGATGGCGAACGGCCTTTTCGTGCCGATCGTCGGCGAGCATAGCGATGGTCACGATTACATCGAGATGGCCATTAAAAACGGTGCAGTAGCAGTACTGTCATCAAGGCCTGTCGATAAGTTAAAGGACCAGTATCCCTACGTACGTTTCTACCAGGTAAAAAATACCGTGGACGCCCTGCAGGAGATCGGCAGGATGGAACGTGCTAAGTTCACCGGCACTGTGATCGGTGTGACCGGCTCCGTCGGGAAGACGACGACCCGTAACATGATTGCTGCTGCTATCTCTGCCGGAAAAAAGGTCTTCCAGACCGCCGGCAATGCGAACTCCCAGATCGGCGTACCGATCACCATGTTCCATATGGCTCGCTCCGGGGCGGATGCAGCCGTCATCGAGCTTGGCATGTCAAAGCCCGGCGAAATGACAAAAATTGCACGCGTCGCCTGTGTAGATATTGCCGTCATGACAAACATCGGCATCGCCCACATTGAACAGTTGAAAACCCAGGATAACATCCTCCATGAAAAGCTCCATATTCTTGATGGTATGCGCGAAAATGGCATGCTGTTCATCAACCTTGAGGATTCACTCCTTTCCCGCGTCACAATCGATAGCATCCATCAGGATGGCCTTATCCCGGGAAAAAATGTGCTGATTCGCGGTTATAAAAAACATGATTATCAGCTTCATCTTCAGGTACCAGGAGACCACATGCTGTCCAATGCCTCCGCCGCGATGCATGTGGCTTTAACGCTCGGCGTTTCCGAAGAAGGTGCCCGTGAAAAGCTGGAAGCCTTCACCGGTGTCGCCGGCAGAGGCGCCTTTTTCGTGACAAAAAATGGTGTTACCGTCATCGATGATGCCTACAATGCGTCCCCCGTTTCGATGAAGGCCGGTCTTTCCGCCCTCGCCGAGCACGAAGGCAAACGCCGCATTGCAGTCCTCGCCGACATGCTAGAGCTTGGTGATAAGGCGCATGATGCTCACCGCGAGGTTGGCCAGTACCTTGCAACGCTTCCCATCGATGTCGTTTTCCTCTATGGTGAGCTTGCCGCAGAAATCGGCGCTGGTATCGAAGAAGTGTACTCCCGCCCCGAAGAACTACAGGACGATAACACAGCTTTTCCAAAAAAGAAACCGACCATCATCTATTTCACCGATTTCCAGGAGCTCCGCAACATGATCCACTCCCTCGCTGACGAAGGCGACGTCGTTCTCTTCAAAGGCTCGAATTCGATGAAGCTTTCCACCATCGTGGAAGAATTCAAAGTCGACAAAAATTAAATAAGTGAAGCCAAAGAGCACAGAAAGGAATCGTCAATGTTTGCAGAGATCATCGTGGATATCACAAATGAAGCGCTTGACCGGGCGTTTACTTATCATGTCCCGGATGGTCTCGGTGTGAAGCTCGGTGATCGGGTCGAGGTACCCTTCGGGATTAGTGGTAGAACGAAGACCGGCTACGTCATCGGGCTACGGGAGTCAGTTTCCTTTCCGATGGAGAAGATTAAGGATATCTCCGGCAAGGTGGAGAATGCCATCTCCGTGCAGGGTGATCTGATCCGGCTTGCGGCGTTCATGTCGCGGGAGTATGGCACCACGATGAATCAGTGCCTTCGTACAGTTTTGCCAGTGAAGCGGACAGTCCGGAAAAACAGTCGACGGATCGATCCGCTTCTTTCATACCGGCAGGATACCGATGAGAAGCATGCTCTGAATGATGAGCAGGAAGCTGCCGTGCAGGCAGTGAGCGTGGCATTTCAAGCTGGTAAATCTGTTCCGTTTCTTCTCTTTGGTATTACTGGCTCCGGAAAGACCGAGGTTTATCTCCATATCATGGAAGAAGTCGTCGCGGCAGGGAAGCAGGCAATTCTGCTGATTCCGGAAATCTCTCTTACGTATCAGACCGTACGGCGTGTCTATACTCGGTTCCAGGGTAAGGTCGCCATCATGAATTCCCGGATGACCGCCGGTGAACGCTATGAGGCCTTTGAAAAATGTAGAAAAGGTGAGGTTTCTGTCATGGTCGGTCCGCGTTCTGCTGTCTTCGCGCCCTTTGAGAGGCTCGGTCTTATCATCATGGATGAGGAGCATGAACGGGCATACAAATCAGAAACAGCCCCGCGGTATGAGACACGCGATGTAGCCTTCATAAGAGCACATCTTGCGAAGTGTCCGATTCTCTATGGTTCAGCGACACCTTCTCTTACGATGTATCAGTCTGCTCTGAAAGGCCGTATAAAGCTTCTCAGGCTCTCCAAACGGGCCAAGGAAGGTGCAGCGCTTCCGGAAACAGAGATCATTGACTTAAGGGATGAGCTTCGAAAGGGTAATCGTAGTGTATTTTCTGACAGACTTAAGCAGCTGATGACAGAAGCCCTCTCAGAAAAAAGACAGATTATGCTATTCTTAAATCGCCGTGGCTATAGTAATTTTCTTAGTTGCCGAAGTTGCGGTGAGAGTGTCAGGTGTCCGCATTGTGATGTGTCTCTGACACTGCATCAGGACGGGATGCTCCGGTGCCATTATTGTGGGTATGAGGAACCGGTGATGAAGGTTTGCCCGCATTGTGGGAGCAAGTATCTGGCGCCATTTGGGTTCGGTACGGAAAAACTTGAGCGGTATGTGAAGGGGCTTTTTCCCGACGCCAGGGTGCTTCGGATGGATGCTGATACCACGAGGGATAAGGGCGCGTATGAGAAGATTCTCAGGGCGTTTGCCGGGCGTGAAGCGGACATTCTCATTGGAACGCAGATGATCGTGAAGGGCCATGATTTTCCGGATGTGACGGTCGTCGGACTCGTGCTTGCGGATTTGAGTCTTCAGTCCCCTGATTTTGCGGCGTCTGAGCGGACCTTTCAGCTGATTACGCAGGCCGCTGGCCGGGCGGGACGGGATCGCATCAAGGGACATGTTGTGATACAGACTTACCAGCCGGAGCATTATGCGATCACGCTCTCGATGAAACAGGATTATATCTCGTTTTATGAGAAGGAGATGACATATCGGAGGCTTCTCAGGTATCCGCCAGTTGAGAAACTTCTGACAGTGCAGTTCCAGTCGATGGATGAAGATACGCTTTCGCAGGTGACGGAATATGTCGCGGAACATCTTAGAGGAGAGGCGCCGGATGTAAGCATTATCGGGCCGGTGCAGGCGAGTGTGTATCGTGTGAAGGATGTGTACCGAAAAATAATATACGTGAAGCATGACTCTCATGATATAATCATTCAGTTAAGAGAGAGAATGAGCGCACTTTCCCGGGAAATCGATCCGCGGGGGCTTGTGCTTCTTAATTTTGATATACAGTGAAGGAGAAATTATGGCATTAAGAGAAATCAGAGTTGAGGGAGATGAAATCCTTGAGAAGAGCTGCAAGCCGGTGAAGGCGATGACGGAGAGACTCAAGGAGCTGGTTGGTGATATGTTTGAGACGATGTATCATGCAGATGGTGTAGGGCTTGCGGCACCGCAGGTCGGAGTGCTCCGGCAAATCTTCGTCGTAGATATCGGCGATGGAAAGCGCTTCGTATGTATCAATCCGGAGGTTACCGCTGTCGGCGAAGAGATTCAGACCGGTGAAGAGGGCTGTCTTTCGGTACCGGGCAAGCAGGGTATCGTCACGAGACCGCTCAATGTGCATGTGAAGGCGCTCGATATCAATATGGAGCCGTATGAATTTGATGCATCAGGGCTTCTCGCACGGGCGATGTGCCATGAGAATGATCATCTTTCCGGTGTGATGTACACGACGAAGGTGGAAGGCGAACTCGAGGATGTGAACTATGAGGATCTCGAGGAAACGGACGACGAGGACAGCGAAGGCTGAAACCTCCATGAATATGAAACGTATCTGATGATTTGATCGTGGCCGGAGGTTCAGTATCCGGAGGATGATAGAAACAAGAGGGGCTTTGTTGTGAGAATAATTTTTATGGGAACGCCGGATTTCGCGGTGGCGACGCTTGAAGCCTTGATAAAGGCAGGTCATGACGTGGTACTTACAGTGACGCAGCCGGATCGTCCGAAGGGACGGCACGGGGAGCTTCAGAAATCGGATGTGCGAATCGCAGCAGAGAAGCATGGTATTCCGGTGATCACACCGGTCCGGATCCGAAAGGATGAAGAAGCAAAGGAGACTATGCGTTGGCTTAAGCCGGATGTGATTGTCGTGACGGCCTTCGGGCAGATTCTTCCGAAGGATATTCTGGAGATGCCGAAATTCGGCTGTATCAATGTACATGCTTCGCTTCTTCCAAAATATCGGGGCGCGGCACCAATCCAGTGGTCGATTCTAAATGGCGATACAGAGACCGGCGTTACGACGATGCTGATGGATGAGGGACTTGATACCGGGGATATTCTCATGGTGAAGAAGCTTGCCATCGCCCCGAAGGAAACCGGCGGCAGCCTTTTCGATAAGCTGGCTGTTCTTGGAGGAGAGCTTATCGTAGAGACTTTGGACGCTCTGGAAGCCGGCACACTGACGAGAACAAAGCAGGATGGAACGAAGGCAACGAAGGTCGGTCTTTTCACGAAGGAAAGCGGCAATATCGACTGGACAGAGTCAGGGATCGTCATTGAGAGGAAAATCCGCGGTTTGAATCCATGGCCGAGCGCCTATACTTATCTTTTAGGAAAACAACTAAAGATATTCGATGCGGATGTGCTGCCGGAGGACGCTGTGGGAAATATCCCGGCAGTCGCCTTGGCTTCATCCGTAAAAGAAAATGGGGATGAAACACGGAATCAGAAGAGGATCGGAGTGACAGCTAACCACATTACAAGAGCCGATGCTGGTGCAGGAAGAGCGGATGCCTTGCCGGGCACAGTATATGCTGACCAGAAGGCGCTTTTGATCCGGACAGGTGATGGGGTCCTCCGACTTAACGTGCTGCAGCTTGAAGGGAAGAAACAGATGAAGGCGGAGGATTTTCTTCGGGGGCATCGATTTACATGAACACAGAAAAAAGAAAGCTGACGGCTGATGCGAGAGCGGTTGCCATGGACTGCCTTTTCCACGTGTTTGAGGAGAAACAGTTCACGCATCTTGCACTGAAGGAGGCATTTGCCGCCCATCCGGGGCTGTCGGAGCAAGATCGTGCCTTCGTAACGAAGCTCGTGGAAGGAACGGTAGAGCGACGGATTCAAATCGATTACGTGCTTTCACTTTACTCGAAGACGAAGGTACCGAAGCTAAAGCCAATCATCCGGGTCATCCTTCGGGAAGGTGTTTATCAGATTCTTTTCCTTGACAGGGTGCCGGATAGCGCAGCAATCAATGAAGCAGTGAAGCTAACGAAGCAGCGTGGCCTCATGGGGCTTTCCGGGTTTGTCAATGCTGTCCTTCGGAGTATTTCCCGGGAGAAGGAGTCTCTTTGGGAGAAGGAAGTGCCGGATTATGTGAAGGCCTGTCTGCCAGAATGGATGTATGATTATTTTATAACTCTCTTTGGGAAAGAGGAGACCGATCGCATCGCACAGTATTTTGTTTCTCCGGAAAAGGCAAATTATGTCCGGTTCCAGGATGGCCATACCGAGGTGATGGAGGGAGATATCGCGGGAAGAGAAGACTTCTTAAAAGGTGAGATTACCGTACAGGATTATGCCTCACAACAGGTTTCAATCCTTGCTGATCCGAAGCCGGGAGATGAAGTGCTTGATGTCTGCGCTGCACCCGGCGGAAAGGCTTGTCATATTGCCAAGCTTCTTAAAGGAACCGGTCATGTGGATGCACGGGATCTCAGTGAAGGGAAGGCAGCGCTGATCAGAGACAATATCAGAAGACTGCATGTTTCCAATGTCTCCACCACGGTGCATGATGCGAGAGTGTTTGATCCAACACTTGTTGATGAAGCGGGAAACGGCCGGATGGACATTGTCCTTGCAGATCTGCCGTGTTCTGGGCTTGGCATCATCGGGAAAAAGCCGGATATACGGGATCATGCGTCGATGGAAGGAATTCAGTCCCTTCAGAAGCTGCAGCGCGAGATTCTTGATACAGTGGTTCGCTATGTCAAGCCGGGCGGCAAGCTTCTCTACAGTACCTGCACGCTGACAAAGGAAGAGGATGAGGAAAACCGGGACTATATCCTTTCTATGAACAAACAGGGTGTGTTTACACTGGAGAAGGAATGGAAGTTGATGCCGGGTAAGCCGTCGGATGGCTTTTATATTGCGGTCTTTAGGAGAAGCTGACAAATATGTGAGAAGCTCCTTCGCATAAAGGATAACGGAGAAATCGGTTAGAGTGCATGGAGAAGAGCTTTACGGGTTTAAAGGAAGCACTGCATATGAGTGAAGAAAATAGGATGAAAGAGAATATTCGTGACCTTGAGCTTCCTGAACTGGAGGCAGTTCTTTTAGAGCTCGGCGAGCCGAAATTCAGGGCGAAGCAGATTTATTCGTGGCTCCATGTGAAGCTCTGCGATGACTTTTCAGAGATGACGAATGTCAGTAAGCCGCTTCGGGAAAAGCTTCAAAAGACGTATACAGCAGCACTTCCCGAAATCTGTGAGGTGTTGACCTCTAAGCTTGATGGTACAAAAAAGTACATTTTTAAAATGCAGGACGGGCATGTTATTGAAGCTGTTCTTATGAAATACGAGCATGGTAACAGTGTATGCATCTCGAGTCAGGTCGGCTGCCGGATGGGTTGCCGTTTCTGCGCATCTACGCTGGACGGACTCGCGAGAAATCTCACAAGCGGGGAGATGCTTTCACAGGTTTATGAGATTCAGCGGGAATCTGGCGAACGGGTTGATAATATCGTGATCATGGGTTCTGGCGAGCCGATGGATAATTATGAAAATTTCACGCGTTTTGTTCGTATGATTTCTGATGAAAACGGACTGAATATCTCAAGAAGGAATATCACTGTGTCGACCTGCGGTATCGTCGAAGGCATCCGGCGTCTTGCTGACGAGAATTATGGAATTACACTGGCGCTGAGTCTTCATGCACCGAATGATGAGACGAGGCGGAAGCTGATGCCGATTGCCAATAAGTATTCTCTTTCAGAGATCATGCCGGCGATTGAATACTATTTTGAGAAGACGGGACGCCGGGTTACGTTCGAATATTCTGTGGTGCAGGGTGTCAATGACAACCGGCAGGAAGCACTGGAGCTAGTGAGACTGATCCGTGGCATGAAGCATGGCGGGAAGCTCCAGTGCCATGTTAACCTGATTCCGGTGAATCCTATCAAGGAACGTGACTGGAAGCGCCCGGATCGTACGAAGATAGAGGAGTTTCAGCATGTACTTCAGCATGCCGGAATCACAGCGACGATCCGCAGAGAGATGGGGTCGGATATTTCGGGCGCCTGCGGGCAGCTTAGGCGGGATTATTTAAAGGAAAATGCCTGACGGGAAGCCTTTGATAGGAAGCCTCGTTCTTAGAAAAAGAACGGCTATGGCAGCAAGCTGTAGGCATTGGAAAAGGGGAAAAAGGAATGACTTTTTTTGCAAAGACAGATCAGGGCAAAAAAAGAAGAATGAATCAGGACTATGTGTTCGCAAGCGGAGAGCCGGTAGGTATCCTGCCGAATCTGTACCTTCTTGCAGACGGTATGGGCGGTCATCGTGCAGGAGACTATGCATCGCGTACAACAGTGGAGAGTCTCCGAAAATACTTTGAAAAGGCAAAGGAGGGCCCGCTTCCGAAGCTGATGGAGGAGGGCATCCATAAGGTAAATGAGGAGATTTACCGTGAGTCTATCAGTACGGAAGCACTGCACGGGATGGGTACGACTCTTGTCATTGCGGTGATGGAGGAAAACTGTCTTACAGTAGCGAATATTGGTGATTCAAGGGCATATCTTATCCGGGGCAATGTCATCCGACAGATCACAAGGGATCATAGCTATGTTGAGGAGATGGCGAGCCGTGGTCTCATGCGCCGGGGTTCCAGGGAATATATGGAGCAGCGGAACATCATCACGCGGGCAGTTGGTATCGAAAAGACGGTCGAGGCAGACTTCTTTGAGGTTGAAATCGAAGAGGGCGACTATGTGCTGATGTGTTCGGATGGTCTTTCCAATATGGTGGATAATGAGAGCATCCGAAATATCATCCGGGACAGTAGTACAATTCCTGAAAAGGGACAGGCGTTGATCGACGCGGCAAATATCAATGGCGGACGGGATAATATTGCAGTTATTCTCATTGATCCCTTCCGGAAGGAGGTGCTGGTATGACACTTTCCGAAGGAATGATTCTTGATGATCGCTATGAAGTAGAGGGGCTCATCGGCCAGGGCGGCATGAGCTATGTTTACCGCGCGAAGGACCAGAAGATGGGCCGTACGGTGGCATTGAAGGTACTGAAGGAAGAATATTGCGAAGACGAAGAGTTCATCAAAAAGTTCCAGAATGAGGCACAGGCAGCGGCGAAGCTGAATCATCCGAATATTGTAGCGGCTTTCGATGTTGTAGATGATGAGGAGAGAAAGCTTCATTATATCGTGATGGAGCTCGTCGAGGGTATCACGTTGAAAACGTATATCCAGCGGAAGGGACGGATCTCCAGCAGGGATACGATTGCCATTGCGCTGCAGGTGATCAATGGCATGGAGCAGGCGCATAAGATGGGCATCGTACACCGTGACATCAAGCCGCAGAATATTATCGTGTCGAAGGACGGGACAATCAAGGTGGCGGATTTCGGCATTGCCCGTGCAGCAACGCAGCAGACCGTCAATGCGACGGTTATGGGCTCTGTACATTATATTTCGCCGGAGCAGGCGAGATCCGGGATATCCGATGAGCGTTCGGATATTTATTCGTTCGGCTGTACGATGTTTGAGATGTTGACCGGCAAGGTGCCCTATGAAGGAGAAACCTCGGTTGCAGTTGTGTTTGCACACCTTCAAAATCCGATTCCCCATGTTCGGGATATAGCCCCGGATGCTTATCCTGCACTGGATATGGCGATTTATCGTTGTATGGAAAAGAAGCCTGGAAAACGTTACCAGCATATCGGTGAGCTGGGACGAGATCTTCGTCGCGCTCTGAAGGATCCGGAGGGCCATTTTATGCTGCCACCGGCAGAGGATGAGGATGCTTCGTTTGAGGAAGAGGATGACAGAAGACTTTTGCAGGATCGGATGACGATTATCACCCGTGTGATCACAGGTGTGTGCATTGTCGGACTCGTCATATTGGTTTTCTTTATTGCCCGGTTTGCCTTGTCCTTCTTCCGAAGCGGGGCGAAGGCAAAGGAGACGACGGAGGTTGCGACGACAGAAGCGGTGACGACGAGTGTCAATATCACAATCTCAGGTGTTGAGAGCATGCTTCCAAACATAATCGGGATGACGATCCCGGAGGCGGCGACGTATCTCAAGGATTACAGCATCGCGATTGAAACAGAAAAGTCGGAGTATTCTGATCGTTACAATGAGGGCATGATCATAAGCTATCCGGATGGCCAGTACCAGAGCGGTGACACGATCCGGGTGACGGTATCGAAGGGTTCACAGACATTGACCTTTTATGATCCGGAGAATCCGACGGATCTCACGGCGCTCCATGCCCTGAATTTCCGTGAGCTCGAAATGGAGCTTGCTGACCGGGGTGTGCCTTATCATGCAACCGAGGAGTATAGCGAGGATGTTCCGGAGGGTTATATCATCAGTACAAACAAACCGGATACGTCGGGCTCGACGCTTTTGGAAATCGTCGTATCGAAGGGGTCGATGAAGGGCATCACGATCATGCCCCATCTTGTCGGGCTTACTGAAGAGGATGCGTTGAGCACACTGGCGGCCAATGAATTATATCCGGGCGTCGTCAGTCATCAGCCAAATGATGCCGCTGATGGAATCGTGTTACAGCAGGGACAGCCGGATGGCGCTGAGCTTCCGACAGGGACTGTCATCAATCTGGTGGTATCCTCTGGCCCGGATGGAGAAATTTATGATGAGGTCCTGACAGACCAGACGCCCGTTGCATCGGCAGAGACCACTGTAGAGGATACGATCTCTGAGAAGTCAGATTCTGATCATCAGGATTACTGGGTTTCGAGTCTCTATACAAATGTGAAGCTTCCAGGGGTTTCAGGACCTGGCGAAACGAGCCGATTGATTGTTTCCATCCGGCTGCGTCAGGATGTAGATGGTGAGGAACATTATACGACGCTGCAGGATGCAAAGTCCTATCAGCCTGGCACGGAGCTTCCTGTGGTATTTTCGGAGATTCGTGGTGAATATGGTATCGCTAGCGGTGTCGTCGAGGTCGTGGATGCGTCGACTGACACAGTTTTACAATCAATCAGCGTCGGCTTCCATCCGGCAGGTTGATATGAGGCAGAATGGAAAACCTAGAGAAGGAAGGAGTATGGCACTAACTGGAAAAATCTGGAAGGGTATCGGTGGCTTTTATTATGTACATACGGCGGAGGGAGAATTCGAATGCCGTGCAAAGGGCATCTTCCGTAACCGGAAGGAAAAACCTCTTGTCGGGGATAATGTCGTGATCGAACCGGTAATTGATTCCGAAAAGCCGAATGAAGGCAGTGTGATCAAACTTCTGCCACGGAAAAATCAACTGGTTCGTCCCGAGGCTGCAAATATCGATCAGGCTGTTGTCGTCTTCGCCTTGCGGCATCCTGATCCGAATCTCAGCCTCCTAGACCGGTTTCTTATCAATATGGAGAAGGAAGAAATTCCGGTTGTCATCTTTTTCAATAAAACCGATCTTGTGATGCCTTCACCGGCTGCAGAAGCACCGGAAACGGAGGTAGTCATGGAGATGGAGAGAACAGAAAATGGAAGGATGGTACCTGCCATTTACAGCGGACATCCGGAGCGGATACCGGATATGTATAGGGCAGCAGGCTACAGGGTACTGGAGATCAGTACCGTACGGGATCCTGAGGAAAATCTCAGGGAGATTATGACAGTACTTTGCGGTAAGACAACTGTTTTATCCGGGCCAAGCGGTGTCGGAAAGTCTTCTATTACCAACCTGATTCATCCGGAAGCTGACATGGAAACCGGCGAGCTGTCAAAAAAGATTGAACGCGGAAAAAATACGACGCGGCATACGGAGCTTTTTTGTTTGTCTGATGATACGTATGTACTGGATACGCCGGGTTTCACATCATTATATGTAAAAGACGTTCTCCCGGAGAGGCTGATGTATTATTATCCGGAATTCGAAGCCTTTCGTACCAGCTGCCGGTTCAATACTTGCCTTCATTTAAGCGAAAAGGATTGTGCCGTGAAGAAGGCTGTCGAAGAAGGAAGGATCGCAAGGGAAAGGTATGAAAGCTATAAGATGCTTTATGAGGAACTGAAAAATCAGAAGAGATACTGATGGGATTCTTGCATGAAATCATGCGGGTCTTAGCTTTCAGAATCTAAAAAGTATGCTTAATGGCGCAGTGCGCTTGAAAGATTAAATCGGAGGAAATGGCGATGAGTGAAAAAGGTGGAATAAAGAGGGTTTTGTCCCCGTCGATTCTGGCGGCGGATTTCGGAAATCTTCGGCAGGATGTGAAGACGGCTGAGGAAGCAGGTGCTGATACACTGCATTTTGATGTGATGGATGGCACTTTTGTTCCGAATATTTCCTTTGGGCCTGCTGTGATTCAATCTGTCCGGGAAGCATCCGACAGTTTTTTTGATGTTCATATGATGGTGAAGGATCCTGAACGTTATTTTGAAGATATGAAGAAGGCCGGCGCTGACAGCATCACGATTCATCAGGAAGCGACAACGCATCTTGACCGTGGCCTTAATCAGATTCATGAACTCGGACTAAAAGCAGGTGTTGCGTTGAATCCGGCAACGCCGGAAAGTGCCATCCGATATGTGCTCCCACTTGTCGATCTTGTGCTTGTAATGTCGGTGAACCCGGGCTTCGGTGGTCAGAAGCTGATTCCATATACGCTTGATAAGATTTCAGCTCTTTGTGATATACGGAAAGAAGCAGGTCTATCCTTTCATATCGGTATCGATGGCGGTGTGACAAAGGAAAATTTATCGACAGTTCTATCAGCTGGCGCTGATTTCATTATTGCCGGATCATCCGCCTTTCATCCGAAAGAGAAGATTGATAAAAATATCCGCGATCTTCTTAATGCTTTACAAAAATAGACTTTGACGGTATGATTAAAGCCGTTTGAACACCTTGTGAAAGGGCTCTAAGCTAAAATTGCCCGGGTGCTTCAAAGAGTATGAAAACAAATGTCGAGGAGGATTTTTCAGTATGCTGGACATAAAGTTCGTGCGGGAGAACCCGGAGCTTGTAAAGGAAAATATCAAGAAGAAGTTCCAGGACCAGAAGCTTCCGCTTGTGGATGAGGTCATTAAGTTTGATGCTGAGGCAAGGGCTAATCAGAAGGAGGCAGATGATCTTCGGGCGAAGAAAAATCAGGCCTCAAAGCAGATTGGCGCACTGATGGCAAAGGGCCAGAAGGATGAAGCTGAAAAGGTAAAGGCAGAGGTTGCTGCATATAGTGCAAGACTCAAGGAGCTTGAGGAGAAGCAGCCGAAGCTTGATGAAGAAGTCAAGAAAAGAATGATGATTATCCCGAACATGATCGATGCGTCTGTACCGATCGGCCCGGATGATACACATAATGTTGAAAATGAGCGCTTTGGCGAGCCGGTTGTTCCGGACTTTGAGGTACCGTATCATACTGATATTATGGAATCCTTTGGCGGTATTGATATTGATTCGGCGAGAGAGGTTGCTGGTAATGGCTTCTATTATCTCGTTGGTGATATTGCAAGGCTTCATTCCGCTGTTCTGAGCTATGCGCGTGATTTTATGATCAATCATGGCTTTACCTATGTGATTCCGCCTTATATGATTCGTTCGAAGGTTGTTGATGGTGTGATGTCCTTTGCAGAGATGGATGCCATGATGTATAAGATTGAGGGTGAGGATCTCTATCTTATCGGGACCTCTGAGCATTCCATGATCGGTCGTTTCATCGATAAGATTATCCCTGCCGAGCAGCTGCCATTGACACTGACCTCCTATTCTCCATGCTTCCGTAAGGAAAAGGGTGCGCACGGAATCGAGGAGAGAGGCGTATATCGTATTCATCAGTTTGAGAAGGAAGAAATGATCGTTGTCTGCGAGCCAGAGGAGGCGATGGACTGGTATAATAAGCTCTGGAAGCTGACTGTCGATTTCTTCCGTTCCCTTGAAATTCCGGTCAGAACACTGGAGTGTTGCTCCGGCGATCTTGCTGATCTCAAGGTAAAGTCCTGCGATGTTGAGGCATGGTCTCCGAGACAGAAGAAGTACTTTGAGGTTGGATCCTGCTCGAATCTTTCCGATGCACAGGCCAGACGTCTCCGCATCCGTGTAAAGGGTAAGGATGGTAAAATCCATCTTGCGAACACCTTGAACAACACTTGTGTTGCACCGCCACGTATGTTGATCGCGTTCCTCGAGAACCGCCTGCAGGCTGATGGCTCAGTAACTATCCCGGAACCGCTTCAAGCCTATATGGGCGGCACGAAGGTGCTTGTTCCAAAGTACAATTCTATTACAGGTAAAAAGAATTAAAAGAATTTTAAGGGAGCCGCACGGATGTGCGGCTCCCTTTTCAACACTTGACATTTCTTACAGCTAGTGTATTATACGCAATAGTACAGCTAGTACAGAAAGAAAAATTGAAAAGCAATTGTAGCCATATGTAACCCGAGCTGTAATAATTTTGTCAGTTGTTTATAGAGTGTGGATTTTCTATACTGAAAAGAGAAAGCAAGCTTTATTAGGGATTTCATAGAGGATGTATTAAAGAGGATATAGGATGAAGCCGGTGATCAGGGTTCGGGAGCTTTATAAAATATATCGAATCGGAGAGAACAGGGTTCGTGCGTTAAATGCTGTTTCCTTTGATATTTATCCGGGAGAATTTGTTGCAATCGTCGGTACGTCCGGTTCCGGCAAGTCGACCTGCCTTAATATGCTGGCGGGGCTAGAACCGCCGACAAAAGGAGCCATAGAGGTTGCTGGAGAGCGGATTGATCAGATGAATGAACAGGAACTGGTGCGCTTTCGCCGGGATCATGTGGGCTTCATTTTTCAGAGCTATAATCTGCTGCCGACGATGAACGCACTTGAAAATGTTGCGATGCCACTCATGTTTCGGGGCGTTTCAAAGGAAAAGCGTATTGCGCTCTCTGAAAAGTATATGAAGCTAATTGATGTGTATGACCAGAGAGATCATATGCCGAATCAGATGTCCGGCGGACAACAGCAGCGGATCGGCATCGCAAGGGCTCTCGTTATGAATCCGGAAATCATCTTTGCAGATGAACCGACTGGAAACCTGGATTCCCATACGACAGAAGAGGTGCTAAACCTTATGCAGAAAATTGTCCGTGAAGACCAGAAAACCCTCGTGATGGTTACCCATGACCCGCACATTGCTTCATGGGCTGACCGACAGCTGCGCGTCGTAGACGGACATATCATCGCCACCGAGCTAAATAAAGATTCCCCGGTGGAACAAAAGATCAAAGAAGAAACGGGAGACTTCCCGTTCGCAAAAATAGAACCACAGAATTAGGGAATCACTGTCATAGACAGCAGGAGCCATGTACCATCGGACTCCTGCGTCCGCGTAGCCAAAAAGGAGAGAGAAATGTTGAAACAAATTTGCCGCGGCGCAGCGGGTATTATTCTGACAGCCGCACTGATATTTACTGGGGTTCCGGTGCTGCCGGCCCATGCCGTTCGAGAGGCAGAAGCGACCTATGTCGACACAAATCTAAACACATTTATGCATGATCCGGATGTGACCCAGACCGGTACAATCGGTCAATCCATGCAGCTCATCGTGAAAGTGGGTTACAATGGCGTAAACGGTCTTTATAATCCGCCGACAGATGAGATTCATAATGTCAAGGTTCGTCTTTCCCAGGACCAAAACCTCATTAATACGAAAGGTACTGAGGTTCAGAAGCCAAAGAACAACCCGTATAGTGATGATAGTGAAGACGAAAGTGAGCAGGAACTGTCCGACGCCTACAACAGTGGCTATAAGGAGGGCATCGAGCGCGGCTATAACGCAAGCCTGGGCTTGACCTATCCGGTGGATGCCGGCAAATATCCCCTTGAGGTCAATGCTTCTACTATGACACAAGAGAAGGATCTCGGTACACTGAAGAAAGGACAGTATGTAGAGGTTTCATTTGATGTCATGCTCCGTTCCGACACCGATGAGGGCTACTATGGCATTCCTGTAACCATCACATATGATGTACCGGAGAACAAAACCGGCTCATATGGCTCTTACAAACGGGCCGAGTTCATTAACATGTACGCGGTAAAGGCTGGTGATGTGAAGGATCCGGTCAGCGCAGGGAAGCAGTCTGTCTTTGTCATCGGTGAGAACCAGGATACGCCATCGGTCACAGCACCTGGACCGCTGAATTTCTCTGTCAATTTCCGGAATCAGTCAAAGCAGCCCGTATACGACATGCTTGTGCATCTTGAGACCTCCTTTGCGGAGGGCGCCTCGGTACAGAGTATTGCGAATGCCAAGAGCAGTGCGTCGACACAATTCCCATTTGAAATTTCAAAGGCAAATTATGATCAGAGCTTCCAGGGCCTGGAATCCGGTGCCACGCTGGCAGCTTCCTATTCCCTCGCGGTGAAGCATAACGCAGCCTCCGCATACTATCCTCTGAGCTTTACCGTAACGTGGAAGGATACCGAGGCGGCGACGATCACCCGTTCCGAGACACATACCTTTTATGTTCGGATCAACAACCCGGCGATGAACGAGACAGAATCCTCCGTGACACAGGAATTTAATGCAAATGACCGCGAGAAGGCACGGCTTGTCGTTTCTTCGTATCATACTGATCCCGAGACTGTTTATGCCGGACAGCCCTTCTCTCTCGTGATGGATATTCAGAACGCGAGCAAGGATATCAATGCTTCCAACATTCTCTTAAGCCTCGAGTCTGAAAAGGCATCCGATTCCGCTGTATTTGCAACGGAAAATGGTACAAATTCCGTCGTGATTGACAGCCTCCCGGCAGGACAGACGAAAGAAATCAGTTTCCTCATGTCTGCAGCCGCCGGTGTTGATCCGAAATCATACTCGATTACGATCAATGAAAAGTACGATTCACCGGAGTTTAAGAATGCAGAGGAAAAGGTCTCAATCGATGTTCCTATACTGCAGGTTGCTAGATTGTCCGTTGCGAATTTTGATGTAGAACCATCGAGCATTACAGTCGGCAACCAGGCCGATGTGATGTTTGGCATCAACAATACCGGCAAAGTAACACTCTATAATGTAACTGCCATTTTTGAGGCGGATTCCATTCAGAAGACAAGCGCTTATGTCGGCAATATCAAACCTGGTGAAACAGGCAATGTTGATGCGATGCTGACCGGCATCCAGCCGACGATGGACGATGGTACCATCAAGGTTACGATTTCCTATGAAGACGTGAATGGCAGCGTAACGACCGAGGAGGAATCAGTCAATCTATTTGTGACAGAGCAGATGGATATGGACTATACAGATCCTTCACTGGATGGAGGAGGAGATACAGGCGCCGAGACGACGAAGCCGCCTGTACTCCCGATTGCCGGCGGTGTAACGGCAGCTGTTGTGGTATTGATCGTTGTTCTTCGCAGCTTAAAGAAAAAGAAGGATTTAAAGAAACGGGAGCAGGAGAAGGATGAGATTCTCTGATTTATTTCGGTTAAGTCTAAGCAATTTACTTCGCCGGAAGATGCGAACCTTCCTTACTGTGCTTGGTGTAGTCATTGGCACGGCATCGATTGTCGTCATGGTGAGCCTGGGCTTAGGCATGAGTCGTTCGATGTTGCAGTCTTACCAGAGTTATTCCTCATTGACAAATATCAATGTATATGCAGGTGGAGACAGTGGAATGATGGGTATGCGGCAGAGCAACACCGGTACGAAGGCACAGGAGTTGACGGATGACGCGATCGACAGCTTCCGCATGCTTCCGCATGTGACTGGCGCGTCGCCGATTCTCGAGGTGTATGTCAATGCAAAATCCGGTGCGGCATCCGGCGGTTTTTCCATACGCGGTGTATCACAGGATTATCTTCGTGAGTTGAAGGTGTCCGAGGATGAGATTCCGAAGCCGGATCAGGACACCCTGTCGCTTCTATATGGTAATCAGGTCGGCTATAACTTTTATAAGGGCTCAAATTATGAGCAGGCTATCGTGGATCCTATGAAGGATACAATTTTTATCTCCTTTCCGGAGCCTTCCGGGTCGTCCGGCAGTGCTTCCGGAGATGGCGATAGTTCTGCTAAGCCTGCGAAAAAATATATCCTTCCTGTAACCGGAGTACTGCCGGGCGGGCAGGAAGACTATTCCGATAACTCGTATAATGTCTACGCCGATATCGATACCTTCAAGCATTTTCTAAAAAAAATTTATAAAAAGGATCTTGTGCCGAACCCGAAGACCAATAAACAGGGGAAACCGCTTCGCTATTATGTCTATGACCAGGCAGTCGTCATGGTGGATGATATGAAAAACGTAAAGGCAGTATCTGAAACATTACGGAACGAAGGCTGGCAGGTTTACTCGAACATGGATGGCCTCGAACAGGCACAGAAATCCATGAACATGGTTCAAGCTGTACTCGGTGGCATTGGTGCCGTATCGCTTCTTGTTGCAGCGATCGGCATCATGAACACAATGATGATGTCAATCTATGAACGGACAAAGGAAATCGGCGTCATGAAGGTGCTCGGCTGTGATATGGGAGATATTCGTAACATGTTTCTCCTTGAATCCGGCACGATCGGTCTTGCCGGTGGTGTCATTGGCCTTATTCTTAGCTTTATCTTGTCCTTCACCATCAATTTCCTGACTAAAAATTCCGGCGGCGGTCTCGTTGCCATGATGGGCGGTGGCATGGGCACCGGCCTAAGCTACATTCCTCTCTGGCTGGCCGCCTTTGCAATCCTATTTTCAATCATGGTTGGTACCCTATCAGGATATGTACCTGCCGTTAGAGCGATGAAGCTGAGTCCTCTGGTCGCAATCAGAAATGAATAAATCGTAAATCCGGGTTGGACATTCCACCCCGGATTTTTTGACCACTGAGATTGTTATTGTGAAAAATATAGTGGCAAGATTTCCTGGTATGATGTACAATGTGAAACCAAATGGCAATTAGCTTTGGCTGAAGAGGGGGATACGATGATCAAGGTTGCGAAGTTTGGCGGCAGCTCGTGCGCTACGGCAGCACAGTTTCAGAAGGTAAAGGATATCGTGCTGGCGGATCCGGCGAGACGATACGTCGTGGTTTCAGCGCCCGGCAAGCGGATGTCTGGTGATACAAAGGTGACAGACCTTCTGTATAAAGCGTATCATCTTGCTGAAGAAGATGCGGATTTTGAACCTGTGATGGCGGAAATCAGAGCCCGTTTTCAGGAGATTGTCGATGATCTCAGTCTTTCCTTTGACCTTGATGAAAATTTTCGCATCATTACCGATAACTTCAAAAAGAAAGTGGGCGTCGATTATGCGGCATCTCGTGGAGAATTCCTAAATGCGCAGCTGATGGCGGCATTCTTAGGCTTCGAATTTGTTGATGCATCGAGATGCATCGTCTTTCTTGAAGATAAGACCTGCGATTACCAGAAAACCGAGGAGAAGATTCGTGAGGTCTTGAAGGCTGTGCCGCATGCAGTAATACCAGGCTTCTATGGCGCGGATATAGATGGCAACGTCGTAACCTTTTCGAGAGGCGGCTCGGATGTGACGGGTTCTCTGATTGCCGCTGCAGAGCACGTAGATCTTTATGAAAACTGGACCGATGTTTCCGGCTTCCTCGTAGCAGATCCGCATATTGTACCGAATCCGAAGGTTATTGATTATATTACATATCAGGAGCTTCGTGAGCTTAGCTATATGGGCGCTGGTGTTCTGCATGAGGATGCGATTTTCCCGGTTAGGAAGGAGGGCATCCCGATTCAGATTAAGAATACGAACCGTCCTGAGGATCACGGTACACTGATTGTACATAACACATTAAAAAAGCCGCGCTATATTATTACCGGTGTCAGCGGTAAGAAGGATTTCTGCGCAATCAATATCGAAAAGGCGATGATGAATGCTGAAATCGGTTTCGGGCGCCGTGTACTTTCTGTTTTGGAGGATAACAATATTTCCTTCGAGCATCTTCCATCTGGTATTGATACGATGACACTTGTGATTCATCAGCAGGAGCTTGAGGAACATGAACAGGAGGTGTTGAATGGCATTCAGCGTGCCGTGGAGCCGGACCTCATCGAACTGGAATCGGATATCGCTTTGATTGCTGTGGTTGGCCGTGGCATGCGTTCCTCCCGTGGCGTTGCCGGACGTGTATTCTCTGCACTTGCCCACGAATATATCAACATTAAGATGATTGATCAGGGATCAAGCGAGTATAATATCATCATTGGCGTTCGCAATGAGGATTTCGAGAAAGCCATCCGCGCGATTTATGATATGTTTGTACTGTCGGTGGATGAAGAATCCTGATTTGAGAAGAACATGCTGGATTAACAGGTATCCAATTGCTGCGTTCTGTTATGCTGAGTTGGATTAAAAAGAAGAACGATGAAAATAATTGTAATCGGCGGCGGTGCAGCCGGGATGATGGCCGCATTAGCTGCGAAGACAGAAGCACCTGATGAAGAGGTGCTTCTTTTTGAGAAAAACGATAAGCTGGGAAAGAAGATTTTTATCACTGGAAAGGGCCGTGGCAACGCGACCAACGCTGCACCGATGGAAGAATTTATGCAGCATTATGTAAATAATCCCAAATTTCTCTATACTGCCTTTCATACGATGACAAATCGGGATGTGATGCGGCTTCTTGAGGACAATGGCTGTCGGCTTAAGACGGAACGCGGCAATCGTGTTTTTCCTGCCTCGGATCATGCCTATAGTATCACAGATGCACTGAAACATGCGCTAAAGCATGCAGGCGTCGAGATCCGGTATAAGACCGAGGTGCGGGACATTTTTCTTAAAGAGGAGAGTGGCATCGCAGGTGTGCTGACAGACCGGGGAAAGGAAACAGCAGATGCTGTGATTATTGCAACCGGCGGACTAACCTATCCGTCGACTGGTTCGACAGGAGACGGTTACCGTTTTGCGGGAAAGGCAGGCGTTAAGGTCACAGAATGCTTTCCGGCACTTGTGTATCTTAGCGTTTATGAGGAAGATTACCGGCGGCTTCGCGGACTCATGCTCAAAAATATCCGCGTCCGAATCACGGATGAGGAACAGAAAACATATTTTTCCGATTTCGGAGATATTGAGTTTATGGAAGAAGGTCTTCGAGGCCCTCTGATGCTTTCCGCATCTTCTATCGTGACAAAGTATTTAAATACGAAGAATATGAAAAAGCCGATTCTGACTGTCCACATCGATCTAAAGCCATCCCTGGATGATAAAACGCTGGATGATCGTTTGATTCGCGAGCTTTCCGACAACCATCAGAAAGAACTTCGCAATGCCTTCTTCAGCCTGTTACCCGCGCAGCTGATTCCTGCTTTTCTCGATAGGCTTGCGGCACGAAATGTTGACATTAATCAGAAGGCCGGCGATGTCCGGAAGGAAGCAAGAAAAGAGATTTTTAAGCTTCTTCGTGATTACAGCTTCACAATTAGCGGTACAGGCACCTTTAAGGAAGCAATCATCACTCAGGGTGGTATATCTGTGAAGGACATCTCTCCGAAGACAATGGAGGCGAAAGGGGTTAAAGGATTATACTTCGCTGGTGAGGTGATTGATGTTGACGGCTTCACGGGCGGCTTTAACATGCAGATGGCCTTTTCAACCGGCTGCCTTGCGGGAAAATCCGCCGCTTCTCAAAACAAATAGAATGAAGGAGAAAGAACATGCCATATAGTATTGCAATTGACGGACCGGCAGGCGCCGGAAAATCTACGATCGCACGGGCTGTCGCAAAGGAGCTTGGATATGTATATATTGATACAGGTGCGATGTATCGTGCGGTAGGGCTCTATGTACTTAAAAAGAAAATAGAGCTTTCTGATGAGAAAAAAATCGTAGAAGCATTGCCGCTTCTTGATATTTCACTTTCCTACGATGATGAGGGCGTGCAGCATGTGCTTTTGAACGGAGAGGATGTATCCTCGGCAATCAGAACAGAACGCGTTTCAGAAGCTGCCTCTGTCGTGTCCCAGTATAAGGCGGTTAGGGAGAAGCTTGTCGCATTGCAGCAGGCACTTGCAAAAAGGACTTCTGTCGTGATGGATGGCCGCGATATTGCATCGAAGGTACTGCCTGATGCTGATACGAAGATCTATCTTACGGCCTCTGTAGAGGAAAGGGCGAGACGTCGTGCGAGAGAGCTTCAGGAAAAGGGAGAACCGTGCAATATCAAGGCAGTTGAAAAGGATATTGAGGAAAGAGACTACCGGGATATGCATCGTGCACAGTCACCCCTTGTTCGTGTAGAGGATGCCGTACTGGTAGACAGCTCCGACCTCACGATCGACGAAACCATCGACCGGATTCTCGACATCGCCATGAAGCGTTGAGGAATAAAATGAATGTTGAATTAGCAAAGACTGCCGGCTTCTGCTTCGGCGTTGAGCGTGCGGTCAGTACAGTATATGAAACGATAAATCGGGAAGCACGGAAATCGGAGAAGGAAAGAAAAAGCATCTATACATACGGCGCCATCGTCCATAATGAAACGGTTGTCGAGGATCTCCGAAAGAAAGGCGTGCATGTGATTGAAACGCCTGCAGAGCTACAGGATATCCGTGACGGTATCATTATTATACGAGCACACGGGGTTGGTAGAGATGTTTATACGGCGTTAAAAAACACAGGGTCGGAAATTATTGACGCGTCGTGCCCCTTTGTACAGAAAATCCAGCGCCTTGCAGAAGAAAATACGGGTGACGGCAAAAAAACCTTTATCGCCGGGAATCCGGTGCATCCGGAAATCGTTGGGATCGTTGGCTGGGCAAAGGGCCCAATCACGGTGCTGCCGGATGTAGAGACAGCTTCGGGGCTTCCAGATGGGCATGGAGAGAAGATTACACTTCTTGCACAGACAACCTTCAACGTTTCAAAATTCGAACAAATCCTTGCTATTTTGAAAGAAAAAGGTTATTATGTTAATGCTATAAATACGATTTGTAACGCGACTTTCGAAAGACAGACAGAAGCAGCGGAACTGGCAAAGCGTTCAGATGCTATGATTGTCATTGGAGGAAGCAGTTCATCCAACACGAAGAAACTATTTGAGATTTGCAGGCAATTCTGCCCGGACACCCAGTTGATACAGACGGTGAAAGATCTTGAATTCCGAAAAGATGAAGCGATTCAAAACGTAGGTATTACAGCTGGGGCAAGCACCCCGAAAGAAATTATTGAGGAGGTTCTAACTTATGTCAGAAATGAGTTTTGAACAAATGCTTGATGCATCATGGAAATCTATTCATGCAGGGGAGATTGTCACTGGTAAAGTTATTAGTGTTAAGCCGGATGAAGTTGCACTGAACATCGGTTACAAGTCCGACGGTATCATGACAAGAAGCGACTACAGCCAAGACAACACATTGGATCTTACTACAGTGATCAATGTCGGTGACGAGATTGAGTGCAAGGTTAAGAAGGTAAATGACGGCGAAGGTCAGGTGGTTCTTTCTCATAGAGAAGCCATTGCAAGCAAGGCTTCAGAGGAACTTCGTAAGGCATTTGAAGAGAAGACAGTTCTTACAGGTAAGGTCGTTCAGGTTGTAAAGGGCGGTCTGAATGTTGAAGTTGAAGGAGCAAGAGTATTTATTCCTGCATCTCTCGTATCGGATACCTTTGAAAGAGACCTCACGAAGTACCAGGGACAGGATATTCAGTTCGTTATTACAGAGTTCAATCCGCAGAAGAGAAGAATCATTGGCGACAGAAAGCAGATTCTTGTTGAGGAGAAGAAGGAGCAGCATGATAAGCTGTTCTCGACGCTCGCTGTTGGTGATGTTTATACTGGTGTTGTTAAGAATCTGACTGATTTTGGCGCATTCATTGATCTCGGCGGTGCGGATGGCCTTTTACATATTTCCGAGATGAGCTGGGGCAGAATCGAAAACCCGAAGAAGCTTTTTAAGCCGGGCCAGGAAGTTAAGGTTATGGTCAAGGATATTAATGGAGACCGTATCGCTCTTACGCGCAAGTTCCCGGATGAGAATCCATGGAAAGATGCTGAAGAGAAGTTCGCAGTTGGTACCGTCATCAAGGGTAAAGTTGCACGTATGACTGATTTCGGCGCATTCATCGAGCTTGAGAAGGGCATTGATGCTTTGCTTCACGTTTCCCAGATTTCTAAGGAGCATGTCAACAAGCCTGCTGATGTTTTACAGATCGGACAGGAGATTGAGGCTAAGATCGTTGATCTTGATGTAGAGAATCATAAGATTTCTCTCAGCATGAAGGCTATGCTTCCGGGCGGTAAGAAGGACGACGGTGAGTTTGCTGATGTTGATATCGAGGCAGTCGGCAGAGAAGAAGCTGCAAAGGCTGACACAGAGGATGCACAGTAAGTGATATATTTTTGGCCGGACAGGTATTACCTGCCCGGCCGTTTTTCGTTTTAAGGCGAATCTGGCGCTGCTTTATCAAGCCTTGTACCTTAATAAAAATAAGAAAAATCATTTAAGGGAATGAAATCATGGGAGTTGAAATTGAAAGAAAATTTTTGGTTCGGGATATGCCGGATTTATCAAAGTATCCTGTGCGGTTGATTGAACAGGCATATCTTAATTATAGTCCGGCAATCCGGATCCGCCATGACCAGTCGGATACAGCTGAGAAGTATGAGCTGACTTATAAGGGATCGGGCATTTATGCGCATCAGGAGGATAACCTGCCGATTGACGCGGCGACATACCAGCACCTTCTTGAAAAGCATGATGGAAGCATTATCCGAAAAAAGAGATACATGATTCCAGTCGGCAAATATACGGCTGAACTGGACGTATTTGAAGGCGATCTGAGCGGCCTTGTCTTTTTAGAAGTCGAATTCCCGACGGAGGAGGAAGAGCGGCGCTTTATTGCTCCATCATGGTTTGGTGAGGATGTGACATCGACTGGATTGTATTCCAATGCCCGCCTTGCAAAGTCTGGACTGCCATATAAAAATGTTTGATGATTTGACTTTAAGCTAAACATTATCGGAACAATATAGGGCGATTACCTGCGCGAATTTCCTTGCGTTAAGCGGGACTTCGTGTTATACTCACAATTCGGATGCATGACCCGTGAAACAGATGGGCCGCTGGGCATAAGTATTCTTACCGGGAACCGGAGGGATACTTATGCTTATGCTGCCGGTTGGGCCTTCGCATAAATATAGGTAAAATCGTTTGGAGGTACTCTTGAATGAGCGTAAAGGTTGAAAATCTTGAAAAGAGCATGGCAAAGATCACGGTTGAGGTTGATGCCGCTGATTTTGAAAAGGCCATTAAGAAGTCATATGATAAGGATAAGAATCGGTTCAATATTCCCGGCTTCCGTAAGGGACATGCACCGCTTTCTATGATTGAAAAGATGTTTGGTGAGCAGGTTTTCTATGAAGATGCGCTGAATGTTGTTCTGGATGAAACTTATCCGGATGCTGCAAAGGAGTCTCAGCTTGATATCGTTTCTCGCCCGGAGATTGGTGTTGATCAGATTGGAAAGGGCAAGAATCTCATCTATACTGCAACCGTAGCTGTAAAGCCTGAAGTTAAGCTTGGTGAGTACAAGGGTGTAACCGTTGAGAAGGCTGATACGACGATTACGGCAGAAGAGATTGAGAAGAGACTTGATCGTGAGCGTGAGAAGAATGCGCGTACAGTCGAGGTAGAGCGTGAAATCAAGAAGGATGATATCGCAAAGATTGATTTCACTGGTTACGTAGATGACAAGGAGTTTGAAGGCGGCAAGGGTGAAGATTATGACCTGACGATCGGCTCCGGTACCTTTATCCCAGGCTTCGAGGATCAGCTGATCGGACACAAGGCTGGCGAAGAGGTTGATGTTAATGTTACCTTCCCAGAGGAATATGGCGCGAAGGAGCTTGCTGGTAAGCCTGCACTGTTCAAGGTTACTGTAAAGAGCGTGAAGGAAAAGCAGATTCCAGAGGCTGATGATGAGTTTGCATCCGAGGTTTCCGAGTTCGATACTCTTGATGAGTATAAGAAGGACCTTGAGAAACAGCTGAAGGAAGAGAAAGAGAAGCAGGCTACAACCGCCAATGAAAACGCTGTCGTTGCGAAGGTCGTAGAGAATGCAGAGGTCGAGCTGCCTGAGCCGATGATTGAGTCTCAGCTTGACAATATGTATTATGACTATGCGATGCGGTTACAGCAGCAGGGCATCCCGATGGATCAGTATCTGAAGATTACTGGTCTTACGGCAGATAAGATCAGAGAGCAGATGAAGCCTTCTGCAGAGAAGAATCTGAAGAATTCCCTTGTCATCGAGGCTGTTATGAATAAAGAAAATGTAACGGTATCTGATGAACGCTTAGAGGAGGAGTTCAAGAAAGTTGCTGATCAGTATAAGATGAAGTATGAGGATCTTATGAAGTCCGTTTCTGATAAGGAAAAGGAAGACATGAGACGTCAGGTTGCTTTCCAGGAGACCGTAGATCTTCTCGTTTCCGAGGCAAATCTTGTTGCGCCGGAGAAGAAAGCGGAAGAAAACTCTTCAGCACAGCAGTAATCCGTGAGATATTTGATTTCCCGCTATTTTAGGGAGAGTGAATACAGTTCCCGCATCGCTCGTACCGGGCCAGGGAAATAAAGAATGAGCGATGCGTCTGCATCGCTCATTGCTGTTTACAGGGAAAATTAAGCTGCAGTGTACTTGATATGGCAACCTGAAGAAATCCAAGAAAGCTAGGGTATAAAAGGAGGATATACACTTGAATAATCCATTTAATCCACAGAATATTACGACAATCCCTTATGTCATTCAATCGACATCTCGTGGAGAGCGTTCTTATGATATTTTTTCCCGCCTTTTAAATGAACGTATCGTTTTTCTCGGCGATGAAGTGAATCATGATACAGCATCACTCGTTGTAGCACAGCTCCTGTTTCTGGAGTCGGAGGACCCGGACAAGGATATTAATCTCTATATCAACTCTCCGGGCGGCGTGATCACGGATGGTATGGCCATTTATGATACCATGCAGTATATCAAGTGTGATGTCTCGACGATTTGCGTCGGCATGGCTGCATCGATGGGTGCATTTCTTCTGGCTGGCGGTACGAAGGGGAAGCGCATGATTCTGCCAAACGCAGAGGTTATGATTCATCAGCCATCAGGAGGGGCAGAAGGTCAGGCGACGGAGATCCAGATTACAGCGGAATGGATTCTTCGTACAAAGAAGCATATGGCGGAAATATTGGCTGAGAATTGCGGACAGCCAGTCGAAAAGGTAATGGCAGATACAGAACGAGATCACTGGATGACCGCAGAGCAGGCTCTTGAATATGGCCTTGTGGATCACATCTTTAAGTCTCGTGATGAAGGCCTCACAAATAAGAATGAGAAAGAGGATAAATAATGGCGATGAAACCGGAAGATAAAATCAGATGTGCCTTTTGCGGAAAATCTGCAAAGCAGGTGCATAAGCTGATCGCGGGTCTGAACAATACCTACATTTGCGACGAATGCGTCGAGCTCTGCCAGGAAATCCTGGATGAGGAGAATAACAACGCTGCTGCCGGTGAGGATGTTTCGGATATCCGGCTTCTTAAACCAAAGGAAATCAAGGATTTCCTGGATGAATATGTCATCGGACAGGATGAAGCCAAGAAGGTTCTTTCTGTCGCTGTTTATAATCACTACAAGCGCATTACCTCGAAGATTAAGGATATTGATGTACAGAAATCAAATATCCTTATGATTGGACCGACAGGTACCGGCAAGACCTACCTTGCGCAGACACTGGCGAAGATTCTTGGCGTTCCCTTTGCAATCGCTGATGCGACGGCACTCACGGAAGCTGGGTATGTCGGCGAGGATGTCGAGAACATCCTTCTCAAGCTGATTCAAGCTGCTGACTATGATATCAAACGTGCTGAGATTGGTATCATTTATATCGATGAGATTGATAAGATTGCGAAGAAATCGGAAAATGTTTCCATTACCCGTGATGTTTCCGGCGAAGGAGTGCAGCAGGCGCTTCTGAAGATTCTGGAGGGTACTGTCGCATCAGTACCGCCACAGGGTGGCCGGAAGCACCCGCAGCAGGAGTTCATCCAGATTGACACAACCAATATTTTGTTTATTTGCGGTGGCGCATTTGACGGACTTGAGCATATCATCGAGAAGAGAGTGGCGTCTGGATCCATGGGCTTTGGCGCTGAGATTATTGAAAAGAATAAAGAAAACTATGATGACGTTCTGCGTCAGGTGCAGCCGGAGGATCTCGTAAAATTTGGCATGATTCCTGAGTTTATTGGTCGTGTACCTGTGGATGTTGAGCTTTCTTCGCATGATGTACATACACTGACGAAGATTTTGACCGAGCCGAAGAATGCATTGGTAAAGCAGTATCAGAAGCTTTTTGAAATCGATGGCGTTGATCTTACATTTACAGAGGATGCCATTAGCGCAATTGCGGAAAAGGCTGTTGAGAGAAAAACGGGAGCCAGAGGCCTTCGGTCCATTATGGAAGATATGATGATGGACATTATGTATAATATTCCGTCGGAACCAGATGTCATCGGAGCAGAGATCACTCGTGACTGCGTGGAAGGAAAGGGCCAGCCGATTCTTACACGTAAAGAAATGAAACCAGTGCATCCGACGAAGATTCGTCCGGAGCAGACGCAGACCGGATCACCAGAATCAGCATAAAATTTTTGGTATTTTTTACGAAGGATGCCGGCGTTGTTTACCGGCATCTTTTTTTGACGGATATTTTAGTGAGGCTTTTATGAAAATAGTATCGGTAAATTTAGAGCAGGTTTTAGGCGTGAAGTCGGAACTGCCGAAGACAGGAAGACCTGAATTCGTTCTTGCAGGGCGTTCTAATGTTGGCAAGTCTTCTTTCATTAATGCATTTGTAAATCGGAAGGCCTATGCGCGTACGAGCTCAACACCAGGTAAAACACGGACGATTAATTATTATAATGTGAATGACCGTTTCTATCTTGTCGATTTGCCAGGATATGGCTATGCAAGTACAGGCCCTGTTGAACAGGAAAAATGGGGACGGATGATCAATCGCTATCTTCAAACCTCACAGGATATCGAAGAAGTGATTCAGCTCATTGATATTCGTCATGCACCTACGAAGCAGGATCTGCAGATGTTTGATTATGTTGTCCAGGGAACAGGTTATGAGCCAGTGGTAATTCTGACAAAGGCTGATAAGCTGAAGCGCTCGCAGATGAAAGGACAGGTTGATTTGATCCGGCAGGGATTGCATGCGACAGAGACCTGTACTTTAATTCCGTTTTCGGCGGAAACGAAGCAGGGGCTGACGGAGATTTATAAGATCTTTGATGATATCCTGTCGCAACCCGCGGACAGCAATGCATAATGATTCAGATAATCGTATGGTTGCTTTAAGAATTATCAGGAGAAAATATAAACGCTAAAAGTGTCTAGAAAAATAAAAAAATTGTTGACACTCAATAGACTGTGTGGTAATATCTTCTAGTCGTGCAAAGACAAAAGGAAAGTAGGTTATCCACCTCACCTCGGCAGTTTGAGACTGACCCGGGTTCATATTGAAGAATATTTGAGTATTTTCATTATGGTGGATTGGGCTTACAATCCACCATATTTTTTTACCAGAGATTTGAGTAGAGAGGAGCTTAATGGCTAGGACAACCGAAATTGAAATCAACGAACAGATCCGGGACCGTGAGGTGCGTGTGATCGGACCGGATGGAGAGCAGCTCGGTATCATGTCATCTAAGGATGCATATATGATGGCGAGAAATCAGGATCTTGATTTGATTAAGATCGCTGCGACTGCTACGCCACCTGTCGTAAAGATTGCCGACTTCGGTAAGTATCGTTATGAGATGCTCCGCAAGGAAAAGGAAGCCAAGAGAAATCAGCATACGACAGAGCTGAAAGAGATTCGTATGACGCCAAACATCGACACAAACGATCTCAATACCAAGCTTTCTGCTGCACGGAAGTTCCTGGAAAAGGGAAATAAGGTGAAGGTTACACTTCGCTTCCGTGGCCGTGAGATGTCCCGTATGAATCAGGCGAAGCCACTGCTTGACGATTTTGCCGAGAAGCTGTCAGATATAGCGAATCTTGATAAGCCGGCAAAGGTCGAAGGTAGAAATATGTCGATTGTTATAAGTCCGAAAAAGTAAATTCACAGGAGGCAAGTATGGCAAACTATAAGCTTAAGACAAAGAGAGCTGCTGCAAAGCGCTTCAAGATGACTGCTACCGGCAAGCTTGTGAGAAACAAGGCAAACAAGTCCCACATCCTCACGAAGAAGACGACGAAGCGTAAGAGAGGTCTGAGAAAGGATACAACTGTAGATCAGACAACTGTTAAGACGATGAAGAAGATTCTTCCGTATCTTTGATCGGTAGTAGTTAGAGGAGGCATTTAAGATGAGAATTAAGGGCGGTTTAAACGCTAAGAAGAAGCACAATAGAGTATTAAAGCTTGCTAAGGGCTATAGAGGCGCTCGCTCGAAGCAGTATAGAGTAGCGAAGCAGAGCGTTATGAGAGCGCTCACAGAGTCTTTCAAGGGCAGAAGAGAGAGAAAGAGACAGTTCAGACAGCTTTGGATTGCTCGTATTAATGCAGCTGCAAGAATGAATGGTCTTTCATATTCTAAGCTCATGTATGGACTTAAGTCTGCAGGCGTTGATATGAACAGAAAGATGCTTTCAGAAGTTGCAATCGCTGATCCGGAAGGCTTTGCGAAGCTTTGCGATACAGCAAAGGCAGCACTGAACAAGTAATATAAGATTTGTACTTGGAATATTCATGAGCTTCCGCACTTGACGTGCGGAGCTCAATCTGATATTATTAACAGGTTCGCGGAGGTGGCGGAACGGCAGACGCGCACGGTTCAGGTCCGTGTGAGGCAACACTCTTGAGGGTTCAAATCCCTTTCTCCGCATAGCAAAAGGAGTCTCATTTGAGGCTCCTTTTTATGTGCCATGTGTTTGAAGCACGAAGGTTTCATACTTGCAATGCCTGGGTGAAACATATCATTTTTCAGTGAATGATAGTACCTAGGATTCCATAAGAAATGACAGACATGATAGCGGCGGCGAGCAAAACGCCGAGTATGATCGAAAGAAACGCCTTCCTACGATTCATATGGATGAGACCGGCTACAATCGATCCGGTCCATGCACCTGTGCCGGGTAAAGGAATCCCTACAAACAGTGTAAGCCCAAATAGATTATACTTTTCAATTGTTTCTTTGTGCTTGTCAACCTTTGAACGAAATATCCGTGCAAAGCGTTCGGTATGTTTGTTCGATTCAAGAAAAAGAACGAGTTTTTCTATGAAGAACAGAACAAAGGGAATCGGGACCAGATTTCCAAGGATACAAATGACCAGTGCTTTGAGATATGGTATGTCAAGCAGAGAGGCTGCAATGAGACCGCCACGCAGCTCGAGAACCGGCATAACCGATATGATGAATATCGCTGCTTCTTTTGAAAGAATCTTTGCAAGATGCTCTGTAAAAAACTGAACTAGTGTGTTCATATACACTCCTGTTTCTTGAATGCCCGATTTTAATGTGATACACTATTTTCGAATATCTGCGTTGACACGCAGCTGAACATAGATTTTAGGTTAAGCGGCTCTTTGTGTCAATAAAATGCCGTAGTAAAATCGTTTATTACCAAGACTCTGTTCCGTGCTCGGTTATGCGAAAGGATAGATTTCTTTAGGACAGGACAATATATGATCAATTACGAAGAAGAAATTAAACGTTTTAAGCCAAGTCTTGATGTGGATCAAATTGAGGATGCAATCGTCAAAATCGATCTAACAGATATGAATGATGTGATGACGCAACTTATAGAAGAGGGTATTCATGAGGGTAAATCTGAGAGATCTTCTGACCAGGAGCTCAGTAAGGCATGAAATACGATATTACGCTGGAGAGAATAGCAAACTGTTATTATAATCTGGGACTTGAAAGAGCCAGACTTAGAGACCTATCCGGGGCTTGTGAGCTATTAAAAAAAGCATTACTCTTCGATAAATATCAAAAGGATGCCAGAAATCTGCTGGGACTCATCTTTTTTGAATGTGGTGAAACAGCAGATGCCTTGTGCCAATGGGTTATCAGTATGAATCTGTTACCTGAGAATAATATCGCAGATCATTACCTGGATGAGATTCAGCGGAAGCCTGCAATCCTTCGCGTATGTTCCGATAATGTTCAACGCTTTAACCAGGCACTGGATTACGCACAGAATAACAACAAAGAACTGGCAATCATGCAGTTGAATCAGGTAATCAAGGATAGCCCGAACTATATTAAGGCACATATTTTGCTTGCGCTTCTGTATATGGATAGGGAGGAGTGGGTAAAGGCAGGAAGGAGCCTCTATACTGTTCTGAAAATTGACCGTAATAATCCGAAAGCACTTGTGCTGATGGATGAAGTGAAACAGAATACCGGTCGAAAGGAAGTAGAGCAGAACCGTTTAAAAAATGCATTTTCTCATAGGGAAATGACAGATGATCTCGTGGTGATGCCGCAGGAGGTGAAGCAGATTTCTCCCTGGGCGGTACTCGGGCTGATTGTATCTGGCATCGTGCTGGCTGTTTTTGCGTTCTATTTCCTGATTATGCCGGCTAAAACGAAGTCAATCAATGCCGAGAATAACAAAGAGTTGATTACCTACACAGAAAAGCTCGATGCAGCAAACCGGCAATACGATGACTTGAAAGCACAGTATGACACATTGGCATCACAATATGCGGAAGCAGCGAATCAGCTGGATCAATATGAAAATCAGAATGCTGCCTTCATGACACAATACGAAACACTGAATAAGATTACGAGTGCTTATAATAGTGGTGATCTCGTGACGGCTGCGGGTTACTATGTTAGTCTTGACCAGTCTCAAATCACAGATGAAGGACTGCTTGCGCAGCTGCAGGACATTAAGAATTATATGGAAGGCTCCGTTTACCAGACACTTGCCGATGAGGCAACAGCAGACTGGAATAGTGGAAAGAAGGACGAAGCTGTCGAGCTGTACACGCTCAGCGTCGAAATCCGTGAAGAACCGGTGAATATGTATCTTTTGGCAAGACTTCTTCAGTCCATGGGAAACACACAGGAAGCAAGCATATGGTTTGATAAGATTGTCGGAGAGCATCCAGATTCGCCATACGCGGCACGTGCGCGGAATGCAAGAGGTTATTGACCGAAAAAGCATAGCGAAAGTAAAAACATCTTACTGATAGAAGAGGCATTCATGTTAAATGTGGAAAAAATTCGTCTGATGACGGAGCTCGCGATCGAGGAAAAGCATCATGGCGGTGCGCTTCGGGACGTCGCAAAATATTATCGACAGGATTATATTTCCGTACATATTCTGGGTATGATTCTGCGGTATTCCATCATATTTTTTATTGTGGCACTTATGATGTTTTTTGTGGATCTCGAGAATATTTTGATTCATGTTAACCTTGAAAATCTTGAAGCGACGGCTCATACATTTGTTATGCTATATTTTTTCGGACTAGGTATTGTTGTATTACTTGGGTATGCAGCCTTTTCTGCTCGATACGATAAAAATTATGAAGAAAGTCTTTACTATCAGGCTAAGTTGGATCGTCTTGACCATCTTTCGGCGGATCAGGGTGAGCCCTTTACGGTGCATGAGAGTGAAGCAATTTATTATAAGGAGATGCATGGGGATATCCGTGTGTATGATGCAAATACACACCGTAAGCATATCGTGCGGGCAGTAGGTGAGCCAGAAATTATTTATGATGAGCCGTTGAATCCTGCAGAAGAGCGAAGGGATGATTCCTACAGGAGACAGCGTGCCTATAGAAAAAACAAGCAGGATTACAGACGTTCCTGGGAGGAAGAAGCGGAGGAAGATGATTTCAATGAGATGACTTACGGAAGAGAAGATAGACAGCGCGCTGCGAGAATGTATGATAATGACCGCAGGCAACATCGGAACGCCGATGAACCGGATGGCGGCTGGTTGGATGAATAAAGAAAAGTTTTTAGGGAGCAGAGTATGGATAGTGTTCTGATCGTGAGAGAAGTGCTTGAAAAATTCTATACGGATAATGATTACTGGGTTGTTCCGCTGGCAAAGGCCGGTACAGCTTTTCTTGCCTTTTTCTTTATCAACAGAGATCTTCAGGCTGAAGCTTCATTTGGCAGTCCGTTTGTTCTTCTAGGTGCCGCAGCTTTATGCGCTTTTTTGCCATGGTCAGCAATTACCGCATTTGGTGCGGCGTTTATTTTGGGAAATTTATATGAGCTGTCCATAGGGCTTGCAGCGGCGACAACTGTAATCTTTATCATTGCAGGACTAGCGCAGTCGGCCTTCCATGGAGGATATTCAATCCTGATCTGCCTTGTCCCGGTTTGCTTTCATCTACATATTCCATATCTTGTGCCAATAATTGCAGGGCTTACACTTTCGCTTATGTCTTCAATTCCAGTGGCGATTGGCGTTATCATCTACCGATATCTCATGTATCTTTCGGAGAATCTTTCGATATTTTCAAGTGGAACTACTGACGATATGACGGTACTTCTTTCACAATATGCAGGTCTTTTCACCGGATTTTTTAAAAACAAAGCGATGCTTCTGGAAGCAATTGCCTTTGTGATTGGGCTGATTGTTGTATATATTATTCGTACACTGGATATTAATTTTGCAGGACTCATCGGTACATTGGCCGGTTTCATTTCAATGTTGATTGTTCTTACAGCAGGCGCGCATCGTACTGGAAGTGATTTCACGATTCTTAGTGAAATAATACCGCTTCTTTTATCACTGCTTTTATCTGTAATATTTGCCTTTCTCCGATATGGAGCAGATTATCAGAGGACAGAACGCGTTCGGTTTGAAGATGATGATTATTTTTATTTTGTGAAAGCAGTTCCGAAGCTTCGCGCACGGAAGGATTGAGTAAGAGGAAGAAGGAAACACTTTGACACAGATTATGACTAAAATGAAAAGCTGGCTGAGTCTTCTCCCGCCGTTCACGATTAACAATGTGATTGAGGTTATCATTCTGGCCTTTTTCATTTATGAATGTATGCTATGGATCAAGAACACGCGTGCATGGGCGCTTCTGAGGGGCATTCTCGTCATTGTAGTGTTTACATTTATGGCTTTTATACTGCAACTCTCGACGATTGTCTGGCTCATTGAACGATTTGCCAGTATTGCTATCATTGCAGCTGTTGTGATCTTTCAGCCGGAAATCCGGCGGGCACTTGAACAACTCGGCACGAGATCCTTTATTGCCGGCATCTTGCCTACGGAAAGAACAGAGCGTTCCAGTGCTTTAACCGTCGATGAAATCATCAAGGCGACTTTCGAAATGGCAAAGAAGAAAACAGGTGCGCTGATTGTTATACAACAAAGGCAGCCATTGAAGGAAATTGAAGATACAGGCATCAGGATTGATGGCATCGTAACGTCAGCGCTTCTGATCAATATCTTTGAAAAAAATACACCGCTTCATGATGGAGCGGTGGTTATTGTCGGTGATAAGGTCACCTCAGCTACGTGCTATCTGCCACTGTCTGATACAGAAATTTCTAAGGATTTTGGTACAAGGCATCGTGCAGCACTTGGTGTTTCCGAAGTGACGGATGCGATCACAGTCATAGTGTCTGAGGAAACAGGAAGAGTATCAGTCGCTGTTAATGGCTCGCTCCGCAGGGTATCCGACGCAGAAGCACTTAGAGCAATTCTTCCGTCAACTGCTTTGACCGCAGATAAAAACGGCCATTTCCACTTCTTTAGACGAAAGGAGGAGGAAAAGGCATGATCGTGAATTTTTTCAAAAAATATGTTTTCAGTAATTTTGGTCTTAAGCTTTTAAGCATTGCTATGGCATTCTTTCTGTGGCTTCTCGTCATTAATGTTTCGAAGCCTGAGATTACAGATCAAAAGAGCGTGCAGCTGGAAGTTAAAAATGAGGATGCCTTTGCGAGAGATGAGAAGACCTGGGAGATTGACAGAACAACGGTAACAGTAAGCTATAATGTTCGCACGGATATGCGTTCTTCTATCACGGCGGCAGATTTTCATGCTTATATTGATCTTAATGATTATTCAATCACCGGAAGCGTGCCCATTTATGTGGAAGTGCTGAATGGGAAGGATGATTTGATGGAAAATGTAACACTGCGTCCGACTGTGATTCACGTTACGATTGAAGATATCCAGACAAAGAAGTTTGAGGTTAAGTCAACGACTGTTGGAGAACCAAAGAGTGGTTATGAGGTGGCGGAAGTTGTGGCCAATCCGACATCTGTCAATGTAACCGGGCCGGAATCACAAATCGGTCGGATTTCCAGCGTTGGTTTCGAAGCGGATGTCACTGATATTTCTGAAGATAAGACAGGCGTTGCCGAGCCGGTTTATTACGATGCAAATGGCAATGTCATAGAACTGCAGAATGTTTCGGCGAGCTCAGCACAAATTTCCTACACGGTAAAGCTCAACAAGGAAAAGGCAGTTAATCTGCTCTGTTCTGTCAGTGGTGTGCCACAGGATGGCTATCAATATGAATCCATGACGGTTTCGCCTGATTCTGTGCTGCTCAGCGCTCTACCGGAAAATGTTGACAATATGTCTGTTTTGGCGCTCCCTGCGGTTGATATCACGAACCAGCAGGATAATCTTACTGTTTCCTATGATATCCGTGACTATCTGCCAGATGGCGTGAGCCTTGCCGAAGGCGAGGAAAACATGATCAATGTGACAGTACGGATCGAAAAGCTTCCGGAGACAAAACGTGCAGTGGAAGAAAGTGAAACAGAAACCGAATCACAGCAGGGTCCGGGAGAGGAGACTTCTTCTATTCATGACGCATCAACAGCCTCGCATGAATCCGCAAGAGAGACGGATACAAGTGGTGATCATGGCAATACGGAAACCACTGCGAAGGAGCAACCGGGCATCACCTTTGAAGGTCCAACAGAAACTGCACACACTGAGACAAGGACTTCGGATAATGAAGCCCCAGCCGAGGCGAATAAGGAGGATGCTTCAACTGAGGCGAATAACGTATTGAAGACGGGATAAAAAGCATTTTATGAAGGAAATACTCGTAAACGCATCAATTTATACTGTCCTATATGGTCTTTCCGTCATCACCGGGGAGCGGCATATTGCGCCGCTTTCCGGTGCTTTTCTTCTGCTTGCCGCGATTTTTCTGTATTATAGAGAATATAAAAGACAGGAGCAGCTTCTATGCCTTCGTGGATTGATGGCACTCGGCTTTATCGGCGGTGAGGGAATCGCCAGATTTCAGCTTAGTACGCTTAGTACGGATTGGACTCAGATGACATGGTGGAGTTTCTATTTGTTCTATCTTGTTTTTTATTTCGTTTCTTTTCTGCCAGAGGGGAGAGAAAAACATGCGGAGCACCAAAACTCTACAGAGAGCACCATTTCGGAAGCTTCCCGGCTTAAGTTCCTTCGAAGATTGATTCTTATGCTCCTGGTGCTTACATATGCATGCTTCTCTGTTGAGGCATTCCGGCTTCGGATGATTCCGCTTTTTGTGAAGGATACACCACATGCCTATGGCATATTTCACCTGAAAGGTGTGCATTATTTTACAACACTGGTCATTCTGATTCCTTCCTATGTGGTTTTATATCTAAACACGCGGACAGGAATCCGTGTAACGGAAGAAAGAGAAACACAGAAATCCATAGCAGGAAAGAGAAGGACCTTTTTAAACTTCGTTGATCTGTTTTCACTTATTACATTATTTTTTGCAATCCTTATGCCGGTTCTCATGGTATCCCGCTTTCAGCTGATGTTTTCCGTAATTGTCGCTGTCTTTACATACCTTCTTTCCGGACGAAAGCTAAAGCTCTGGCAAGCAGCTCTTATGTTTTTTGCCATGGTGCTTTTATATGTCTTTATCACGATTCATCGCGCACATTCTGTAGAGTATCTGAATGGTATTTTTGCTATGAAAAATCCGGCAACACCGATTTTCATTACACAGCCATACATGTATATTGCGAATAATTATGACAATTTCAATGTCATGACATGTGACCTTACGGTTCATTCGAAAGGACTCAAGATGCTGTATCCTTTTGTGACGCTAAGTGCGCTTAAATATTTCTTCCCATCTCTTGCACCGGCTTTTCCGCTGTTTAAGACAAAGGAAGAGCTTGGCACGACGACTATTCTGTATGATGCATGGTATGATTTTGGTATCCCCGGCGTCTTATTATTTGGCATAGTACTTGGGCTTCTCACAGGACTCCTTGAGAAGAATCATAAGCCACTCAGTGGTACAATGCTTACACCAGTCTATGCACAGGTGGCCTTTTATTTCCTGTTTTCCTTTTTCACGACCTGGTTTTCACTACCGTCAACCTGGTTTTATCTCATCATTTCGGTCTTTATATCGGTCTTATCGCATAGAATCTGTATACAATTTATTGACAAAAAGTTATGAGAAATCTATAATGCATTCCATAGAACCTGTTAACAACAGCTTTTATCACTGCATTTGAAAAAGGGAGATAAACAAATGGAGAAGAAGTCAAAGGCTACAGTCAAGGCAACAGAAGCCAAGAAGGACGCTGCATTAAAGGAATCCTTTGCAGAGATTAAGAAGGCGGCAGAGCCAGCAAAGGAAGTTAAGAAGGATGCTCCGGCTCCTGTAAAGAAGGAAGAGCCGAAAGAAACAAAGAAGGAAGCTGCTCCAGCAAAGGAAGCTAAGAAGGCTGCACCTGTTAAGAAGGAAGCACCGAAGAAGGCACCGGCTGCTAAGAAGGAAGCAAAGACATCCGTTACACTGCAGTACAGCGGCAAGGATGTTGATCTTGACAAGCTCGTAGAAGCTGCCAAGAAGGCTGCATCAAAGGTAAAGGCTGATGCAAAGAAGGTTGATATCTATGTAAACGTCGATGAAAGTGCTGCATATTTTGCAGTAGATGGCGAAGGCAACGCAGATTATAAGGTAGAGATGTAATTATCGCCTTACAGCGGAAGAAGAGAGAATATATACCCGCGGTATGTATTCTCTTTTTTTGTTATCCCGGAGTGTCGCGGAGCGGCGTCGCAAGATGTCCAGTGGACATCTGCTTTGCAACGACCGAAGCGGAGCGAAGAGCTTCCGGATGCCTTAGTGGCGAGCAAGTTCATAGGCATCGCTTGCGATGCCTTCTTATGTTTTTTGAAAGCATAGAGAGAACAAATATGATCAATTTACCAGAGGCTTTTTTACAAAGGATGCAAGCACTACTACCAGTTTCGGAGTATCAGCAGTTCTTAAAAAGCTATGAGGAACCTGCCCAGCGTGGCATAAGACTGAATCTCCATAAGTTCCTGGAGCTTTCAGTGATGAATCAGGAAAATATTGTGAGCTATGAAGGATTGCTGAGAGACTTCGGCCTCAAATCGATTCCTGATGCATCCTCTGTTGTCTTTCGGGGAAAACAATATTTTCGTGAATTCTATCTTGATGATGATTTTCTGAATGAGCATGCACTTCGTCCAGGCAAGCATCCGTATCATGAAGCCGGACTTTACTATATGCAAAGTCCGGAGGCAATGCATGTCGTCGCGAAGCTTCAGATCCGTCCGTATGACCGGGTCATCGATCTATGCGCAAGCCCGGGAGGCAAAGCCACGCAGGCAGCAGACATGCTGTCTCTTTCACAAGGTGGTTTTTTACTCGCCAATGAATACATCGGCCTTCGCGCAAGGACGCTGAGCTCAAACTTTGAAAGGATGGGCATCCGGAACGGGGCCGTCCTGAATGAAAATACCGAGCGTATCGCAGAGCGCTTTCCGGAATACTTTACAAGAGTAATCGTCGACGCACCATGTTCTGGAGAGGGCATGTTTCGGAAGGATCCTGAAACGATCCGCGCATGGTCTCCGGAGAGTGTCGCGATGTGTGCATTGAGACAACGGGAAATCGTACGGAATGCTGTCTTCATGCTCGCGCCAGGCGGACGCATGAGCTATTCAACCTGCACGTTTGAACGGGAAGAAAATGAGGATATTGTCAATTATATTCTGGCCGAATTTCCGGAGATGCAGTGCATCTATATGAAGCGGCACTGGCCGCATCAGGACCGTGGAGAGGGGCATTTCTGCGCGATTTTGAAAAAAAGTGGAGAGGATCTTTTTAAGGACAGAGCTATTTCAGCTGAGGTTATGACAGAAAATTCAGCGCTTTTATCGATTTCCGAGGAAGAAATTCGGCAGGAGGCTGATTTATCTGTTGGCTTTACGGAGGAAAGGAAAAAGGACCAGGTTTATCTTGTACCTGATTGTTTGCCGGATCTTCGGGGATTGAAGGTTTTCAGAAAGGGCATCCTGAAAGAGGAAATCCTTAAGAACAGAGAGGAGCCGTCTCATGCTTATGTGCATGCACTTCCACCGATGCAGACAGAGTTTCCGGTAGTGAATTACAAGAAAGAAGATCCGCGAATTGACCAGTATCTTCATGGGCTTCAGATTACGGTACCGGATGGCTTCGACGGAAAAGGCTTCGTTATCGTAGCTTGTGACGGTGCGTATCTTGGCCTCGGAAAATGTGCGGGGACGCAAATCAAAAATCATTTTCCGAAGGGTCTTAGGTTTCTGTAAAAAGATTATTTTATTGAAATATAGCATTTGCTCGTTTACAATAGTATCTGACATAAACCGGGGTCAAACTGACCCTTTGTTTATATAGGAAATGGAGGATAAAACATGGATAATCGTGAAACTTCATCCGCTGTGACGAGAATCAAGTCACTGCTCGATGAGTTCAGCTTCGTTGAAATTGGTCGTCTTGCAGAAGCAAGATCCACAGATTTCAATCTGGCTGAGAAAAAGGCACCTTCCGATGGTGTAGTTACCGGCTATGGTACGATTGACGGAAGTCTTGTGTATATTTATGCACAGGATTCCGCAGTACTTGGCGGCTCAATCGGCGAGATGCATGCAAGAAAGATTGCCAACCTTTATTCGATGGCAATGAAGAACCAGGCACCAGTCATCAGTCTCATTGACTGCTCCGGCGTTCGTCTCGAGGAGGCGGATGACGCACTGTTCGGACTTGGCAGAATCTTTAAGAAGCAGACACTTGCAAGCGGTCAGATTCCTGAGATTACAGTTGTATTTGGTAACTGCGGCGGCGGACTCACGGTACTTGCTGGTCTTTCTGATTTTGTTGCGATGGAAGCCAAGGATGCACGGATGTATGTTAATGCTCCTGATGCAGTACAGGGCAACAAAGATGATAAGATCGCGAAAGCAGAGACACAGGCTGCCAATGGTCTTGTAGATTTCTATGGCACTGAGGATGAAATCTTCGCACAGATCCGTAAGCTTGTTTCTATCCTTCCAGGCTCCAATGACGAGGGCGGCGTACAGGATGAGAACACAGATGATCTTAACCGTTCTGTAGGTGCATTTGATACGCTGGATGCTGAGGAGGCTGCTAAGCAGCTCTCTGATAATGGCGTTTTCATCGAGACGAAGAAGGGCTATTCAAAAGACGTTTTGACAGGACTTGCCCAGATCGGCGGTGAGACAGTGGGCCTCGTGCTTAATAAGAGCGCAAATCTTACCTGGAAGGGCGCCGAGAAGGCTGCAAAGCTTGTTACTTTCTGTAACGCGTTTGATCTTCCAGTTGTTTCTGTTGTAGATGTTAAGAAATATAACAATACAGAGTGCACAGAGAAGTTCATGCCGGAGGCTGCTGCACGTCTTGCATATGCTTATGCCAATGCTGATGTTCCGATGATTACTATCGTTAAGAACGCTTATGGTACAGCCGGTGTAGCATTCGGCTCAAAGGCACTTGGCGCAGATGCCGTTTATGCTTATGAGGGCTCCGGCTTCGGTATTCTCGATGCAAAGAAAGCGGCAGAGATTCTTGCGGACAGCGATGAGGAAAAGGCTGCTCTTGAAAAGGATTTCGGCGAGAAGGCTACAGCACTTGCGGCAGCGAAGCGCGGCTATGTCGATGATATCATCGCACCGGAAGAAACTAGACAGCGTGTTGCTGCTGCCCTTCAGATGCTGAACTGGAAGAGTGTATACAGACCTGACAAGAAGCATGGTACCGTATGAGGAAAGGGGTAAGTATGAAGCAGTGGTTTAAGAAAGCGATCCTTTGCTTTTCTCTTGCTCTGTCCGTACTGATGCTCGGTGCCTGCGGAAGCAGTGAAGTAGTCAACATGCCGCTGGAGCCGTCGGTGAAAGCATCACTGGAGCAGTCTGTCGAGCAGTTTGCAACTGAAATCTATACAGAAGATACAGAACAACTGCAGGCGCGGATCACCAGCGCACAGAAATCAAAGGATAATGTAACCTATAATGGTTTAACGAACTATATCAATTCCCGGGACCGTCTTGGTGCGTTCCAGCAGATTCTTTCTGTTGATGCGACAACAGTCGGTGAGGAGTACTCCGTCGAGGTTGATGCACAGTTCGAGAAGCGTGTACTCGAACTGACACTCGGACTTTCCGAATCCGGTGAGATTACAGAGATGACCTTCAACCCGCACTACACAATCGGTGAGGAGCTTGCAAATGCAGCCGGCAACCTTGTCGTAGGTATGGGTACCGTTTTCCTTGTACTCATTTTCATCGCATGGCTCATCAGTCTCTTTAAGTATATTCCGCAGCTTGAAGAGAAGTTTAGGAAAAAGAAGGAAGCACCGAAGGCAGCAGCTTCTGCACCGGTACCTGCAGCAGCACCTGCTGTAGCGGTAGCACCTGCTGCAGCACAGGCAGTTTCCGGCGCTGAGCTTCAGGCCGTTATCGCAGCTGCAATCGCAGCCTATGAAGCTGATGAAGGCGGTGCAGGCAATGGCTTTACAGCCGGCCCGACACTGAACAATGGACTTGTTATTCGTTCTATCAGAAGACGTTGATCATGGGACTTTTCCCAAATTAGAGAGGTAAATAATATGAAGAACTATACGATCACAGTAAATGGCGTCGCTTATGACGTAACCGTAGAAGAGGGAAAGGGTTCCGCAGCGCCTGCAGTTCGCGCAGCAGCACCTGCAGCACCCGCAGCACCCGCTCCGGCAGCAGCACCTGCAGCAGCAGGCGCAGCTGGTTCCATCAAGGTTGATGCCCCGATGCCTGGTAAGATTCTTGCAGTCAAGAAGCATGTTGGTGATGCAGTAAAGGCTGGCGATCCGATCCTCGTACTCGAGGCTATGAAGATGGAAAATGATATTGTAGCACCGAAGGATGGTACGGTTGCCTCCATCAACGTGTCTGTTGGTGATGCAGTAGAGTCCGGTGCAACACTTGCTACACTGAACTAAGGTTCGGTAGTAACTGTCACCCGATTTTGCTGATCTGGAGGTAAAAAACACATATGAACGTAGCACAAACGTTTTCAAATTTACTACAGCAGACAGCGTTCTTCAGTATGACATGGGGTAATGTGGTCATGATCATCGTGGCCTTCATTTATCTGTATCTTGCGATTGCGAAGGGCTTCGAGCCTCTGCTCCTTGTCCCGATTGCCTTTGGAATGCTGCTTGTAAACATTTATCCGGATATCATGGTAGATCCTGCAGATACGATGAATGGTACCGGCGGTCTTCTGTGGTACTTCTTCCACATGGATGAGCTGACGATTCTCCCGTCGCTGATCTTCATGGGTGTCGGTGCACAGACGGATTTCTCACCGCTGATTGCAAACCCGATCACCTTCCTGCTGGGAGCAGCTGCACAGTTTGGTATTTATTCAGCATACTTCCTGGCAATTTTCATGGGCTTCAATGGTGCTGCAGCCGCAGCCATTTCTATCATCGGCGGCGCTGATGGCCCGACGTCCATCTTCCTTTGCAACAAGCTTGGTCAGACAGCTCTGCTTGGCCCGATTGCTGTTGCAGCCTATTCCTACATGTCTCTGGTTCCGATCATTCAGCCGCCGATCATGCGTGCGATGACGACACCCGAGGAGAGAACGGTTCATATGGATCATCTTCGTCCGGTATCGAAGCTTGAGAAGATTCTCTTCCCGATCATCGTTACTGTTGTAGTCTGCGTACTTCTTCCGACGACCGCACCGCTTGTCGGTATGCTGATGCTTGGTAACCTGTTCAAGGAGTGCGGCGTTGTTAAACAGCTCACTGAGACTGCATCCAACGCGCTCATGTATATCGTGGTTATCCTTCTCGGTACTTCAGTCGGCGGTGCGACCAGCGCACAGGCTTTCCTGAAGATCGATACTTTGAAAATCGTTGTTCTTGGCCTAGTTGCTTTTGCATTTGGTACCTGGGCAGGTGTTATACTTGGTAAGGTCATGTATAAGCTTTCTGGTCATAAGATTAATCCGCTCATTGGTTCCGCTGGTGTATCTGCGGTACCGATGGCGGCCAGAGTTTCCCAGAAGGTTGCTTCCGAATATGATCCGACGAACTTCGTTCTCATGCACGCCATGGGACCGAACGTAGCCGGTGTTATCGGTACGGCTGTCGCAGCCGGTACCTTCATGGCGGTATATGGTGTTAAATAATTTTTGAACTGAATCAAAGGAGTAAATCAATGGCAAAAGTTCAGATTACAGAGACTGTACTGCGTGATGCGCATCAGTCATTAATTGCCACTCGTATGCCGAGTGAGGAAATGGAGCCGATCCTTGATAAGATGGATGCGGTCGGCTACCATGCAGTAGAGTGTTGGGGTGGCGCTACCTTCGATGCCTGCCTTCGTTTCCTGAAGGAGGACCCGTGGGAGAGACTGAGAATGCTCAGAAGCCATTTTAAGAATACCAAGCTTCAGATGCTCTTTAGAGGACAGAATATCCTTGGCTATAATCATTACGCTGATGATGTGGTTGAGGATTTCGTCGATAAGTCGATTGCCAATGGTATCGATATCATCCGTATTTTCGATTGCTTAAACGATATCAGAAATCTTGAGACTGCTGTAAAGGCCACTAAGAAGTATGGCGGACATGCTCAGATTGCTCTCTGCTATACACTTGGTGATGCATATACACTGGATTACTGGGAGAAGCTTGCACATGATGTTGAGGAACTCGGTGCAGATTCTCTCTGCATCAAGGATATGGCTGGCCTTCTGCTTCCGCAGGCTGGATATGATCTTGTGAAGGCACTGAAGAGAGGAACTAAGCTTCCGATCGAGATTCATACGCACTACACATCCGGTATGGCTTCCATGACTTATATGAAGTGCGTAGAGGCAGGCGCAGATATCATCGATACTGCATCTACACCTTTTGCACTTGGTACATCCCAGCCTTCAACCGATGTTATGGTCAAGGCTTTCCAGGACACAGAGTATGATACTGGTCTCGATATGGATAAGCTTATCGAGATTTCCAATTACTTCACACCGTATCGTGAGGAGTGCATCAAGAGCGGACTTCTTTCCACGAAGGTTCTCGGTGTAAATATTAATACGCTGAAGTATCAGGTTCCGGGCGGCATGCTTAGTAACCTCATTTCTCAGCTGCATCAGGCCGGCAAGGATGATAAGCTTCAGGATGTTCTTGAGGAGGTTCCTCGTGTTCGTAAGGATTTCGGTGAGCCGCCGCTTGTTACACCGTCTTCTCAGATCGTCGGTACGCAGGCTGTGATGAACGTACTGATGGGTGAGCGCTATAAGATGGTTCCGAAGGAGTCTCATAAGCTCGTAGCTGGTGAGTTCGGCCGTACCGTAAAGCCGATGGATCCGGAAGTAGTGAAGAAGATCCTGAAGCCGGGTGAGACCCAGATGACGGATCGTCCTGCAGATCATATCGCACCTGAGATGGAGGGCTTCCGTGAGGAGGCAAAGAAGTATGGTGCTAAGACTGAGGAAGATTTCCTTTCTTATGCGCTGTTCCCTGCTGTAGCAAAGGATTTCTTCTCTTATCGTGAGGCACAGGCATCCGGTGTTGCGAAGACTGCAGCGGATAAGGAAAATAAGGCATATCCTGCATAAGACATATCTCTAGGAAGAAATAATTTCCTTTAGCATGATCGTGGATATTTGCAAATAAAGCACAGCAATCTTACGAAAATCAGTCTAAAGTCTGAATAATTTTGACTTTCATTGACGGATGGGGATTTGTCTTTATAAACTGTGGAGGGTGGTTAAACACCCTCCATTTTTCGTGTACAAAAATCTAGAGCATATATGGGAGAATCTGTTTCATGAAGGGAAGCTTTTACAAGAGAATTGGTACCTTTACATTGTCTGTTGCTGTAGCAATATCACCAGCCGTAAATCTTTTTCATGGCTCTATGACTGTTTTTGCTGCAAATAGTGATTTTGAAGCCTATATGTCACAGCAGGGCTTTCCGGAATCCTATAAGGCAGGGCTTCGAAAGCTGCATCAGGCACATCCGACCTGGAATTTTAAGGCTGTGAATACAGGTCTTTCGTTTGATACGGTGGTAGCAGGTGAACTGCAGGGAACAACCAGTCTCGTATCCACCAATGCGAAATCTTCCTGGAAGTCAACGGATGAGGGAAAATTTAACTGGACGACCTCTACATGGCCGGGGTTCGATGGGGCTTCGTGGGTCGCTGCATCGAAGGATATTATCGCCTATTATGTAGATCCGCGAAATTTTTTGGATGATCAGTCCGTTTTTCAGTTTGCTGAGCATAGTCTTGATTTGTCGACACAGACACTAGAGGGTATTCAGTCTATGGTGGCTGGTACGTTTCTCCAGAATTCGGTAGCAATCGACTCCTCAAGTCCATACTATAGTTATATGCTTACCGCTGAATATGGCATAACAGCGGGTAGTGGTGCTACAGCTGCTACCGAAACAACGAATACTGTACAAAATACCTCTACGGAAGCTACGTCGGCATCGATTTCGGAAGGAACTTCGATTTCTTTCTCTGGACCGACAGGGAATACATCAGCTGATTCAAGCACATCTGCTGCAGCGGAGACGACTTCCGAAAGTACATCTTCCGTCGAAATTGGTGTTTCGCCACTTGATGCAGGTACTACGATTCTTCCTGATTACCCGGTTACAAACAGTAGTGATGATAATATCGACTGGTTAGAGGATCGTGTTGAAATCAGTGACATTGGTCCAGGAAGTACCTCTGCACCAGGGAGCAGTAGTTCTGCATCAAGCGGGACATCAACCGGTTCGACTGCTGGTGTAAGCATTGGCACGACGAACAGTACGGCGGGAGCTGTCTCTGGCACCGGTATCGTTTCGAATGGTGTTACGGTGACGATTCCTTATGCTTATCTTATTTATGAAGCAGCGACGACTGCCGGTATGAATCCGTATGTACTTGCCGCGATGATCCTGCAGGAGCAAGGGAAGGATGGCCATGGCGGCAGCATTCAGGGGACGAGTGGTTATTATAATTATCTGAATATCGGTGCCTATGCATCTGGCAATATGACAGCGGCTGAGAGAGGACTCTGGTATGCGGCACAGTCTGGCAATTACAATCGTCCGTGGAATACACCGGAAAAGGCAATTGTCGGTGGCGCAATGTGGTACGCTGATAATTATCTGAAGGTTGGCCAGAATACACTTTACTTAAAGCGATTCAATGTAACCGCTTCAAACACTTTCAAGCATCAGTATATGACGAATATTCAGGGTGCTTGTGAGGAAGGAAAAAATCTTTCTCAAGCATACAGCACTACCTTGAAGTCGACTGCGCTGACCTTTTATATTCCGATTTACTCGAATATGCCGGAGACACCGGCCCCGCTTCCGACAGGAGATGGCAATCCAAACAACAGATTGGCAACGCTTAATGTTTCAGGCTTTACGTTAACGCCGACCTTCTCTGGAGCGACGGATACCTATACGCTGATTGTCGATCCGTCTGTGACAAGCCTCTCAATTTCTGCCACACCGGCATACAGTGGTGCAACGGTGAGCGGGACAGGCAACATTGCACTGACAAGCGCTATGCAGGGAATCACAATTACTGTAAAAGCACAGAATGGCTCCATAAAGCAGTATACGGTTGTTGTCGCACAGCAGACTGGCGGACAGCTGCCAAATGGTACATCCGAAGCGACTGTCAATACAGCAGGTGTCTCGGCAGGTACTACGACGGTCGACACATCCGGCGGACAGACAACAGGTCCGACTGGCTCGTCTACTGTAATCAGTCAGGACGCATCCGGTGCAACGACAGAAACGACATCATCCATAGTGACCAATATGGTACAGGTTGGAGTTGGCCCTGTATAAACGACAGTTGCTTATATAAAAGAAGGGCTATAACTTCTGGCACCTAAAGAAGAACAGGTTGCTATGCCGTCCGGTTGAAAGGATTGCAGTATCTTCCGGTCCGGTGTAAAATATAAAGAAAATTCAAAATAGCGGGGAAGGAACTCTTCCTTCCCCGATAATCCTTATAAAAGGGAGATTTTATTCATGCGATTCAAAAACCCGATTAGATATATCCTGACAGCGGCGTCGATGACGGTGCTTTCATCTTTTGCGGCACTAGCAGCAACAGCTTCTATCACATTTTCAGACCCATCTGTTACACTTGGCAATGAAGTCAATGTGACGATGAAAATCACGAGTCCTGACGGGACGCTCTCCAGATCGGATGTGACCCTTCAGTATGATGCAGCACATCTGGAGTTCGAAAGTGGCACGGATGCGGATGGAGGATCTGGTACGATTCGTGTTCATGGTGCTACGAATGGTGAAGGAACTGCAGCGCTGCAGTATAATCTGAAATTTAAGACTCTTTCTGCGGGTACAGCGACGATTACGATCGGCTCACAGGAGGTTTATGATACGGATGAAGCGTTGGCTGAGGTGACTCACAGTGGTTCTTCAACCATCACGATTGCAACACAGGCTGCAGCGGCAAGCTCGACACTACAATCACTTACGGTTTCACCGGGTACATTGACGCCAGCGTTTTCACAGGATGTCACAGATTACTCTGTTACGGTTGGTACAGACGTATCTGAGCTTCTGCTTAATGCCATTGCGACGGATGCTACAGCGAATGTACAGGTATCCGGTAATGAAAACTTTGAAATCGGAGAGAATGATGTAACCATTACCGTGACCGGTGCGGATGGTGCGAGCCAAACGGTTTATAATTTGAAGGTGACGAAGCAGGAAGGTGGTCCGTCAGCAGCAGATGGTACAGAAACTGTTAATGAAGGCGTGAAGCTTTCCTCGAAAGAGAAGACGATCACGATCATGAATCCGGGTGCTGATGTGGCCATCCCGGATGGCTTCCAGGAGAGCTCGATCTTTATTGATGGCCATGAAGTAAAGGGCTGGGTATGGGCAAATGATACTGAGCATCAGTATTGTATCGTATATGGTATGAATGATGCTGGTGAGCTTAACTTCTATCGTTATGATCTGGAGGAGAAGACGCTGCAGAGGTATTTCCAGGACCCGGTAGCGGATCAGATGAAGAAGGATGCCGAGGATTATCCGGCACTTGTTACGAAATATGATGATCTTGCTACGCAATATAATCATATGCTGATTCTTAGCTGCGTGCTTGGTGCAGGCGTCCTCGTACTGTTTATTCTTGTCATTGTGCTCGTTAATCTTCGCAGGAAAAGTACGAAGAGCGATACGGTACGAAAGATGAATGATCAGTCCAGAAGGGATCATGAGAATCAATATGAGGGGGTCGGGACGCCGGAGGATGATAAGCTTGGCGAAACCATTGCTCTTGATCAGATTAATCAAAGCGCACCTGTGGAGGATACGTTATCTGCTACACGTATTCTGAAAAAAGATGAGATGCTTGAGATAGAAGATCTGGATCAAGGCAAACCGAAGACGGAGCCTTCTATGGGGAAGGATACACTTCAGGTTGAAGATCTCGATGTGGATGAACCGACAATGACCATTTCCACCGACCAATCGATGAATCATTCGGATATCAAGGCTCTTGACCAGGAGCTTCATGCGTCAGCGATGGATGCCGTAACGCATGGGCAGAATGCAGAATCGATGATACAGGATACGATGATTGTTCCAGGAGTGAAGGAAGTAAAGCCGGAGCAGAGCATCGATGGCCTAGATATTGAAGAGTTATAATCTGAAACAGGTGCCTGCTAGCTTTGTTATAGCATGTGAAGGCATCTGCAACTGAAAAGTTGAAGTAGTAAAAGGAGCAGTGTATGAATCAATTTACGATTCAGGCGCAGCGGGCTTTGCAGCTTGCAATTGAAGCAGCAGAGGAGCTGGGACATAATTATATTGGTACCGAGCATATACTTTTAGGCCTTCGAAGAGAAAATACGTCAGTTGCGGCTAAGGTACTGGAAAACAGCGGTATCGATGATCAGCGAATCGTGGATATGATCTCGAAGTTTGTAACGCCGGATAGTGGTGTGGCTGTAACAGATCGATCCGGTTATACCCCGAGCGCTAGAAAGGTCATAGAACTGAGTGAAGCAGAGGCAAAGGCAACGCATTCACGTTTAGTAGGAACCGAACATCTGTTGATCGCTATTCTCAGAAGTACATCCTGCGTAGCCAGCCAGATCATCGCAACCCTGGGTGGAAATGCGCAGAGTATGTATCGCCAGATTATGTCTGTAATCGGCAATGATAATATATCGGATGACAGTGCACGGATGCAGCAGCCACCAAAGCAGTCTAACACGCCGGTTCTTGATCAGTATTCCCGTGATTTAACTGCACTGGCTTCTCAGGATAAGCTGGATCCTGTGATCGGGAGAGAACAGGAGATTCTCCGGGTTGTCGAGATTCTATCAAGACGTACGAAGAATAATCCGTGTCTCATCGGTGAACCGGGCGTCGGAAAGACGGCAGTCGTAGAAGGTCTGGCAGAACGCATCGTCGCTGGCGATGTACCTGAAAGCATCCTCGGGAAACGTCTTTTGACGCTGGATATTTCAGGTATGGTGGCGGGCTCGAAGTACCGTGGTGAATTTGAGGAGCGCATCAAGCGCGTGATTCAGGAAGCAAAGGATGATGGGCAGGTACTCCTGTTTATTGATGAAATTCATACGATTATTGGAGCAGGCGGTGCAGAGGGTGCTCTGGATGCTGCAAATATCTTGAAACCAGCCTTAGCAAGAGGAGAGCTGCAGGTCATCGGTGCGACGACGCTGGATGAATACAGGAAGCATATTGAAAAGGATGCTGCTCTTGAACGGCGTTTTCAGCCGGTGACGATTGAGGAGCCTTCAGAGGAGGAATCCTATGAAATTTTGAAGGGTATTGCGCCGAAGTATGAGGAGTTTCATCGTGTCGTCATCGATGATGCAGCATTGCATGCCGCGGTACGACTCAGTACGCGCTATATCAACGATCGGTATCTTCCTGACAAGGCAATCGATCTCATGGATGAAGCAGCTTCCAAGATCCGTATTCATGCTGCCGGAGAGCCGGCACCGATTAAACGTCTGAGGGCACAGATTGCTGAGCTTGAGACCGCAAAGGAGGATGCAATTCGCGCCGAGGATTTCGAAAAAGCATCTGAAATTAAGAAAAAACAGGAGCAGGAAAAGAACCGTCTGAATAAGGACCTGGAAAAATGGAACAGTGAAAAAGAAGAAAATCGTCTCCATGTAACGGAGGAAGACATCGCGAATGTCGTATCCGGATGGACGAAGATTCCGGTACAGAGACTACAGCAGGCAGAATCTGAAAAGCTGCTGCATCTCGAGGAAACCTTGCATCAT
>OMZX01000010.1:0-35415 GCA_900315665.1 uncultured Eubacteriales bacterium
GGTGTTGCGTCTATATTCAGTTTTTCAGCCACCGAAAGATGGCTTGTTTGTGTTGCCCTTTAATAGGATCTAACCGCTACCTTTCTGTTTCAAACTTTCCCCTCTTATAGTGACATAAAGGCCTTCAGGATCTTCAGCCCCACCGGGCCGGACTTCTCAGGATGAAATTGCGTACCGAACACATTCCGGTTCTCGACTGCTGCCGTCAGTGGCACACCATACTCTGCGGTCGCTGTGAGATTCTTATCACAGTTAAACGCCGCAAAGCTGTGGACAAAATACACATAATCTCCCTCTGCGAGATCACGAAACAGCGGGCAGACACCATTTGGTGCGCCATCCGTATTATATAAAGAAGCACCATCCGCTGGCCGGGAAATGAGATGCAGCGCATTCCAACCCATATGCGGGATGTCAAGCTCCTTAGGAATCACCTCTTCAATCGGTCGTACTTCACCAGGCACTAAGCCGAGACCTTCATGCTCGCCGTACTCCAGCGACCGATCAAACAAAAGCTGCATGCCGAGGCAGATGCCAAGCAGCGGTTTTCCTTCACCGGCAATCTCACGAACGAAATCGAAAAGGCCTCTCTCCCGAAGCTTATCGGCTGCATCACCGAATGCACCGACACCCGGCAGAATCACACGATTTGCTGCCCGGATCTTCGTTTTGTCATCCGTGACGATGGCCTCCTCTCCGATAGCATGGAGAGAACTCTGCAGGGAAAAAACATTCCCGACACCATAATCGATTACCGCAACCATAGTCAAGCCTCCATTTCTTTTTGTCTAAGGTCGACACCTATTGCCTCTTAGTCTCTGTCCTCTTTTCCAAACCGGATGTCCACCGCTCTCGCATGCGCTGTCAAGCCTTCCTTTTTTGCGAAGAAGGAAATCTTCTCATAATCCCTTTCCAGTGCATCCTTCGTGTAATAGCTGTACTGAAGGCGCTTTACAAAATCATCGACGCCAAGCGGACTGTAGAAACGGGCTGTACCACTCGTCGGCAAAGTATGATTCGGTCCGGCAAAGTAATCGCCCGTCGGTTCTGCATTGTAGCGTCCGAGAAACACGGAACCCGCATTTCGGATCTCACCGAGAATATCAAACGGCTGATCGACACAGACCTCCATGTGCTCTGGTGCAATGCGGTTTGCTGCATCGACGCCCTCATGAAGATCCTTCGCAACGATGATTTTCCCATTATGATCAATCGACGTCCGTGCAATATCCGCGCGCCTAAGCTTCGGAATCTGCTTCTCAAGCTCCGCCTGAACAGCTTGCGCAAGCGTCATCGAATCAGTGATGAGCACTGCACTGGCGTTTTTGTCATGCTCCGCCTGGGACAGAAGATCCGCTGCAACATACGATGGATCTGATTTTCCATCCGCCAGCACCAGAACCTCCGACGGACCGGCGATCATATCGATTCCTACCTGCCCGAAAACCTGCTTCTTTGCTTCGGCCACGAAGGCATTGCCGGGACCTACGATCTTGTCGACACGTGGGATTGATTCTGTTCCATAAGCAAGCGCTGCCACCGCCTGCGCTCCGCCGACCTTGAAGATCCGGCCGACACCAGCGATATGTGCAGCAGCAAGGATATAGTGGTTAACGGAACCCTCCTTCGATGGTGGCGTCACCATGACGATTTCCTTGACGCCGGCAATCTTCGCAGGGATCGAATCCATCAGCACCGTCGATGGATAGGCCGCCGTACCACCCGGCACATAGAGACCGACCCGCTCCAGCGGAAGCACTCTCTGTCCGAGGATCACCCCCGGCTTATCCGCCATGATAAAGCTTTGCCGTACCTGCTTTTCATGAAAAGCACGGATGTTAGCTGCCGTCTCTTTAAGAATCGAGAGAAATTCCGGTTCTACCTTTTTTAATGCCGCTTCCTTTTCCTCTTCGGTCACGAGGAAATCGGAGAGCTCTACATGATCAAACTTCTCTGAATACGCCTTAAGTGCTGTATCACCGTCTTTTCTTACCGTCGCGATAATATCCTTTACGATATCGGATACATCCGACACCGGATTCTGCCGTGCGAAGATTTCCTCATCCGGCAGCTTTCCCATTTCAAAAATTCTGATCATTTCTACTCCTTTTCGTATTAGTGCTCGAGCCGGATGGTCTCAATCTTTTCACCGGAGCCGACAAGCTCCGTCAGTTCATCCCGCACCCGGATGATCTCGTCATGTCGGAACTGGAAGCTCACCTTGTTGCAAATAAGTCGGGCACTGACCGGCACGATTTCTCTAAGCACGACGAGGTTGTTTTCGCGAAGCGTATTACCGGTTTCCACGATATCGACGATGACATCCGAAAGCCCGAGGATTGGTGCAATCTCGATGGAGCCATTGAGATGGATGATGTCGATGTCCCGTCCGATGGATTCGTAGAAGCCCGATGCGATATGCGGGAATTTCGTCGCAACACGGAGTGTCCGCTCCTCATCGTCATAGAAATCTCCTTTTCCGGCTACGCACATGCGGCATTTGCCAATCTGAAGATCCAGAAGCTCATAGATATCCGGCTCATATTCAAGAAGAATATCCTTTCCGCAGACACCGATATCCGCAGCGCCCCGTTCCACGTAAATGCTCACATCAGACGGCTTAACCCAGAAGTAACGGACGCCCTTTTCCGGATTCTCAAAGGTTAGCTTTCGATTCTTCTCAAGAATCGCCGGACAATCGAAGCCGGCCGCCGCCATGAGACTGTAGGTTTTTTCACCGAGTCTTCCCTTCGGAAGTGCTACATTAATCATTTCACTGCCTCCGGTTCCGCTGCATTCTGCCTGTCTGCTGTCTTCTCATTCAAGGAATTCTGCTCTTTTATGGGGGAATCGCCAGCACTGTCCTCCAGCCACTTCTCCGCTTCCGATATCGTCATCGTTTTCTCCGCACGAATCTTGTGTTCCATATGGGCGAGTTCATCCTTTCGCACAAGCCGCACTTTCATGCTGTGCGCTGTCATCTCTGTCATCACCCGGGCGGCCCGCACAGAAAGAGGGCAAGTCCCACTCTCTTTCTCACTGCCATAGACCAACAGCACATCAACATCATAATCCCGCGGTTTCGTGAGATAATTTTCCAGAAGATCAATCGACATCGCGAAGCCGATCGCGCCCACATGCTTTCCCATTTTCTCCGGTAGCGGGTCATATCGTCCACCCGTAAGAACCACAAATGGAATTTCCTCCACGGCTCCCTGGAAAATAACACCATTATAATAATCCATGGAATTCACAAGAGAAAAATCAAGATAGATATTGGGAAGGACATTAAACGCATCGAGAATGTCGGAAAGCTCCCGGAGCTCATCCGCGATTCGCATCGCTGTATTTGAAAATGCAAGCTTCCGGATCACCGAAACACCCTCGGTAAAGGGTGCATAAAGATCCATGAGCTTCGCAAGTGTTTCCGCCGAAGCTTCTGTCAAGTGTCCCTTATCCGAGAGCGCTTTTAGTCCAGCCTGATTCTTCATGGAAAAAAGCTTCAGTACCTCAATTTTCGTCTGTTCTGAAAGACCCATCGAGGAAAACTCCTCCTGAAGAAAAGCCGCATCTGAAATTCTAAGCACATAATGCCTTGAAACCGCAGCAAGCGAGCGGCAAGCCAGCGCAATCACTTCCGCCTCCGCATAGGGGTCCACCACACCGAGGCACTCTACACCGCTCTGCAGAATTTCACGATAATGACTATCCGACGGCCGGTAAACATTTTCATTGTAATAAACCTTTTCTTCTCCGCCGCCGTTTGACTTTACGATACTAAGCGTAACATCCGGTCGAAGCGCAAGAAGCGTCCCGTCCAGATCTGAAAATGTGATCAGCTGCTGTGTATTTAAGAAATCTCTGTTGTCAGCATAGAGGTCATACGGTTCGAATTTTGTCATCCGGAATTTCCGGTAGCCATATGACTCATAGAGCTGATTCAACGTCTGTTCGATCATGCTTCACCCCGGTTCATCTAATCTCTTTCATTATCTAATGCTTCTATCAGACATCATAGCGCTATTTCGTCATCAATCTTCAGGAAAGCGCATCACTCTAAAACTCCCTTCGTGCTCGGAATCTCATGGGAGAAGCGATCATCAATTTCAACAGCCTCCCGCATCGCGTGCCCCAGTCCCTTGAAGCATGCCTCTGCAATATGATGGGAATTCTCCCCCGCAAGCTGCCGGATATGAAGCGTAAGTCCGGCATTCATCGCAAAGGCCATCATAAACTCCTTCACGAGCTCCGTATCAAACGTGCCGATCTTCTCACTCGGATAATGCATATCCGTGAAAAAGCCGCCACGCCCGGAAATATCAACTGCCACCAATACAAGCGCCTCATCCATCGGCAATGCAAGACTCGCATACCGTCTGATGCCCTTCTTATCCGAAAGCGCTTCGCGGATTGCCTGACCCATCGCAATACCGATATCCTCGACAGAATGGTGATCATCTACGTAGGTGTCTCCCTTACAGCTCAAGGTCATCTGTATCCCACTATGCTTACTAAACAGTGTCAGCATATGATCCAGGAAGCCGACTCCCGTCTGAATCTCCGATGCGGAGCCATCTCCATCAAGATCCAGCCAAAGATCCACATTTGTTTCATTCGTCACACGATTGATTTCCGCTGTACGCATATCTTTCCTCTTCCGCCCGGAAAAGTCATGTTATCCACTTCACAGGCTGCTTTAAAATAATTATCATAAACCGTCGACAGTAGGCCTTTATGCCGAGATGATGCCTTTTATCTTTGCAACAAGCATCTCCATGTCTTCCCGCGAGCCGATCGTGATCCGGACGAAATCCCGGATCCTCTCACTCTCGAAATGCCGTACGAGGACACCTTCCTCCTTCAGCCTCCGATATAGACTGCCACCATCGATTTTATTGGTTCTCACAAAGATAAAATTTGCCTGCGAAGGCAGCACCATGAAGCCAAGTGTCTCCAGCGCTTCCGTAGTATACTTCCTGTTCTCCTGGATCTTCTTTACATTGGAAAACGTGTATGCCTGATCCTTGATTGCTTCGACAGCCGCCGCCATCGAAAGCCGATTCACATTGTAAGGATTTGTCGAAAATTTGATTGTCTCGAGGTCCTGAATGAGCGCTGCATCTCCGATTGCAAAGCCCACTCTGGCACCAGCCAGAGACCTGGACTTCGAAAACGTCTGCACCACGAGAAGATTCTTATACGTCTTCGTGAGCCCGACCGCAGAAACCGGCTCCTCCGAAAAATCCACATACGCTTCATCGATGATGACAACATGCGAAGGGTTCTTCTCACATAACGCCGCAACATCCGTACGGCTAATCGTAAGACCCGTCGGTGCATTCGGATTTGCAAGCACCAGCGACTTCCCGATTCCGAAATAATCCTCTACCTTAATCCGAAAGTCTGTTGTCAGCGGCTTCACATCACTCTCGATATGATTCACCGCCGCAAATACCGGATAAAAACCATAGGAAATATCCGGATACGCCATCCCGTCCCCGCCAAATGCCATAAAAGCAAAATTCAGACACTCATCCGATCCATTGCCAATGAATACATTTGCCGGCTCCACAGAAAAAGTTTCCGCAATCGCCGCCTTCAACGGCTTAAGCTCCGGATCCGAATACAATCTGAGATTTTTCGCCTCCGCTTCATTCACAACCTTCAGCACCCCTGGTGCCGGTGGAAATGGCGATTCATTGGTATTCAGCTTCACATACCGCTTATCCTGCGGCTGCTCCCCCGGTGTATACGGCGTAAGATGCTTGAAATTCTCATTGAAAAAAGACGACATAACCATGATCCCCCTCGAAACAGTATACAACAGGAAGCACTAAACTTTGTATAAAGAAATCTTATTTCAGCTATATGCTTTCTTTTGCTAGCATGCTATCACACTACTACGTTAAAGCGTCCTGCGTATTAAAATACAAGAAGACTCGCTTCCTGTCAAGGCAAACATATCTGTAAATGCAGAGAGAACCATCCCTGGTGTTACATGATTCATCGCGTTATGTGATGCGCCTTTTTCCAGACGGATTTGTTCTTATAGAGCGCTGCATCCGCTGCAGCGATAAACTGCTGCGGTGTCTTCATCGTCTCAGGATCAAGCTGTGCCCAACCGATCGAGATCGATGCCTCCTTGCCCTGTGAAGCCCGCTCATTTCTCTCCGAAAGCTCCTGCTGTAAGATTACCTCCATCGCCCCGGTTTCCCCCGGAATATTCGTATGTAAAAGAATCATGAACTCATCGCCACCGAAGCGTGCCACATACGGATGACTTTTTCGTCCTTCAGCCGCCTTCTTCAGAGAATCCGCAACCCGGCAGAGTACCTCATCCCCGACGACATGTCCATAGTGATCATTGATATGCTTAAAATCATTGAGGTCCAGCATCGCGAGGAAGACCTGATCTTTCGGATTCTCCATGTAGCTTTTGATATGACGCATCAGATTCTGCCGGTTATTAATACCTGTCAGCGGATCAACAGAAACTGTGTTCGCAGTCGCACTAGTATAAATCATGACGATACCGAAGGTCGACATTACCGGAATGAAATAGGAACGCGGGATAAGGTAGTGCAGGAAAACGCCTATGCAAAGTGATATACTGTACAAACTGAAGAAATGTGGGAACTTGCTGCGGCTGCCCCAATCATCGCTGTTTACCGAAAGTGCCTTTGTTGCTCTGCTGATCCGGATATAACCGAAGATACCTAGAAATAGGATTTCCAGAAGCAGTACCCAGTACAGTCTTCCCGGGACGAAGCGGTAATCGATTCTATAGTAGAATAACAGATGATTATTCCGAACCGTCAAGGCTAGTATGGTAGCCGGTATCGCCGGAAGAAACACTAAAAATCTCTTATGGAGGAGCATTTCCCGGATGCTTTCCTGATAGATGCAGGCGCTGAATCCGCCGTATAGGATAACCTGGATCAGGACATAATAAATGCTGGAATAAAGGTAAACGCTGAAATTGTCATAGCTTCTTTCTGCAAAGGAAATCAGAATTTCTGTAAAGAAAGAAATGACAAGGTACACTGATCCCCAAAGGATCAGCCGGAACAACACATAAAACTGTACATCTCTATCTCTCTCAATCCAGAAAGAAAGCAGAATCAGTGTCACAAGAAGACAGCAGGCATATGTCTCAATGATCACACTCATGACTTGTCCGCCTCCGTTTTTAAGGTGACCGGTTCCTTTGAAGGAACAGCGTTTCTCGGCAGGGTTCTCGCTTTTTTTACTGCATATAGTGCTTCATCCGCCTTCTTAAAGAGATTCTCCGGATGCATCTGATTCTCAGGAAGATCTTCATAGCAGGCTGCCCCGATCGAGATTGTCAGATCATATGGCGCTCCCTCATAACGGTTCAGTACCCGGAGTGTCTTCCGTATCGCCTTCTTCAGGCGTTCTACATCCTCATGATCCCCTGCGAGAATAATCGTAAATTCATCTCCGCCGAAGCGTCCGAGAAAATAATCCTTCAGAGTACTGCGGCAGGACTCCTTCAGGCCCTGTGCAACTCTTTGAAGTGCTCTATCGCCTTCGACATGGCCATAGGTATCATTGATGGACTTAAAATAATCAACATCCATCATAAGAAGCCAGAGCTGTTTATCATGATCCCGGATCATCTCAGGAAGCACGATCTTCATACGTAAACGATTATTAATCTTCGTAAGCGGATCGATGGACTCCGCCTGCATCTGCATACCAAAATAAGTATAGACTGCAGCAAAGGCCATTGACGCCGCGCCGATCGGTTCAGTGTTACTGATCAGCCCAAGCAGTGTCAGCGGAATCACGATGACCGGAAATTCCGCTGCAATCTTTTCCTGCTGTTCCCGGACCGGATCCGGTTCCAGAGACATATACATGAATCGACGGAGTGACTCTCCCACCAGCACGAAAATAACGACTGCCACCTCGATATAGAAATAATCCATCCGGGTAACTGTCTCCATATAGCCGATATAAAAAATGAGATGCGTCCATTTCGTGGTTACATTTGCAAGGATGATGAGGCCAAAAGGCCAGAAAAGGTGGAGGCGATTCCGTCTTTTATCAAGACCATGTCCATCAGTAAAGGACTCAGAATAGAGTACCCAGCAGTAGATAGAAAAATTCAGAAGTGAATAGTAGAGAATATTTAAGAAATAAAGATTACTCTCGGTATATAGTGTAGAGATAACCTTTTGCATCACAAGAATCCTTGTGACATTAAAAAAGAGCGTAAGAAGCAGGCTTCCACCAAACCATAGGAACATGATATGCTGGAAATCCATAGAGGTACTTCTCACAGCCTCCACCATTACACAGGAGAATACAAGAAGTGCAAGAATATTCAGTTCCGGACCAGCAGGTGTAGACATCCGCTCCGGCTCCCTTCTCTACTTTACGGCATTGTTTTTTCTATTACGGTGTTTCCCCGGCGAGGCTCTCCGCTGCGGTTTCAAGATCATTCCGCTCGATCCCGGAAACGTCAGCATTGGCAATACCGGTTGGCGCTGCCGTCGTCTCCTGGATGTCGAGACCATCCGTCGTCGTCGCGTTAACAAGTGTTTCAAAAAATGTTACATCCAGGCTCGCATTGACCATCGAATATTCGAGACTCGGATCCATCCCCTGCACAGAATTATCGTTCTCAGCCGTCATATTGATATGATTAATGAGACAGCGGTATGGAGAGTCATGAAGCTCCTGTAAAATCGTGCTGGCTGCCTGATAATTTGCCGCCGTAAAGGTAATACTGATCACACGCCGCACAGCATCCTCATTGGCCACCGGCTTCGTGAAGCTGTAATTATAGGTCAAGGCGTTTGGCATAAAAATCGAATTCAGAAGTTCAAGCTCCGCCTTCTGATTGTCATAGGTCGAGATATAGCCGGTCTGATTTTCCTTATTCTCCTCCATCTCCGTCTGCATCCGCTTAATCTCGGCAGCCCTTTTCGCCTCCTGGGAAAGCTGCACGGTCAGCTCCGTCGTGTCCGCCGCCTTAATACGGTCGCGTACATCCAGAACGACAAAGCGGTAATAAAAGAGCGCAACCAAAAGAATCGCAAACACGAGTAGTGCTGCGTTTTCTCTTTTAGTAAATGGCCGGTTCATCATATCGTTATGCTCCTTTTATTCAATGCTTACATCAACGCCTTTGCACCAGGTTTCTCTAAGCCTATGAACCGCTGACGGGACTTCCGCCCTGCAGGCTGTTGATCACGAGATCCTGTGTGGCGCCGCTGCCGGTAGGCGTATCGATGCTCGCGGGTCTTGTCTCTACCGGTGTCGTATACTGTCCGGGCCCGCCTGCGGCCGTCTGAACAGAACCTGTTGATGATGTTACAGAAGAGGAGCTCCCGGTCGAACTGCCCGATGAAGACGATGTACCCGCTGAAACGGATGCGCTCCCCGATCCTGACGCAGCCTTATTTCCCGTATTGGCAGAGGCCGCTGTACTGCTGCCAGTGCCAGATGATGCACCCGCATTACCGGATTTTGAAGTGCTGGCGGATGAAGTGCCGCCGGTCGGCTTTTTGCCGCTGGTCGAAGCTGCTGCACTGCCGGCATTTGACGATGCGGCGGCAGACGCCCCATTCTCTCCCGTCGTCGTGTCGCTCTGCTCTGTACTATTCTTTTGTACCGTCGGCATCGGTATCACCTTAGGTACGAAGCTTTCGAAGCTGGAGGTTGTACCCGCCCTTCCGGCATCGAGATCCGCATCCGGGGTGCTTGTGATCGTACCAGCCTTGATCCCGTCCTGAAGCTCCTTTTCCGTACGAAACTCCACCGTAATCGTCGCCTGAACGAACTGGATGCCCTGAGACTCCTGCTCCTCCGAATTTTCTGTCACGATATAGGTATTATAATAATTTTTCTCTACTGTACCGGCTGTCTGTGCCGTCACATAATAAACATATTCCGACTCTTCGAGAGACGCGATCATCCCGGGGAGATTTGCAGCGCTTGGCACTTCGACAAGAAGCGTCGCGACATTGCCATCGATTGTGATATTCTGAATGCCTCCTTCAGGATGCACACGGCGATTGATGACATTCAACATCGTGACACGATCCTGCATCGCCTTCTCTTCATCATTGAGATAGCCGTTGCCATAGTGTGAATACTCAGCGCGTACCTCCGGGTAGACAGCATTGGCCTCCTGGATGATCTGAAGCCTGTTCGCCATCTCGTTGTAGGCGGCTTCTGCTTCATCGGCCTGCCGGAGCTTCGCGATCACCGCATAAACCGTGAAGAAATAGAGTGCAACTAAGAACACCGCAAAGATTGCAAGCTCCAGCAGAATCTTCCTGGTTTTATTTTCCTTATAGTAAAGATTAATGCTCCGCTTCGTCGGATATTTCCCGCGACTGCCGATCGTCATCGAGAGCGGGCTTTTCTTCTTTGTCTCAGTTGCTGCCATGCCCGTCTCCTTCTTCTGTCGAATCATCACCCATACTCTGCATGCGGAACGCAGTGAATGGATCGACATCCTGACTCTCTGTTACAAGGTCTGAAGGCTTTGTCTCATCATCTGCTTCTGTCACTGCCTGGTCAGAATCATAAACTGGTGCAGGGGTTTCATCTTCAGCAGCTTCAGCCGTTTGTGCTGTTGTCACGATTTCCTCTTGCGGCCTGGTTGTCGTAAAATTTTCCGCCTGGGTTGCTTCTACGGGAGCTTCCTTATGTGTAAGGAAATCTTCTTCCTTCCTCTCGGAAATCCGTGCAAGCTCCTTCTCAGAAAGAGGCTTCACCTTATCCTCCGGATTCAGAAGAACACCATAGCTCACCGGGCCGTAGGCAACATTTCTGGCTGCCGCCTCGTCAATATAGTTCATGAGCACACTGATCCGACGGATGGGAAGCGAAATCGTCTCAGCAATATCCTGTATAAACGGAAGAATTTCCGCACCGCCGCCCGTAATATAAAGCGTATCAATCGTGTTCTGTGTATTACTATAGCTATAGAAGTTCAGCACACGCATGATCTGCACAGCAGGATTATCATATTCCTGCATGAGAAAATCCTGATGCTGAATGTCCTTCTGATTTTCCTCCAGCATGATCCGCGCGATATGAATATCCACGTTCTCATGCTCTACAATTTGTTCTGCAAAATGCCTAACGCCCGGTTCAAGGGATCTGGTGATCTCATAAATTCCATTCTTGAAGAAATGAATCCTGAGCGCATCATCGCCGGCATCCAGGATCGCATAATCATGCGTCTCCTTCTGGTTCTTCAACTCATACCGTTGAATCACACGCTGAAGTCCCAGAACAGAAGGCACGATAGCAACGATCTTAAGCTTTGCACGCTTAGCAAGCTCCTTGTACTGTTCGATCAGCTTCTTCGCACTCGCCACAGCAAGAAGGCGCATACTTTTCTCGTCCTTTGAAAGAACAGCATAATCATAGTAATAATTATCACTGCTATCTGAAATATAATCATGAAATTCATAGGGAAGATTGATGCGGAGCTGGGCGATCGTCATCAGCGGAAGTTCCACAATCTTAATATAATATCCGTTTAACGGCATCACAAAAACGACATTTCGGCAGGAAATCCCGTGCTTCTTGAGGCACTCCCGGATGAAGTCCGCTGTCGGCTCCCAAATCCGGATCATACCATTCTCAACCAGATTATCCGGCATGTCCTCGGAAAAATACTGCTTCACCTCACCGCGGCTCAAATATGTGAATTTAATTCTATAGCTGCCGATCTCAATGCCGACAAGATTCGCTGCTCCCATACTACCCTCTAACGGTTAATTTATCTCACAACCGGCCCTTTAGCCGGTATAAAATTCGAGACTATCACAAACTCCATTATATACCATGATTTTGCATATTTAAAAAAGATTTTCAAATCGAAAGAAAAATGTATTTTTTAACCGAATAAAAATATCGCACAGCAGAAGTGGTCCGGCCCGTAGCATTCGAATGCCACGGGCCGGCCCACTTCTGCTGTGCTGTTTTCAATGATTTTAAAAACTTTTATTTCCCGGCGCCGGTGCCGAGGTAGGCAGCGCGGACCTTCTCATCGCTGAGAAGCTCGTGGCCGGTGCCCTGCATCGTGATGCGGCCGTTTTCGATAACATAGGCATAGTCCGCGATACGGAGTGCCATGTTTGCGTTCTGCTCGACGAGGAGCACAGTCGTGCCACGGGCGTTAATCTTTTTAATGATGTTAAAGATTTCCTGTACGACGATTGGTGCGAGGCCGAGGGATGGCTCATCCATCATGATGAGCGTCGGCCTGGCCATAAGCGCCCGTCCCACGGCAAGCATCTGCTGCTCGCCGCCGGACAGAGTTCCGGCGGCCTGCCAGGATCTTTCCTTTAGTCTCGGGAAAAGAGAGTAAACCTCCTCGAGGTCCTCCGTCAAATCATCCGACCGAAGATAGGCACCAATCTTCAGATTCTCAAGTACAGTCTGGTCCGGAAATACATGACGCCCCTCCGGCACCAGTGTAATGCCTTGCTTCACGATTTCATCGGTTCTCTTACCGGTAAGAAGAGCATCATTAAAGGTAACAGCACCCTCCTGTGTTTTGACGAGTCCGACGATTGCACGAAGCGTCGAGGATTTACCGGCGCCATTGGCGCCGACGAGAGTGACAATCTTGCCATTCGGCACCTGGAAGCTAATATCCCGGACCGCTTCGATGCCGCCGTAATTGATCTTAATATTCTTTACTTCAAGCATCTTCTTCCTCCTGTACACCGAGATAAGCTTCGATTACCTTCGGATCATTTGCGACCTCATCCGGTGTGCCCTTTGAGATGAGCTTACCGAAATCGATACAATAGATACGATCTGAAATACCCATGACAAGATTCATATGATGCTCGATGAGAAGGATTGTGAGATGATATTGATCACGGATTTTCAGGATGAACTGTGAAAGTTCTTCCGTCTCCTGCGGGTTCATGCCGGCTGCCGGCTCATCGAGACATAAAAGCTTCGGGTCTGTTGCGAGAGCTCTGGCAATCTCGAGACGGCGCTGCATACCATAGCTAAGGCTCTTCGCCTCCCAGTTTGCATACTGGTCGAGTCCCTGCTCCTTAAGAAGCGCCCAGGTTTCCTCCCGCATGCGCTGTTCTTCCTTATAGTTCAGACGGAACGTAGCGGAGAAAGGATTCTGATGGGCACGCATATGCTTCGCGACGAGAACATTGTCAAACACATTCTGCCCGCCGAAAAGACGAATATTCTGGAAGGTTCTCGCGATTCCCATCTTCGTGATTTCGTCCGGTGTATGACTGATATGCTTCGTGTATTTTCCCTTATTTTCACCCTTGTAGTTCTTCTCCATCTTGCCGGACGGAAAATCCTCGACCATCGGCTCGCCCATGAAGGCAACTTGACCATTTGTCGGTTCATACACACCGGTGATACAGTTAAAGGCTGTCGTCTTGCCGGCGCCATTCGGTCCGATCAGAGCGACAATCTCACCCTCATCCACATGCATCGAAAGGTTATTCACTGCGACGACACCACCGAACTGCATCGTCACATCCGAAAGACGAAGCACTGTTTTCTTTTCTTCACTCATGCTGCCACCTCCGTCTTTTTCTTCGAGCCCTTCAGTCTCTTAAAAAAGTTGATTGTCCGATTCCAGGAAACCTCCTTTGATCCTGTGATACCGTGGTTCCAGAAGAGAACGACGATCATAAGAAGAATACTGAAGATAACCATACGGAAGCCGTTCCGGAGAAGCGGCACCTTCATCGCACCGAAGGCTGTACCACTGAGGTTCTTGAAAATATCCGAGAACATATATTCCTTATCGAGGAAACGCAGCCACTCCTGTGAACCTGTCACGAGGAACGCACCGATGATCGAACCCGATACGGAGCCAATGCCTCCAAGTACGACCATCAGGAGGATATTATAGGTCAGCGCGACGGTGAAGGTACTGGTCACGGCTGACCGCATGAAGATGGCAAGCAGCCAGCCTGCCACACCTGCAAACGCGCTGGATACCACGAAGGAAAGCTGCTTCGTACGGAACAGATTGATTCCCATGGCTTCCGCTGCGACATCATCATCCCGGATGGCCATAAACGCCCGGCCATAGCTTGAATTGATCAGCAGATTCATGATGATGATACATACCGCACAGATGATGACACATTCAAAGATATTTGCAAAGGGTGGAATGTTCGACACACCGTAGGAAGCATTGGTAATCGTACCGAAGCCCTCCCAGCCGAACACCGCACGGACAATCTCGGAAAAGCCGAGCGTACCGATTGCAAGATAATCGCTCTTAAGACGAAGAATCGGCCAGCCGACAAGCGCAGCAATCAAGGCACAGATGATCGCAGAAATGAAAAGTGCTACGATCATCGGGAGCTTGATATCATGGATGATGGGTGACATACCATAGAGATAATAAATCTGGTCTCTCATCTTGATCGGGATCGTCAGAATGCCGGTCACATACGCACCGATACACATGAAACCGGCTGTACCAAGTGAAAACTGCCCGGTGAAACCGATAATCAGGTTCATAGAGACCGCCGCGACCGCATAGATTGAGCTTCGCTCAATGATTGTGATCGCATAGGAATGTGCGGTCGTATCCGCCTGAAGCGCGCCGAGATAAATACCGATCAGTGCGATCAGGACCAGTGTCAAAATCAGATTTCTCTTCTTGTTCTTATCCTTTTCCATTCCGCACCTCCTTATACCTTCTCGACTGCCTTCTCACCGAAGAGTCCTGTCGGCTTGCAAATCAGGATAATGATGAGAAGAACAAACGTAAACGCATCACTGAAGACAGAATATCCGGCTGCGGTAATGATGATCTGGCAGATACCGACGACAAAGCCGCCGACCACAGCGCCCGGTATCGATCCAATGCCTCCGATCACGGCTGCAACGAAGCATTTTAATCCCGGAAGGGACCCGGAATACGGCTGCACGGTATTACGGTCTGTAAAATAAAGAATCGAACCGATGGCTGCCAATGCACCGCCGATGATGAAGGTCGTCGTGATGATGTTATCAACACGGATACCCATGATACGGGCTGTATCCTGATCTTTCGAGCAGGCACGCATCGCCATGCCAAGCTTCGTATGGTTAACAATTGTGATGAGTCCCCAGGCAAGAAGAATGGTAAGAATCGGCGCCAGCAGTGTGACACGGGATACGGAGACATCGCCGAAGCTGTACACCTTCTTCAGAATCTGAATCTGCGGATAGCTCTGCGGCATAGCCGTAAAAAGATAGTTCGCGAGATTCTCGAGAAGATAGGACACACCGATCGCACTGATCATGACAGACATTCTCGGTGCAGAACGAAGGGGCTTATACGCTGCCCGCTCGATGAGAACACTCATGAGAATCGTAAGTAGGATAACGACCGGAATGCTAAGAAACCATGGCATGACTGCAATGGAATAAATCATGAAATAGCCGGCCATCATAAACTCGTCGCCGTGTGCAAAATTGATCATACGAAGAATGCCGTAAACCATCGTATAGCCGATGGCGATCAACGCATAGGCGCCGCCCAGGGACAGGCCATTCAGAAGCTGTTGTACAAAATAAGACAAAGACATGCTATACTCCCCTTCGAAATGTTCTATCCTTCGGAACAGATGCTTCGCTACGTTTCATCCATCCTTCGGGATGATTATCTTTTCTTATTACTTCGAAAAGGGAGGACTGCTCGATAGAAGCAGCCGCTCCCTTTTCTTGGCAAATGGAAATCTAATATAGGAGGTTTCAGTAAGAAGTGAAGAATTATCCTTCTACGGTTTCTGTGCTCTGATACTTCCACTCGCCATCTGTGATCTGGCAAACATAGGAAGTATTCTTGATTGCATCACCGTTCTCATCGAACTTGTATGGGCCACAGGCGAAGCCGTCGGAAGCATCCATCGCGGCGATCGCATCACGGATCTTCGTACCATCAAGTGAATTTGCAGCTTCGATGGCATCACACATTACCATGTAAGCATCGTAGCATACCGCGTGGTTGCCGACGATTGCATCAGAGTCGAGGTTCGTCTTCTTTCTGGACTCGTCTGCATTGATCCACTCCTTGAAGCCCTTATCGAAATCAGGAGTACCACCCTCACTATAGAAGGTATCAGCTACAACGCCATTCGCATTGTCACCGGCATCCTGGATAATAACATTGGAATACCAGGTATCGCCTGCGATCCACTGAAGGTCAAGGCCGAGGTCTGCAGCCTGGTTCAGAAGCAGCGGTGCATAGAGGTAATCAGTCGGTGCAAAGACAGCCTTGACACCCTTGTTCTTGATGTTTGTAAGGATGGCCTTGAAGTCGGACTCGTTTGTCTGGAAGGTCTCTGCATCGACGACAGTGCCGCCGAGTGCTGTGAAGGCATCGGTAAAGGTCTTGACAAGACCGGAGGTGTACTCGTTGCCGACATTATCGATCGTTGCCACCTCGGTATAGCCATTGTCATGTGCCCAGTTCGCCATGACCTTGCCCTGGAACGGATCAAGGTAGCAGGTACGGAAATAATAATCATTGCCGAGGGTTACATTTGCGTTCGTGCAGGAGGTACCGATTGCCGGAATCTTGGCATCCGAGAAATAGGAGCCTGCGGCGATACATACACCGGAGCCGTAGCCGCCGATCACGCCGACACAGCCGTCGCTGATGAGCTTCTGTGCTGCGGTTACAGCGACTGTCTTATCAGACTGGTTATCCTGCCAGTCGAGCTCAATCGTATAGGTCTTGCCATCTACTGTAACTGTCGGACGAACGGAGTTTGCATATTCGATGCCGAGCTCCTCCTGAGCGCCGCCGCCGCCATTCTCACCGGTCTTCGGCTCAAAGACACCGAGCTTAATGGTGTCACCGGATGCTGCTGATCCGGACCCGCCTGCTGCGGCTGTCGTGGATGCTGCTCCGCCGGATGAAGAAGAACCGCATGCTGCAAGAGATACGGCCATCGCGCCGGCAACAGTGAAAGCAACTAACTTTTTCATAATGATTGTCCTCCCCTTTTTAAGAATGATGCGCTTCCGGATTTTTAACATCCGAATACACAAAAGGACGCCACAGATGATTCTGCGACGTCCTTGTCTTTTTTCGCATCAATTTTTATGTCTCAAAATATAGTCAGAAAAAGGACAATTGTCAATATATAGTGGACAAATTTAAATGTCCGCAAGCAATGCCTATTTTTAATAGCTGGTATAATGTGAGTTCGTGTAGCAGTGGGGCTTAAGTGGGGCTGTTCCAGGACCCGGCTCTCGCCCCTATCAAAGTAACGACATATACCAATTAATAAATTGAGCGCCGAATAATAATGAGATGAATGTCCCCATGCAAATGGACGGGCCGAAGGGGATCTTTTGCTTTTTGAAGGCAACAACGAATATGAGTCCGATCAGGCAACATAATACCAGGTTGAACAATCCGAGTAATGGTGTCAAATAGAATCCTGTCACAAAAAATAGCTTAATGTCGCCGCCGCCCATGGATTCTTTGCCCAGGACCTTATCCATAATCAGGGATATGAGGAGCATGCCGCCACCGATAATTGCTGCGGTAATGACACCGGAGATCAGCATATGGAGCAGTGATTGTGAAAATGCTGCCGTCGTGTCTGCTGGTTTGAAGGTGCCTCCTATGGTCATGACACCGATAGTTTTTTGCCAGGAGATGAGGGGTAATGTGGCGAAATAAATGATGAGGATCGCAATGTGGAAGCGGTCAGGGATTTCGTAGGTATGAAGGTCGATGATAGAGAGGGCAAAGAACATCACGAGCAGAACCAGGATGCGGATGGTTTCAAAGCTTAGGCCGAAGCGGAAAACGGAAATCGTGAAGCATACGCCCATGAGTATTTCTGTGATGGTACTCTCTGCAGAAATCCTGGCATCGCAGTAGCGGCATTTGCCATGGGAAAAGAGCCAGGAAAAGATGGGGACGAGATCTCGCGCACCAAGCACATGGCCGCACACATCACAATGAGAGCGTCCCTTCAGGACGCTCTCTCCATTCATGATCCGATATGCCATGCAGTCAGTGAAACTGCCGAACACAGCACCAAGGATAAATGCAATTGTTGAAATATAAATCGTTAAAAACATATTATCTTAGGTGGTAGGTCACAGTGATGTTTGCGGTGACGACGGCGCTGCCCGGGAGGATCTGCGGTTCCGCCTGGCCGGATGTATCGGAGGCAGCCGCTTCGAGCTTTGCGGAGCCATACGCGATGCCATCGTCAGAATAGCCTTCCTGGATGTGCTCGACGGCACCGAGGGTCCTGCCGCTCGCATCGGCGAGGGCCTGTGCCTTGCCCTGGGCTTCTGCTACTGCCGCGGTCAGTGCCTGTTCATATAGTGTATCATAGTTTGAGCAGGTATAGGTGATGCCGGTCATATTATTTATGCCGGCTTCGACGCAGCCACTGATGACAGAGGCGGAATCTTCTACCGGGATATCCGATACGGTGAGCGTCGTATTGACAGTGTAGCTGGAAATGGTGGATGCTCCGGTATCGTTGTCATAGGTATAGTTCGGGTAAATGCTGTAATCCGTGGTCTTTATGTTCTTATTTTCTACGTTAAGAGCATTCAGGGTGTCGATAATCTTTTTTGATTCGTTTGAGTTTTCATCCTGTGCCGCCTTGACGTTGTCGCCGCTTGTCATGACACCGAAGGTAAGGGTGGCTTTATCCGGAACTCCTGTCACGTGTGATACGGCATTGACCGTGATCTGGTCATCTATGGAAGCACCCTGAAGGGTTGCCGGATCCTTCAACTCTTTTTTCTCTTCGAGCTCCTCCGCCATCGTGGTAGCGGGCACGGTCTCCCTCGTTTCTTCTACCTGAGTTCCTGTGAGTGCCATCTCCTTCGGGCCCTGACTGCAGGCAGAAAGTGCTGCTGCCGTGATGACGGCCGCTGTAAGCCTTGTGATGTTCCGATTCATCCTTCTCATATATTGTTCCTCCTCTAAAACCGGGGAGTTATTCCCCATCGATTGTTTCCGTAGTTCATCAGTTTGAAGCATCCGTATAAAGAAAATCTTATTTCTCTGATGCCTACATACTATAACACGCAGAAATGGTTTCAAAGGTTACAAAACAGGGATGAAAATTATTACGAAATACAGAACATCTTTCTTGATTACAAAAAAAGGAACCTCTTTCGAGATTCCTTTTATGCGGGAGATGGGACTTGAACCCACACGTCCTATCGGACACAAGATCCTTAGTCTTGCCTGTCTGCCAATTTCAGCACCCCCGCGCGACAATTCGATACTTTACTCTTTGAAGCGGTTCATGTCAAGCGCGGTTTATGATTCTTCAGCAATTTCTTTTTCCATCGGCGTGGTGCCGACGTTTGTTTCGATGATATGGAGTGCCTGTGAACGGGTAATTCTGGCATCCTGCAGAGGAGATGTGTTGATGCCGGAGAAGGAACGGATACTGCCGTCACTTTTCATGGCGACACAGTACCAGTCCCAGCCATCACGGCTTGTTTTACGGTTGACACGGCGTGAACGTACATAGAGTTTTTTATCATCGGGGTTCTCCGTCGTTCCGGAAACCAAAGACGCGTGGACAAACATCTCACGGATTTTCTCTTCTGTTGTGAAATCCTGATACTGAGAATCCACCAAAACCTCTGTGCCGTCCGTCGCACGATACAGCACCTTTCTGTCTGTTACAAAAATCCAGAGGCAGGCATCCTGATCTGTAAATTGAATATCCTGCACACGATATGCGCTGTCCAGCACCTCGCGAATCGCCCGCTGATTCGCAATATCCTGCTTTCTAAGTGCAAATTCCCGATGATAGAGATAGAGAGAACTAAAAACAAATACAAATCCGGCAGCCATGACCACCACGATGAGCGTGCCCAGAATGGTAAAACCTCTTTTGTTTTTCCTATTGTTCCCGCTCATCTTATGTATCCTCTTCCCTGAGAAATTCTGAAGCTTTTCTTACATTATACATGATTCTCCGTAAGAATATCTACAAATGTTTTAAGAATTTCGTTTCGGAATTTCCATGCCGCGATATACAGGTTCAAACATAGAATTGTCAATTTACAGCTCTGATCCTTGCGAAAATGGTAACATTTGTAAGCGCTTTATGGTAGAATATAAATGATTATTGGGTTTGCAGCCTGTATACAGGAACGAAATACGGCTGCAGCGTCGTGAAACAGGGAGATCGTTCAGTGGTTAAGCAGCAAAAGCCTAAAATATATAAATCCACTATTCATACTATACTGATCTCACGAAAGGATCACTGTATCCTCTCCGGAGATAGCTGGGCTTATGAATTTATAAAAGGAAATATCAGCACACCGTATGAGAACTTTTTGACCGAGGCAGGTAAGGAAGCGTTTCTTCGCCATCTCACGGACGAGGATACCGGATGGTTCTTTGTGCGGATAGACGGAGAGGCCCTCTATCTAAGACTTCTTGAACTTCAGGATCCGGAAAGCTTTAAGCTTCAGATTCTGGAGCTGGATCTCCTGATCGAAAATCATTTTCACCTCATGGAGCAGCTTTCCTCCTTAAAGAAGGTCGGCGAACTCTATGGTGATGTCTATTTTTTATACAACCGTGAAGATGATTCCATACAAATCTTCAATGATTCCCGGAGCCTCATCGATTCAGGGACGTATCCGCTTTCCGGGCTGATTGCATTATTAGAAAAGAAATGCGGCGCTGACTCTGCTCTCGAACATTTCGAAGATAGTCTGCGGTATGGCATGGAATCCTTCTCCTATCGTGTCCACAAAAATCTTCTTAAAGATGATCACGCGCTTCCGGAAACCATGGTACGCGGCACACCTGTCTATCTTACAGACGGACGGATCGGCATGACCGGCTTTTTCCACCCGATTTCTCCGGAAAACAGTTCGTCTCTTTCCGGGAAACCTTATCTTCTCGATGCTCTGACCGGCCTCGTGTCAAAGTCAGATATCGAAGCCTACATCAAGGAACGTCTCGAAGGCAATATGCAGAACACTGTCATCGCGATGATGGATATCGATAATTTCAAGCATATCAATGACTCCTTCGGCCATCAGTATGGAGATAAGGTTCTCCGGGCGGTTTCTGATGTTGTCAGAAGCGTTCTCGGCAATGACGGTCTCGCCGGTCGGTTTGGCGGCGATGAATTCCTCCTGGCTTTTAACAACATCCACGATGAGCTTGAACTACGGAGCTATCTTTCAAACATCAAAAATATGGTGCATTCTGTGCTGCCCGATCCGACCGTACAAGGAGATCTCATGCTATCGGTTTCCATCGGCTGTGCAAAATATCCGGCAGACGCAGATAATTACGATGATCTTTTTACACTGGCTGACCATTGCATGTATCTTGCAAAATCAAAGGGAAAAAATCGATATATCATATATCTTCCCGAAAAGCACGGTACTTTAGAGGAAATTAAAAAGAAGGGGCACGAAGGGGCGCGCCTCAATGAGCGGGGCGATATGCCGGTTGGTGAGCTTCTCATACGGATGCTTTACCTTGCAAGCTATGGAAAGCCTCTGCCGCTTGATGATCTCTTACAGGAGTTCACGGATGCCTTTAAGATTCCGACGGCTGTAATTTTGGGTGGGAAAAATATACATATCATGGCACAGGCGGGCGATATTCATGCGCTCACAAAAGAAATGGTAGATGATTATGCTGCCTATCTCGAAAAAAAGCCCGAGCATGCTCTTCTTAACGTACAGTCAGAGGGGAATGTCGATCGACTGCTTGTCAATCTCGAAGCGAATGTTTCTGAGGCAGCTGTACAGCTTCACCGCCTTATGAAGAAGCATGATGTGCATTCTTTCCTGTATTATCAGTTTCCGGATAAGGATGGAGAGACGGCAACGCTTTTGTTTCTATCCATCGGGAGCCGGACGACCTGGAATCAGCAACAATTCCCGTTCTATCGTATTTTCCTCGACGTGCTGTCGCACTACTCACTGTCACATGGCTGATCGGACGTTTCTTTCCGAGTTGACACCGGGGACGGTTTTCCTTGTCAGCTTTTTCCATATTTTCAAGAGAAAGTATCCATCGTAAAAAGCTGACAGAGGGAACCGTCCCCGGTGTCATATCAAGGTCTATAAAACAACTGGCGATGTAGAAGTGGTCCGCTGGGTGACATTGTTTCAAATGTCACCCAGCGGACCACTTCTGTATCGCCAGTTGCCTTTCAGAGAATATTTGTTTTGGGAAAAAAGCACCAAGCCAGGCGGGATTTATTCGGTTTTGCCCGGCTTTGTGATGATGCGGTTTGCGAAGTGAAGCACGATGCAGCTGATAACAGCGGCTGCAAAATACTGCATGCTGAGCGGGGCTGTCGGGAAATTCAGGTGCATGAGGAACATGCCGATCAGGAATGTCCAGAAGGCGATCACGATTGCGCCGGCTTCCATCGTAAGAAGTACGTCTGTAATAACGTCATAAAAACTGTGTGAAAAAGAATTGTTTGTGCTTGTCATAATTTTCCTCCTTCTTCAAAGATCGAATATCTGAAACTCGTATAACGGATTGAATGTCAATAACCCGACGGAATATATTTCATTCCATCTACCTATATTATAGACAATCTTTAAGAATTGTCTATTGTTTACGGACAATTCATAAATTTATTTTTTAATATTTACTATAATTTTAATTTAGTTTTATGGTTTTTAGTGATGGCACTATGACGTTTTAAAGTTTAATATAAGTTTATTTATTAATGAGGGGAATTTATGAAGAAATCATCTGTCATGCACCATCTTGTGGGTGCTTTCATGGCTACACTTGGCGGAATCTGCTGGGGGATATCCGGCTCTATCGGTCAGTATCTTTTCACGGTACAGGGTATGGATTCAAAATGGCTGGTGCCGATTCGTCTGGGTTGTGCAGGAATTATCCTTCTTTTATTCAGTGCATTTCGTTATGGGAAAGGGATCTTCGATCCTTGGAGAAATAAGGCCGAGCGGCTGGAGCTTGTCATCTACGGTCTTCTCGGCGTCAGTCTCTGTCAGTTTTTCTATTTTCTCACGATTCAGCTTTCGACTGCCGGTGTCGCGACGATTTTACAGGATCTTTCACCGATTTTTATTCTCTTAGTGACCTGCGTGCAGTTAAAAAGAGCACCGAAGCCGCTTGAGATTCTGTCGATCCTCTTTGCGCTGCTCGGCGTTTTTCTCATCACCACACATGGCAGTCTTCAGTCACTGAGTATCTCGGCAAGTGCGTTGCTTGCCGGTATTCTATGTGCGATCTGTGTTACAGTCTATAATATTGTACCGTCTCATATCATGAAGAAGTATTCTGTTGTCATGCTGCAGGGCTGGGCCTTTCTCATGGGCGGTATTTTCTTTTCTATCGTTTTTCAGCCGTGGAGCTTTCATTATGTACCGAATGGCTTGGGGTATCTCGGCATCGCCGGCGTTGTGCTCATTGGCAATTGTCTTGCCTTTCCGCTCTATATGATCGGGGTGCAGATGATCGGGGCGAGTGAGGCGATTCTCTATGGGTTCTCGGAGCCGGTCAGCGCGGCCATCATCGGGGTCGCGCTGCTGGGGACGCCGTTTACTGGTTTCGACGCGCTCGGGTTTGTCTTCATCTTCGTCATGCTGGCACTGGTTTCCGTCAACAGTTAATGGCTTCACGTCCGACCGAGATAGCAAATTGTGGTGCCCGCATGGGCAGCCTTACTCACTGCTCGAAAGTCTAAGCGCTATCCAGCCATGTCGAGCTGAGACTTTCGGCTTTAGGTTCGAACGGCTGCCCATGCGGGCGCCACAATTTGCTATCTCGGTCGGATTTTATATCTCACTAAACATTTGTACTTTCCTCTTGAAATATTTGTCGAAGTGATCCAGGTATTCTGGGATGCTTTTGCCGTTGTCGATGCGTTCTACGCGGCGGGTGTCGTAGGTGGCGCCTGGGAAGACGATTTTTGAGGAGGTGCCGGCGCCGCAGCCTATGACGGTATGTCGTTCTTCCATCATGAGGATATTGTAGAGGCACTCTTTTCCGGGGAGGCTGTAGCCTGTATTTTCGAGGTTTCCGGCCATGTTTTTCTGGCGGTAGAGGTAGTAGGGGTTCTGTCCCAGGAGCTCTGCCGTGTATTCAGAGGCGAGCATCATGCGGGTGATTTCCGGGTAGTGGAAATCCTGTTGCGAGGCGCTGGTGTAGGCATTGGCCTCTGTTTCCTTTAGGATTTCCTGCTCGTCACCGGCGCGGTAGATGCCTGCCCAGTAGTCGCGTTCGAGGGTGAGGCGGGCGGCGCGTTTGATGGCAAGGCTGTGTACGGTCAAGGAATCAGGCTTTAGGCGGGCAATCTCGCAGAGGGTGTGGGTGACCTCCGGGAGCTTCTCACCCGGGAGCCCGAGGATGATATCCATATTGATGTTGTCAAAGCCTACGCTTCTTGCCAGATAATAGGTCTCGATGACAGATTCGACACTATGTTTTCTGCCGATTAGATCGAGGGTCTTCTGGTTAAAGCTTTGCGGATTCACGGAAATGCGGGTCACGCCTGCTGCCTTTAGGATTTCCAGCTTCTCTCTCGTGATGGAATCCGGACGTCCTGCCTCGACGGTGAATTCGACTACATTCTTGAAATCAACTTCCTCATGCAGGATGTCCATCAGGGTTTTAAGCCACTGTTCATTCAGTGCGGTTGGTGTCCCGCCGCCGATATAAATCGTCTGCAGTGGCTTTCCGAGTCTTCCGCACATTTCCTGTATGGAAAGTCTGATTTCCTCGCGAAGATGTGCCATATAGTCCGGCAGCCGCTTCTCCCAAAGGTCGATCGTATTCGACAGGAAGGAACAGTACAGGCATCTCGTCGGGCAGAATGGAATGCCTATATAGAGGCTCCAGCCGTCTTTATAGGAGCTCCCGGTCCTCTTCCGGATCGTATCGAGTACCTTCTCTTCGCGGCGAGCGATATCGAGAATAAGGTCAAGCTTCTCTCCCTCGAGCCGGTATTCTTCCTTCAATGCGCAACGGATCTCGTCCTCCTCTGTATCTGCTTCAAGATACGGCGTTACCAGTGATACCGGCCGGATGCCGGTAAGATCGCCCCACGGCAGTTTCTTCCCGGTTTCCAGGGATAGTTTGTCATAAAGTGCACCCTTGATGACAGATTTATCGGTTTTTCTTTGACCGGTAAGAGGAAGTGTCTCTCCCTTCACCTCGATGGTTCGTGTAATGCTTCCATCAGGCGCACCCTCTGGCGTGAGAAATCCGGTCATTTTTGCGGAATTCTTCGTCGACTTCTTATTCACGGCTGTAGCAGTGCCACTCTCCCGTGCCGCCTTGAGGGCGTTCTTCTCCTCCTGCGATGCATTTGAAAGCCACACCTTCCCGTTCGCGCGGATCTCGAAATCCTCTCCCGGATAGAACTCTCCCACAAGCTCCCGGATATCCTGTTCGAAGCCTGCCGCAGCTTCATCCAAAATCAATCTGATCATACTCTATTCCTTCAACATTTCACCAAACTGCCGTCCGGAGAGATTCCGGCTGCGCACAGCACTGCCGTGCGCAGCCGGAACCTCTCCGGACTACTTTTTTGCTGCAATTATCAGTTTAAATTCATTTCATATTACCGATGAACGCGGCGGGATTGTACTTCTGCTCGTTGCCGATCGAGGTCTGGCCTTCGTGCCCCGGGAAAACTGTGGTCTCGGATGGCAATACGAGGAGTTTCTCCGCGATACTGTCGACGATTTCACGCTCCGAACCGGTCGGGAAATCCGTCCGCCCGAAGGATTCACAGAACATCGTATCGCCGCTGAAAAGCACCGGATATAACTTCGGTTCCGATTCGCCCTCCGCCTGATACGACATGCCATCCTGGATGAAAAAACAGACCGATCCATGCGTGTGCCCCGGCGTCCCGATCACCCGTATATCCCGCGAAAGAAAATGGAGCACATCTCCATCCTGAAACGTCTCATACTCTCCCGGCTCAAGCGTCACAGACGTCCCGAAATTCTGACTCAAATTCTTCTCCGGATCTCCGAGCACATCTGCCTCTAAAGCATCAGCATAAATCTTCACCGAGAAGTGCGCCGAAACCTCCTTTGCCGCCATCATATGATCAAAATGCCCGTGCGTAAGAAGAATCGCCACCGGCTTCACCTTTAACTCTTCTTCCACTATTTTGATAATTTTCTTCGCATTCGCGGCAGGATCGACGATCACACACTCCATTGTATCCGTGTCATACGCGAAATATACATTCGTCTGAATTACCCCAGTGGTATATTTTGATACCTTTAGCATAGAAAAACCTCGCACTACTGCAGCCATAAAGTAAAGCCTGCTGTGCCTGGTCCCATGGGGACCCATGCATAAGCAGGTAATGCGCAGGGCCGGTGCTTAGCGATCCAGGACACGCTTTACCGTCCTGGGAGCTTAGCATCCGTTGCTCCGAGCACTTTAGCGGTGAGTGTGTGCCAGTGGCACACGTGCTACGAACCGACCGGAGCGACAGCGGAGAAGCGGGCCTGCGTTGCATGGGTCCCCATGGGACCAGGCACAGCAGGCTGTCGGATAGCCGGTTACCCCTGGCTACGCTCAATATCGATCACGCCGTCAATCTTCCGAAGCTTCGCCACAATCTTTGCAAGCTCACTCTTGTTATGAATATTGAAGGAGACAGCAATCGTCGCCTTTCCGTTCTTTCCGACACGCGACTGCACACTCTGAATATCGATATTCGCATCCGTCAGCGTCTTCGACACATCCACGAGAAGTCCCACACGATTCGTCGTGAAAATATCAAGCTCCGTAAAGAAGGTCTCGCCCTCGCTGTCCTTCTGCCATTCTGCCTCGATGAGACGGTCCTTCTCCTCCTCCGGGAGGTCCATGATGTTAATGCAGTCGGTCCGGTGAATCGTGATGCCACGGCCACGCGTGACGAAGCCGACGATCTCATCACCCGGTACCGGTGAACAGCACTTCGCATAGCGGACAGCAAGATCATGGATGCCCTTCACGACGATACCGGACTTTGACTTCCGGATCACCTCGGGCTTCTTCTGAAGATCCTCGATGTTCTTGAGGACGTCCTCGTCGGAAACATTAGCCTGAAGGTCCTTGTTATGCATCTCGATCAGCTTCGCGATGACCTGCGACTCCTTGATACCGCCACGACCGACAGATGCGACAATCGAATCCCAGTCCTGATAGCTGTAGCGCCGGATCACAGCCTCGACATACTCCGGCTTCGTGAGCTCGCCCATGCTGTAGCCTTTAGACTTCGCATAGTTTGCAAGCATTTCCTTGCCGCGCTCGAGATTCTCATCCTTCTGCGCGTGCTTAAACCACTGGGTGATCTTGTTCTTCGCCTGGGTTGACTTACAGAGCTTCAGCCAGTCACGGCTCGGACCATGGGAGTTCTGGGACGTGATAATGTCTACACGATCGCCATTCTGCAGCTGATAGCTGACCGGCACGAGCTTGCCATTGACCTTCGCTCCGACCATCTTGTTACCGACTGCTGAGTGAATCGCATATGCAAAGTCGATCGTACAGGAGCCGGCCGGCAGATTCTTCACATCACCGCTCGGCGTAAAGCAGTAAACATTCTCATTAAAGAGATTAAGGTCGGACTTAACGAGATTCAGGAATTCCTTCGAATCATTCTCATCCTTCTGCCACTCGAGGATCTCGTGCAGCCAGTTCATCTTCTCGATTTCAGCCTCGGACGCCTTCTCCTGCGAGCCGCCCTGCTCCTTATATTTCCAGTGGGCCGCAATACCGTATTCAGCAATCCGGTGCATCTCAAAGGTACGAATCTGAATTTCAAACGGAATACCGTCCTTGCCCATGACCGTCGTATGAAGCGACTGATACATGTTCGGCTTCGGCATCGCGATATAATCCTTGAAGCGGCCTGGAATCGGCGTATACATCTTATGGATGACACCGAGCGCCGCATAGCAGTCCTTCACAGAATTTACGATGATACGGATGGCAAAAAGATCATAGATCTGATCAATCGTCTTGTTCTGATTGACCATCTTACGGTAAATGGAAAAGAAATGCTTCGCACGGCCATTGATCTCACCCTCGATGCCGGACTCCTCCATCCCCTTCTTTACCTCATCGATAATGGCCTGAATCCGGGCCTCCCGCTCTTCACGGCGAAGGGAAACCTTCTTCGCAATATCATAGTAGACATCCGGTTCAAGGTACTTTAAGGAGAGATCATCCATCTCGACCTTGATCTTACTAATACCGAGACGCTCTGCAAGAGGAGAATAAATCTCAAGCGACTCTCTTGCCTTTTCCTTCTGCTTTTCCGGTGTCTGATATTCGAGTGTACGGAGGTTATGCAGGCGATCGGCAAGCTTAATGATGATGACCCGGATATCCTTCGCCATCGAGACGAACATCTTCCGGAGATTCTCCGCCTGCATCTCGACCTTGTCGGAATTCAGATTCAGCTGTGTCAGCTTGGTGACGCCATCGACAAGAAGCGCAACAAGAAGTCCCGCTGCAATCGTCTCCTTATCCATCTCGAGATCCGCCAGGATGATGGCGACACAAAGCGGATGGATGATGTACGGCTCACCCGATTTTCTCTTCTGATTCTTATGCTGCTCCGCCGCTACCCTATAAGCCTTCTCGATCATCGAAAGGTCATCCGATGGATGATAACGCTTGATCGTTTCAATCAGATCCTTATATAGTGCCTCAGGAGGCGTATTGTCCGCCGGTCTCTCGAGCGTAACTTCCTGTGCCATAGTATTACCTCAACTTGTCCTAGTCCTACCGCTCTGTGCCGCTCATGTAGGCATTGGCATCCTCCTCACAGCACAAAGAAAAGACAGAATAATAAACAAATCATATATTACTATCTGCGTGTTTTCATGTCAAAAGTGTTGTAAAGAGGGTAATTCTAAAGAATTTGTGAAATTTTTCAGTCATTCATAATTTCTACACATTTAATTTGTATAATTTCACCTGTAAATAGAGGATTTTCGTCTAATTGACGACTGGAGGATTATTTTAGTAATGAATATTTTATTTTTCCTGACACCGAAATGTGATGTAGTTTATCTTGAAACAGAAGATACATTGCGGCAGGCCATGGAGAAAATGGAGCACCATCGCTATTCGACGATGCCGGTGCTTTCAAAGGATGGCTGCTATTACGGCACAATCACGGAGGGTGACATCCTGTTTGAAATAAAAAATCATCTCGATATGGACCTTCGGAAGACAGAGTCAATCTACGTGAAGGATATCGAGATGAAAAATCATTATGCGCCGGTGAAGGTCAATGCTTCCATGGAGGACCTCATGCAGAGGGCTTCAGAGCAGAATTTCGTTCCGGTGGTGGACGATGATGATCATTTTATCGGGATGATCCGGCGGCGGGAGCTCATCAGCTATCTCGCCGAGACCGCGTCGCGGTGCCCGAACTGTGACGTGGATGACAAATCGATACGCGCACTGGTATACGCTTAATACGCCTTGATATGGTCGTCCTCGGACTCGCCAGTGTTTTCGATTTTGCGGATGACGACGTAGTAGCTTGCGCCGTTGTCCATCTTGACCTCGCAGCGGTCGCCGACCTTGTGGCCCATGACGGCACGGCCTAATGGAGATTCGTTTGAAATGAGGCCTTCAAGGCTATGGCCGCGGATGGATGTCACAAAACGATAGGTTTCTTCTTCGTCGTCATCCTCGAAGTAAAGGGTTACCGTGTTGTTTAGCCCTACTTCGTCGTCGGCTGATTCGTCACTGATCACCTTGCCGAAACGGAGCACTCTTTCCAGGTACGCAATACGGCTGTTGTTTTCACGATTTGCCTTTTTCGCAGCGTAATATTCAAAGTTCTCGGAGCGGTCACCCTGGGCAGCGGCCTCGGCGATTTCCTTTGTAATCTGTGGACGAAGCACGAGCTTCCGGTGGTCGATCTCCTCCTGAATTTTCTTTACATCTGATTCTGTTAATTCCTGTCCCATATTTTATCTCTCTTTAAGTAAATTAATAAGCTGCCGCTTTCGCGGCAGCCTTTTTTCTGTATTGCAAAAAGCTCACTTACGCTCCCGGATATTTGATGAGCGAAACGACATCGTAGTCTTTGAGCTGATCGCGGCCGTTTAAGCCACAGAGCTCCATGACGACGGCGATCTTTACGACATCGCCCTTCAGCTCCTTGACGAGGCGGCAGGCTGCTTCGAGAGTACCGCCGGTTGCGATAAGGTCATCGACGATAACAACCTTTTCGCCAGGCTTGATGGCATCGGTGTGCATCTCGATCTCAGCAGTACCGTATTCGAGGGCATATTCTGCAGAAACAGTCGCACGTGGAAGCTTGCCCTTCTTACGAACCGGCACGAAGCCCTTGTGCAGCTTATAGGCAAGCGCGGTGCCGAAAATGAAGCCGCGGGATTCGAGGCCGAGCACCTTATCAAACTCGACGCCTTCGAGCGCAGCTGCCATCTCATCGATTGAACGCTCGAGTCCATCTAGATCCTGAATCAGGGATGTGATATCCCGGAACATGATTCCCTTTTTCGGGAAATCAGGAATCGTAACGACATAATCTTCCAGCTTTTCTTTCTTCATGACTGCTCCTCTTTTATTTATGATATTTCGCCGCATAGGTCTGAATCGCCGCGACGGTTTTACCATCTGTCATCTTACCTTCGTAGATCAGCTGCTGCAGATCTTCGAGCTTCCAGGCTTCGACACCGAGCTCCTCATCCTCATCCCAGTGCATCTGACCCTTTTCAAGGTCCTTCGCTAGATAGATACCGATCTTTTCATCCAGAAATGCAACGGTCGTGTTCACATATAAAAGAAATTCCAGATGTTCACACTTGAAGCCTGTTTCCTCCTCAAGCTCACGCATCGCACAGATCTCAAAGGCTTCATCCTCAGAATCTCTCTTCCCGGCAGGAATCTCCAGCGTATAACGATCCAGTGCATGCCGGAACTGCCGCACCATAAGGATCCTGCCATCCTTCAAAACCGGAAGCACTGCTGCTGCACCCATGTGATGGATAAAATCCCAATGTGTCTTGTGTCCGCCGACATCCACATAGTCATCATAAACCGTCAGCACGACACCCTGATACGCAAGCTTCCGCTCGATCAGCTTCACCGGCTTCTCCGCATTTTCAGCATTCAGCATACTCACCCTCCAGCACGTGCGATTTCCTCACACGTATTGAAGTATAGCACAGATTCCGCCGATAAACATACTACATTTATATATCTTCCGCCCAGAGGAGCGCTGTCGCAGAAACATCGTCACAGACGTAAAAAGGCTGCCGCAGTTCCTGCGACAGCCCGTCCTTTAACTATCTCTATTTGTCTTCTGTCTCAGGAGCTTCCTTCGGAAGCTTCCGCACAATCGTCTTCCCAATCCGGTGATTCTTTATATAAGCGACATCCACATCGAGTCCATCCGTCTGCAGATGGAAGGAGCTGCCATCATCCGGCACCGTCCCCATGATACCCATGAGGTAGCCGCCGAAGGTATCCGCATCCTCTGTCGGAAGTGACATATCCAGCTTCTCATTGACATCTTCCAGGTCTGCTGTTCCGAGGATGATCCACTCATTCTCTCCGATGGGCTCGATCGGCTCCGGCTCCGGCATCTCATCCTCCTCCTGGAGGTCGCCGACCAGAGCCTCGATGAGGTCATGCACGGTCACGATACCTGTCATACCGCCATACTCATCGATGACGATCGCATAATACTTTCTCTCCCGCTTCATGGTCTCAAAAAGATCGGAAACCTTCATGTTCTGTGACACAAAGAAAGGTTTATCCACCGCGTTTTTCATGACGTTCTCACGAGATTTATCCGAGAGTCTGAAATAATCCTTCGTATCGAGGACGCCAATGATGTCATCATCGTCCTCACCGGAAATCGGATAATAGCCGAAGCGGTGTCCATAGATCGTATCCTTCCAGGTCTGGTCGTCATCCTCCTTATAGAGCATGGCAACATCGGTCCGGTGCGTGCAGACATCTTCGATCGTGAGATCATTGAACTCAAACACGTTCTGAATCATCCGGTTCTCAGATGTCTCAATCGTACCCTTTTCAGTTCCTTCATCGATCATCATCATAATGTCTTCTTCAGACACTTTATCCTCGACATCGGACGCCTTGATACCCATGAGCTTCAGCACGCCATTCGTTGTCGACGTGAGAAGCGCTACGAAGGGCTTAAATAAAATGGAGGTCACCATCAGCACATGGCTCATGAACAGCGCCATCTTCTCTGTATATACCTGTGCAAGCCGCTTCGGGATAAGCTCCCCGAATACAATACTGATATAGGATAAGAGCAGGGTAATAAGTACAATGACGATTGGCTCGAGTACTTCTGCAGAAATGGGTACATTGAGATGCTGTAATCCCTTGATGATGAGTCCTGCGAAGCTGTTCGATGCAAACGCACTGGACAGGAAGCCGGCCAGCGTGATGGCAACCTGAATCGTACTCAGGAACCGTGCCGGCTCCTTAGTCAGCTTAAGGAGTGTATCGGCATCCTTGTTTCCCTCCTCTGAAAGCTTATGAAGCTTCGCATCGCCGACCTGCAACACTGCGATCTCTGCGCATGAAAAAAAACCATTCACAAGGACCAGGATCAGTAGTAAAAGTATTCGACCAACCATAAAATTTTTGAAGAAACCGTTCCTCCATGTAACGGGCTGAAAAGAAATAAAAATAGATTATTACACTAAATATCACTGAATAGAAGTCTATACAGAGCTCTAGATATCGCAGAAACCACGTATCAGCGATTGAAGCATAATATTATACAACTTTATATTGATTGTACTGCGCTGTCAAGTACCTACAATCATCCAAATATCGATCCGGTGTTGAATTCTCGAGTGTACCGACGATATATGGCTTCCATTTGGATACCTGCCGCATGAGTTCCTGGTAATTGAAAAAGCCCTCGCCCGGATGACGGTATACCTGCTTCTGTCCCTCAAACACAGCGTCCTTAAGGTGCAGCGTCGTGATTCGGTTGCCATAGCGTTCAAATGCCTCCCTGATGATCGCTGCCTGCTTCTCGGGAGACGTCGATGCCTCCGGTGTAATAAGATTGACACCATCCAGGATGACATCAAAATTCGGTGAATCAATATCGTGCAGAAAACGGTCCATCATTGCAGGAGAATATAAAGTATGGTCGAATACGCTCTCTACGCCGACCATAACACCAAGCTTCTCCGCTGCATCCCGGATTCGCTTGAAGCTGTCAAGAACGCGCTGATAATTTTCCTCCGTCCTCGTCTCCGGTACGACCTTCATGTCCGGATCGGCCCGTCCTGTTTCCGTGCCGACCATGTCAGCCCCGATTCTTTTCGCATACTTAAGATGCTCGATGAAACGGTCTACCGCGAGAAGACGCTTTTCCTCATCGGGGTTCGCAGGATTGATGTAGCAGCCTAGAACCGAGACATGGATGTTTCTTTTTGCAAGTTCTTCACCGACATAATCTCCGAGACCGGCACTGTAATGTCCAACCGAAGTATCAACATCCGAAAAGCTTTTCGACATCGCAAGCTGCACATAATGAATGTGCTGTGCCTCAATCGCATCCAGCACCTCTGTGATCGTTCCCTTTTTTACTGCGTCATGCACACGCATTCCAAATTGAATCATATTTTCCCCAATCCCTTCCGGTATCGCCCCGGCGTCGAGCCGGTCGTCTGCTTAAAGACCTTTTCAAAATATGTGATGTTTCCGAAGCCCAGCGAGCTTGAAATATCGGTAATCGGCATATCCGACTCCCGGAGAAGCTTCTGCGCCTTTCTGACCCGTAAAAATGTCACATATTCAATAACAGAGAAGCCGGTTACGCTTCGGAAAACCCGTGTCAGATAAGACTTCGACATATAAAAATGCTCTGCCACCTGCTCAAGCGTCACATTTTCATCCATATGCTCCTGGAGATACAGTGCGATCTCATGCACCTTTTTATGGATACCGGTCGTGACAACCATCCCTTGATCCGCCGAGTCAACCAGATTCTGACGATTTACTTCTTCCTTCCGCGCCCGCGCATAGATACCGGCAAGCTCAACGGCCTGAAGATACAGGAAGGAATTGACTGATTCAATGTCCCCACTCCCGCGTAGTGAGCCCTGGCAAGCATCCTTGAAGGCCGTGATGATCGACATAATGAGCGCCCAGTCTTCATCCGAGAAGCGGACAATGCCTCCATACGTGCTCCCGAACCAGTCGAAGCCATGCAGGCCAAGTGCACGAAACAGCCCGTCAAAAACCGACCGATCCAGATGAATGATGAAATTATGATGATCAGGGGGTGCGCCAGGCACGATGGACGTACGATGGACCAGATCATGATCCACCATCGCACAGCTATGTGCCGTCAGATGATAGGTTTCCTTGTCGACAAAGAGCAGTCTCTGTCCCGAAAGAATAAAATGCACCTCGATATCCTCATGAAAATGCTTCGAGCGCATGATGAAGTCACGATGCCGGACCGCTTCCGTCACCCGAAGCCCCGGGATTCGTTTTTCAAACACCAGCTCCAGTCGTGAGTTATGTATATCCTTATTTTCGGTAAGTTGTTGCCCCTCTGCCATATTTCCTCAAACCATGAAATGCTAAAAAGACCATGACTGCTTCGGCAGTCATGGTCATATTTTACCGTAACATTTCCGTGTAAGCAAGAAGCAGCGGACCAACACCTTTGGCGTCATTGTCTACCACCGGCTCAGATAGATAATACTCTACCGATCCATCACGGTGCTTTTTACCGCCCAGGCCACCCACGAGACAGATACCGGTCACGGCCTTTTCTCCGGCTTCGCGATACCAATCCGGCAGGAGCTTTAGACGCGCCGCCTTAAGCCAGGCTGCAGCAATCAGCGCTGTACCCGATGTCTCAAGATAATTTCCCGGAACGTTTGGCAGTGCGATCAGCTGATAGAACAGACCACTTGCATCCTGATACCGGACCAGTGCTTCAGAGAGCTCGTGAAGCATTCTCGTCAGGTGTTCTCTTCCTTCATCGATGTATTTTCCATGATCTCCAGGACATCAACGAGTCCAAGGATGAACCAGCCTTCGGCCCGCAGCCAGAAGTTCGGACTGCAGCCGGTCTCCGGATCTGCCCAGTACATCTTCCTTGATTCATCATAGCCGTGATAATATAACCCGCTAACAGGATCCCGCATGAACCGCTCGACATTTTCGATCTGTGTCACCGCATCCGGACAGCTCTCACCATCCCGGAAGCGTCTCTCGTACTCCATGTAGAAGGGCTGTGCCATATAGATACCATCCAGCCAGATCTGGTCGGGGTAGATCTTTTTATGCCAGAAATTGCCGGATTTTGTCCTCGGCATATCCCGTAGCTGCATGCGTACGAGGTCCATTGCCTTCCGGTATTTCTCCTTGCCTGTCTCATCGTACAGGGCAAAGAG
>OMZX01000010.1:35458-40066 GCA_900315665.1 uncultured Eubacteriales bacterium
GGTGATCCGGTACATCGCAAGGATACCACGGATCATACAGCCATCGATATAGTTCCATTTGTTCTCGCGCCAGCTTCTTTTGAGTTCAAGATTCCAGGCAGGATGCTCGGAATCAGAATGAACCATCAGATAATCGATGTATTCCTTGAGCGCAGTCTCTGTTGCTTCTCTGTCACCACGGAGGCAACATGTTTTTTCCATAAGCAGTACCTGATCAGCCCTTTACAGAACCTGCCGTCACACCATCAATGAACTGATCCTGTGCGAGGAAGAAGATCACGAGGGACGGAATGATTGAAATCAGAGACAACGCAAGGATTCTGTTCCAGGAGAAGCCTGTATCTGCATCCATCGACATCTTGACGAAAATAGCTGCCGGATAACGCTTCGGCGTGGAGACATAGAGCAAAGGTCCCATGAAGTCATTGTTCGACCACATGAACTGGAACAAAGCCACGGAGGTCATTGCCGGCTTCAGCACCGGAACAAGAACAAGCCAGAGGGTCTGGAACATGTTACAGCCATCAATCTTTGCGGCTTCATCAAGCTCCTTCGGGATATTTCTCATGAACTGAATCAACATGAATACAAAGTAGGTATCCTGTGCAAACAGTGTGGAAACAATCAGCGGAAGGTAAAGCGGAGAATCCACCCAGCCCCACTTCGTATACATGATGAACTGCGGAACATTCAGAACGACGTTCGGAAGGAACAGCGTGGACATCAAAAGTGCGAAGAAGAAATCATGTCCGATGAACTTAAATCTTGCGAAGCCATATGCTGCAATTGTCGCAGAGAAAACGGTGAAGATAACCTTCGGGATGACGATCTTGTAGGTATTGAGCATTGACCACCAGATATTGATATCACCGCCGTAGCCCTTCATCGCATTTTTATAGCCTTCCAATGTCGGACGCTTCGGAATGAAGCCGATCGATGAGAAGATCTCTGCATTATCCTTGAAGGAAGCGCCAACCATCCATACGAGAGGGTACAGCATGATGCAGCCGACAAGGATGAGAATCAGATATTTGAAGAAGTTTGAAACCTTCTTCTTCGTTTCCATCGTCATAGTGCTTAAGCCTCCTCGTCAGAATAATAAACCCAATGCTTCTGGCTCCACTGCAGAATCGCGGTGAAGATCATGAGAATGATGAACAGAACCCATGCCTGTGCACTGGCAAGACCCATGTTATATTTCTTAAATGCGCCTCTCGGGCCACCCTGTGTGATGATATACGGTCCATTGAATTCCTGGAAGGCCTGTACGAGCTGTGTAACGAGGTTATAGAAAATAACCGGTGTAATGAGCGGTACGGTAATCGAGAAGAATTGTCTCCATTTGCTGGCGCCATCAAGAGATGCTGCCTCGTAGAGATCCTCCGAAACACCCTTAAGAGCAGCAAGGAAGATAACCATCGAAGAGCCAAACTGCCATACACGAAGGAGACAGATGATAAACAGAGCTGCCGACTTGTTCGAGAGCCAATGCGGGCCCTCGACGCCGAAGAAGCCGAGGAACATGTTGATGATACCGTCATCCTTGAAGATCGCTTTCCAGAGTACGGAGATCGCAACCGAACCACCAAGGATGGACGGAATATAGTAAACGGTTCTGAACATCTTAACACCCTTAATCTTAAAGTTCAGGATGTATGCGATGAACAGGGCGAAGATGAGCTTCAGCGGAACCGTCATGAATGCATATTTAAAGGTTGTGAAAAAGGCTGTCTTAATCTTTGTTGTTTCAAAAATCTCTTTGTAATTCATGAGTCCCCAGCCGGAGATACCCTTGAAGAGCTCATAATCTGCAAAGCTATATACCAGAGAGGAAAGGAACGGATATGCCTTGAACAGGCAAAAGCCGATCAGCCAAGGAATGATAAATACGAAGCCCTTGTTATTTCTCCAGAATTTACTCTGGAAAAAGCCGGGATTTTTTGTTTCTGTCATATGATCTACCCCTATTCTGATAAAAAGACAGAGCATAAGGTGCATGCCCGCGGCACTTATCTTATGCCCTGTCCTTACTTAATTATGTTCTTCTGCGGCGCAGGGCCGTATCAGTCAGAACGAATTATATTTATGCCTGTGCTTCAGCGGCATTAACAGCCTCTGTCATCTGCTTAGCAAGATCATGAGAATCAGCCTTATCATAGCTCATTGCTTCCATGATGGATGCATAAGCACCTTCCGCAGAATCCTTGAGGGATGCATCCTCATAGTACGGAGAAAGCGGGAATACATAGTTTGCTGCAGAAGCCTTTGCTGCGTCAGCAACCATGCCCTTCAGAAGATCTGCATCTGCGAGAGTCTTCTGAGCCTTTGCAGAAGCCGGAACACCACGCTCTGTACCAAGAGTCTTTACGCCGTCACCATTGAGCATATACTCAAGAAGAGCAGCTGCTTCCTTCGGGTGCTCAGTGTTCTTAGAAATTGCGAAGCCCATGGAGATCTTATAAACAGTAGAAGGTGTACCATAGTCAGCCGGATACTCACCGATGACGAGGTCATCCGGATTCTCAAGAGCCTTCTGAACCTTGTTTACAGAAGAATCCCACTCGATGAGACCTGCATAGTGGCCATCGATGTAGTTCGGGTTCTTATCAAGAGAATCAGCGCCGTCGCCGGTCAGCTTCTCAAGTGTCGGCATGCAGTGATTATCCTCAAGGCTCTTCAGGAAGTCAAAGCCATCTGCAAGCTCGTCCTCTGTGAAGTTCAGTTTACCATCCTCAACCCAAGCCTTGTTGTACTTCTCCTGAAGATAATAGGTAAGAAGGATCGTACGGTCATAAGAACCGCAAGCCATCGGATAATAGTCATCACCAAGCTTGTCCTTAAAGATCGGACCATCTGCAAGGATGTCTGCGAAGCTCTTCGGAACCTCAAGACCAGCCTTCTCAAAGGTAGCCTTGTTCCAGTAGAATACACGGCCTGTGGAAGAAACAGGGATACCCTGAAGCTTGCCATCGATGGTCATCTGATCCAGAAGCTTCTGATCATACTGTGTGAGATCAAATACATCAGAAACCTGATTCATATCATAGAAGCCTGTGCCATCCGGGCTGAACTGATAGATCCAGTTCCAGTTGATCTGAAGAAGATCCGGCTCCGAATTACCATTGAGCTGCTGTGCGATCTTATCCTGCCAGCCAGACCATGCGCCGTATTCGGATTCTACCTTTACGTTCGGGTTAGCTGCCATGTACTCATCGAGAGCCTTGAGTGTAGCCTCATGACGAGAATCACCGCCCCACCATGAAATACGGAGTGATACAGGCTCGCCTGCTGCTTCAGCGGCTGCTGCTGTTGTCTCCTTCGCTGCCTCGGCTGCCTTTGTTGTCTCAGCTGCTGCTGCAGTTGTTGCAGGTGCTGCCGTCGTCTCAGCGGTCTTCGAACCACCACATGCACCGAGTCCGAGTACCATTGCAGCTGCCATAGAGCCTGCAAGTACCTTTGTAAAAGTTTTCTTCATATTAACCTCCTTGGGGACTTACCGGATCCCCGTGTTTATTTTTCAGACCTGAGGCTTTTGCCTCGAGAACCATGTTCTCTGTCTGTCGATAACGAAGCGGTAAAATCGCTTCTCCCGTTTCGTTACCGACGGACACGGCCCTTAGTTACAAGGCTTACATCAGTCGCTTCTTACACTACTGATTGATGCTCATCGGCATCCATATTTATTCGAGCAACTACTCATCGATAAATGACATTCATGCTGTCGAAGTACGGTACATCGATAATTTCCGGTCCCGTCTCCTCCGAGCCCTCGATTTCAACATTTTCGAGCACCAGGTGCTTCACATTCCTTGCATATACGGAACGGCCGGTCATTTTCTCGAAATTATCCATCATGATCGTCTGCTGCGGAACCCTGTCCTCCTTCGGGAGGAAGGATGCCTTAATGTTACGGATGATGATCTCTCCGATATATTTTTCCGGAAGTCCGTAGGCAACCAGCACACAGGCATCCACGCCGGAACAGGTAATATTCTCTGCCCTGACCGTCCCGATCTCCGGTGTCTTCTCATCTACCGGTCTAGGATTCTGATCCTGTACATAGAGTGAGTGCCCATCCGGATCACAGAAATAAAACATATTGAAGGTAAACGGCATATGAACGTTTTTCATGAGAAGATCATGAAAATTGATGTTATCATAAACTGCTTTAGGGCCTCTGCCCCGCCGTGTCTTCACACGAAGACCACGATCAGTACCATCAAAGATGCATCTCGTAACCTCGACATTCCTGCAGCCGCCTGCTGCTTCCGAGCCGATCGTCACGCTGCCATGACCTCTCTCGAGGAAACTGTTTCTGATGAGGAAATCCTCAGCCGGTTTGTGATGCTTCTCGCTCATATAATACTTACCGGACTTGATCGCGATACAGTCATCGCCGACCGAAATCCGTACGCCGAGAAGTGTGATGTCCTTACAGCTCTCCGGATCGAAGCCATCCGTATTTGGGGAATCTGATGGATTCCAAATAAATATATTGTAAGCTGCAATGTGATCCGTATAATACGGATGCACGGTCCAGGACGGTGAATTTCTCACTGTCACACTCTGCAGCCTGACATCTTTACAATGATTCAGAAACACGGTATT
>OMZX01000002.1 GCA_900315665.1 uncultured Eubacteriales bacterium
ATAGAGAACACGGTACTAAATGCAAGGATCTGGCCCTGCAGCTCGCTGTCACCACCCATGTTTTCAGCCATCACGAAGGACGCACTGGCTACGGGCGTTGCGAAGATGATGAACCCGAGGAAAAGATCAAGCTTCCGGAAGCCGAAGGCATAGGACACGGCCAGCACGAGTGCCGGCACCAGCACAAGCTTCAGAATAAGTGTAGAAAAGATGAGATGAAGATTCTTCTTAATCTCCGGGAGCTCCAATGTTGCACCGAGGATGAAAATTGCAAGTGGTGTCGTCATGGTTGCGAACTGAGCGACCGGCTTTTCCAGTGCTGACGGCAGCGAAATCCGAAGAAGCTTAAAGAGCCCGCCGACGATGGCCCCGACGATCAGAGGATTTGTCAGGATATCATAGATAATCTTACGGACATTCGGCTTGTCGCCACCTTCATTGGCATAAAAGGCGAAGAGACAGACAGAGGCAACATTATAGACAGAAACAAGCACGGCAATCACGATCGAAGCGGTTGCGCCGGCATCCTCGCCATAGAGGCTGATAGCCAGAGGATATGCAAACATCAGGGTATTGCTGCGCCAGATTGACTGGTTGATCACCGGAATCCTGCGCCGGTCCTTGATAAACAGCGGGACAAGCAGTGACACGAGGAGAATGATTACGATCAGCAGCACAACCATATAGCCGACAAGACGCGCGTTGCTTTTCAAATCGATATCCGCCGTGTAAATACTGTTAAACATGAGGAGCGAGAAAAACGCCTTAAAAACGATTTTATTGAGCTTCTTATAGAAGGCTTCATCGCCGTAGCCGAGATGCCGGAAGAGATAGCCGTACGCCATATAGCAGATAAAGGGTACGACCGCGTTTACTGCAATCAAAAAACTGGTCATAATTTTTCCTTTTCAGAACCAAAATCTTAGTATAGGATAATACAGATTCAGGTTTTAGAAAAGTTTTTTCGTGAGAAGGAAAGCTATGCCACAGAACAATATCGTTACGATCGAACATATGTCGAAGGTCTTTACCGAGCGGAAGGTCTTCGATGATACAGATTTTTCTATTTTAGAAGGCGAGCGTGTCGCGCTGATCGGCATCAATGGCACCGGCAAGTCGACGCTTCTCCGCATCATCGCCGGCCTGGAGGAGATGGACAGCGGTTCGATGGCGCTTCGCCGCGGCCTTACCATCCGTTACCTCCCGCAGACCCCGGATTTCGAGCCCGAGGACACCATGATCGAAGCCATCCTCCATGAAAACGGCTATCCAGATTTTCATGCCAATGCTGACGACCCGGAAGGATCGCCTGCTTCGCGGGAAGGTGATATTCCTTCTGATGTGGATGACTGGTCATGGGAGCAGGAAGACGAGAACTGGAATGAACGAGAGCCCGACAGTGCAGCGAATCTAGAAGCGGAGGCAAAGAAGTTTCTCTCGAAACTGGGCGAGTCTGACTTCACAAAAAAGATCAAAGAACTTTCAGGAGGACAGAAGAAGCGCGTGGCGCTCGCAAGTACACTGCTTGCAAAGGCAGATCTTCTGATTCTCGACGAGCCGACGAACCATCTCGACGGCGCGATGTCCGAATGGCTCGAGGCGTATCTCAAGCGTTTCCGCGGCACACTCCTCATGGTTACCCATGACCGGTACTTCCTCGATGAACTCTGCGATCGGATCGTCGAGTTTGACCAGGGAAAACTATACTCTTATGAGGCAAATTACGAAGGATATCTAGAGCTTAAAGCCGAGCGCATGGACATTGCCCGTGCGCAGGAGAGAACGAGACAGAACATCTTAAGGAACGAGCTCAAATGGGTGATGCGCGGCGCGAAGGCGAGAACCACGAAGCAGAAGGGACGTCTTCAGCGTTATGAGAAGCTTTCCGCTATGCACGGACCGACCGAGCAGGAGGAAATGAAGCTTGGCAGCATCGCCTCAAGACTCGGTAAATCTACCATCGAGCTGAAAAACGTATCAAAGGGCTACGATGGCCGCACACTGATTTCCGATTTCAGCTATAACTTCCTTCGAAACGATCGTGTAGGCATTATCGGACCGAACGGCGCTGGGAAGTCGACGCTTGTAAAGCTGATCGCCGGCTGGGAAACACCGGACAGTGGTGAGATCAACATCGGACAGACAGTGAAGATCGGCTGTTTCTCACAGGAAAATGAGGAGCTCGACGGCTCACAGCGCGTGATCGATGCGCTGACCTCCATCGCAGAGTATGTTCATACCGTCGACGGCCTCGTGAGTGCGTCAAATATGCTCGGCCAGTTCCTGTTCCCGCCATCCCAGCAGTTTATGAAGGTCGAGAAGCTGTCCGGCGGTGAGAAGCGCCGCCTATACCTCCTTCGCATCCTCATGTCCCAGCCAAATGTCCTCATCCTCGATGAGCCGACCAATGACCTCGATATTCAGACGATGACGATCCTCGAGAATTACCTTGACCGCTTCGCCGGCATCGTAATCACGGTGTCCCATGACCGTTATTTCCTCGACCGTGTCGTGAACCGCATCTTTGCCTTCGAAGGAAACGGCGTGATCCGCCAGTATGAAGGCGGCTATACCGACTATCAGGTCTGGCGCCTCCGCTTATATGGCGACGAAACCGCTGCCTTTGCTAATGCCGGCTCCACCGCAGGAATAGCCGGCTCCGGCATACTCACCACCGGCCATTCCATCGAAACAAAAACTTCAACCGAAGAACCCACACAAAAAACAGGCGAAAAAACCTGGAACCACGGCCAGCGAAAACTCAAGATGACCTACAAAGAGGAAAAAGAGTGGGCCACCATAGAAGACGACATCGCTGCTCTCGAAGACCGCCTCGCAGCCATCGACCAGGAAATGATTGAAAACGCCCGCGACTTTGTAAAGCTAGGAGAATTAACAAAGGAAAAAGAGGAAAAATCCAAATTACTAGACGAGAAAATGGAACGATGGGAGTATTTGAGTGATTTGGATGAAAAAATAAAATCGCAGAAGTAATAAATTCTATATTATGATAGCGCACAGGGCTGGCGCGCAAAGCGCGGTGGAACCGAGGCACGTGAGAGGGCGCTCGTAGGTACCATTTTGACGAAAATCTCAGCTAGCCGGGTGGCTCAAGTGAGGTAGAAAATCCGGGTTACAACCCCGGATTTTCTAGGCCCATTGAAGGAAAAGCCCCTTCAAGGCTTTTCCTGAATTGGGCCGGCCCACTTGAGACACCCGGATAGCGCTTAGATTTTCGTCCTTGGTACCTACGAGCGCCCTCTCACGTGCCTCGGTTCCACCACGCTTTGCGTGTCAGCCCGTCCGGGGTTATCCCAACTATTCCGACTTGTAATACTTAAAAATTGATTGTCGCTTTACTTCACCTCTGTAAAGTTTTATAATCTTAACGACGCGCAGAAAGTGAAAAATCCATAGATTTATCCGAGATTTCACAATTCCTGAAATAAATTTTCAAATTGTAACGGATGTTTCCATTGATTTTACGTTCTGCCGACTATCTAAGGAGGAAGAGTAGTTATGAGAAAAACAAAGGCAATTCTTGCTGCTGTTACAGCCGGCTCGATGGTCTTCGGTCTCGCTGCATGCGGTGGTGGTTCATCTGCATACCAGACGACCACAGCCGCAGCCGCTGCTGAGACGACAGCTGCCGCAGCTGCTGATACTGCAGCCGCTGGTGGTGCAGAGACAACCGCTGCCGCTGAGGCATCCGGAGAGGCTTCCACAGAGGATCTTAAGATCATGATGGAGACCCCGGTTGAGTCCCTCGACCCGCAGCAGGCAACCGATGGTACATCCTTCGAGGTTATCGCTGATTACACCGATGGCCTCATGCAGATGGATGCAGACGGCAAGGCTGTTAATGCAATTGCAGAGAGCTATGAAACATCTGATGATGGTCTGACCTGGACCTTCCACCTTCGCCAGGATGCGAAGTGGTCAAACGGCACACCTGTTACAGCAAAGGATTTCGTATTCGGCTGGCAGAGAGCTGTTGATCCGGATGTTGCTTCCGAGTATGCTTACATGCTCAGTGATATCGGTCAGGTTAAGAACGCACAGGATATCATCGATGGCAAGAAGGACAAGTCCGAGCTCGGCGTTACCGCTGTAGATGACTACACACTGAAGGTAGAGCTGAACGCACCGGTTTCCTACTTCCTGTCTCTTATGTATTTCCCGACCTACTATCCGGTAAACGAAGAGTTCTTTAACACTTGTGCAGATACCTTCGGAACATCTCCGGAGACCACTCTTTCCAACGGTGCTTTCGTACTTGATCAGTACGAGCCGGCTGCTACAGAGTTCCATCTCACGAAGAACCCGGATTACTACGATGCGGATAAGGTTTCCCTGACAGGCCTCGATTATCAGGTTATTCAGGATTCACAGCAGGCGCTCATGTCCTTCCAGAACGGCGAGCTTGATATGACCCTCGTAAATGGTGATCAGGTTGACCAGGTTAAGGATGATCCGGCCTTCAAGTCCATCGGTGCCGGCTATCTCTGGTACGTATCCCCGAACATGGCGAAGGTTCCGGAGCTTGCCAATGACAACATCCGTAAGGCACTTACCTTCGCGATTGATCGTACAGCGATTACAGAGGATGTCCTGAAGGATGGCTGTAAGCCGACCTTCACAGCTGTTCCGCCTGAGTTTGCTGCAGGTCCGGATGGTTCTGATTTCTCCGCTGATCAGGAGAAGTTCAAGGATGTCTGCGATTCCGATGCTGCTAAGGCTGCAGAGTACTGGCAGAAGGGCCTTGAGGAGCTCGGTGAGACTGGCTTCGAGCTTGAGATGGTTGTCGATGCCGATGATGCACCGCAGAAGGTTGCTACCGTTCTTCAGGAGCAGTGGCAGACCACACTTCCTGGACTCACAGTAACACTGAAGGTTGAGCCGAAGAAGCAGAGAGTACAGGATTTGCAGGATGGCAATTATCAGCTTGGTCTCACAAGATGGGGTCCTGACTATGCTGACCCGATGACCTACCTCGGCATGTGGGTAACCAACAACTCTAACAACTATGGTCTCTGGTCTAATGCAGACTACGATGCAATCATCGCAGAGTGCACAACCGGTGATCTCGCTACTGATGCACAGGGTCGTTGGAACAAGCTCTACGATGCTGAGCAGCTCGTCATGAACGAGTCTGTCATCTTCCCGCTTTATACACAGTGCAACGCAGAGATGATCTCTACGAAGGTTTCCGGTGTTGAGTTCCACCCGGTTGCTCTGAACCGTGTATATAAGAACGCGAAGAAGAGCGCATAATCAAGTTAAAAATGGATGGAGGCGGAATGCCCCGCTTCCTCCGGTCTGTACAGAGCGGGCCGCATTTGCGGCCCGCTTTTCTTGTTTATTTTTTAAGAAAAATCAGTATAATAGGAAAAGTGGTTTGCCGGAGAGATACAGATGTCCACTATGAACGAACATATTTGAAATTTTGTCCATTTTAATGCCTGATGTAGGCATTGGCATAGGACACAGGTATCTCTGCGGCAGAGCCGCAAAATTCAATTTCTTTTTAGGGAGGCTTCTGTGAGAAAGTATATTGCAAAACGTGTTCTGACCTCCATCTTCACCTTACTTGTCATTTTACTGGTACTGTTTATCCTGATGCAGCTGATGCCTGGATCACCGTTCAATGATGAGAAGCTGAATGAGACGCAGAAGGCGACGCTGTATGCGAAGTATGGTCTGGACCAGCCGGTGACGGTGCAGTTCTTCCGTTATGTGAAAAATATGCTGACCGGTGATTTCGGTGTTAGCTACAATATTTCGAAAAATACACCGATTTCGCAGTTGATTCAGACGCGTCTGCCGATTTCTATCAAGATTGGTGGCGCTGCTGTAACGATGGGTGCTCTTGTCGGCCTGATTCTTGGCCTGATCGCTGCGCTCAATCATGATACCTGGCTTGATACACTGTGCACGGTGATTTCGGTTATCGGTGTTTCGGTGCCGTCCTATGTATTCGCACTTGTGCTGTCGTATCAGTTCGGTTTCAAGATGAAACTATTCCCGATGCTTTTTGATATGAAGCAGGCGATGAAATCGTCATTCCTGCCGTCTGTATCGCTCTCGATGTTCACGATGGCATCGATCGCGCGTTTCACGCGTTCCGAGATGCTGGAGGTACTGGACAGTGATTATATGCTTCTCGCAGAATCGAAGGGTATTTCAGGATTTTCTCTTATTTTCCGTCACGCACTTCGTAACGCGTTGATCCCGATCATTACAGTGCTTGCACCGCTGATCGTCGATCTCATGACCGGTTCCCTCGTCGTCGAAAAGATCTTTGCGATTCCGGGTGTCGGTTCACTCCTCGTGAACGCGATTCAGTCCAATGACTACAACGTCGTCATCTCCCTTGCGTTTATATATTCCGCGATGTATATCGGGATCATGCTCGTCGTAGATATTCTTTATGGCGTCATCGATCCGAGAATCAGACTTGCAAAGGATGGTAAATGAGTATGGCAAAGAAAACAAAAGCAATTGTACAGACCTTTACCCCGCAGGCTGATTACACACCGGTAGACAGTGATTTCGTCCTCAAGGATAACGCCGGCGAGATCGCGATCGATACGAACTTTGCATCGCAGTCCTTCTGGAAGGATGTTACGAAGCGGTTTGGCAATAAACGGAGTGCTGTGGTAGGCCTCGTATTCGTTATTTTCATTATCTTCATGGCAATCGTCGGACCGCACATGAATGGCTATGATTATTCATCGCAAAATCTGTCCACGAAGAATCTGGCACCGCGTATCCAGGGCATCGAGAATCTGGGTATCTTTGATGGCTCCGAGAAGATGAGTACGACGACCGGTATCAAGAAGGTCAATGAATATGCGAACAAGAAGCTTTATGATACCTTCTACTGGTTTGGCTCCGACCGGTATGGCCGTGATATCTGGACCCGTACCTGGACTGGTACGAGAGTTTCTCTGATTATCGCGGTTGCGGCGACCGTCATCGACATGGTCATCGGTATGAGCTATGGCCTGATTTCCGGCTACTTCGGCGGTAGAACCGATATGATCATGCAGCGTATCCTTGAAATCATGAATGGTATCCCACGACTCGTTATCGTGACGCTGCTTCTACTTGTCTTGAAGCCTGGTATGATCACGATCATCTTCGCGCTGATGCTGACGGAATGGGTCGGCATGAGCCGAATCGCTAGAGCCGAGATGCTGAAGCTGAAGGAGCAGGAGTTCGTCCTTGCATCGAAGACACTCGGTGCGAAGTCCTTCCATATCATATTTGCTGAGATTCTGCCGAATATCATCGGACCGATCATCACACAGGTTATGTTCTCGATTCCGACGGCTATCTTTACGGAGGCCTTTCTTTCTTTCGTCGGTCTCGGTATTCCGGTGCCGCAGTGTTCGCTCGGATCACTTATTTCGGATGGCTATAACAGCTTTACGACGCATCCGTATCAGATCGTGGCACCGATCGTCGTGATGGCGCTTCTGATGCTTAGCTTCAACCTGATCGCAGATGGTCTTCGTGAGGCACTCGATCCGAAGATGAAGGAGATGTAAGATGGCAGATAGAAAGAAAATTCTCGAGATACGGAATCTGGATATCAGTTTCAAGACGACGGCCGGTTACGTGCATGCCATCCGAGGTATCGATCTCGACCTTTATAAGGGTGAGACGGTGGCCATCGTCGGTGAGTCGGGCTCTGGTAAGTCGGTTACAATGAAGGCCGCCATGGGCATCCTCGCGAAGAATGCAATCGTAAATTCCGGAAGCATTAACTTTACCTATCAGCATGAGGATGGTAAGGAAGAGACCGTAGAGATCCTTTCAAAGGATAAAAAGTGGATCCGCACCCATATCAATGGTAAGCGGATCGCCATGGTGTTCCAGGACCCGATGACCTCGCTGGATCCGACCATGAATATCGGAAAACAGATCATGGAGGGCATGATCTGGCACTATAAGACACCGAAGGAAGAAGCCTATAAGAAGGCCGTGGAGCTTCTGAAGGAAGTTGGCATCACGGATGCCGAGGCCCGTATGAAGAACTATCCGCACCAGCTGTCCGGCGGTATGCGGCAGCGTGTCGTCATCGCAATCGCGCTGGCCTGCAACCCGGATCTTCTGATCTGCGATGAGCCGACGACAGCGCTGGATGTAACCATTCAGGCGAAGATCCTCGAGCTCATCAAGAAGATTCAGACGGAGAGAGGCATTTCCGTCATTTACATCACGCATGATCTCGGCGTCGTGGCGAAGGTGGCCGATTACGTCAATGTCATGTATGCCGGTAAGATCATCGAAAAGGGTCTCATCAATGAGATTTATTATGATCCGAAGCATCCGTACACCTGGGGTCTTCTCAGTGCGATGCCGGATCTCGATACCGCAGACGACCGTCTCTATACGATCCCGGGTTCGCCGCCAAACCTTCTCCACGAGAAGCAGGGCGATGCGTTTGCGCCGCGTGATAAGTATGCACTCGTCGTCGATGACAAGGTGCAGCCGCCGATGTTCAAGGTGACGGATACGCACTTTGCAGCGACGTGGCTGCTCGATCCGCGTGCCCCGAAGGTCGAGATGCCGGCGGAGCTCAAGGCTCGAATCGAGCGTATGAAGAAGGGAGCGGGACTCGAATGATGACAAAAGAAGTAAGCGGGTTTCGCTGTGATGTAGGCATTAAAAAAGAGGAGGCAATCGCATGAAGACGGTAGATTATACGAAGGAGCCTCTTCTTGAAGTGGATGGCTTAAAGCAGTATTTCCGTGTATCGAAGACCTTCACGGTAAAGGCTGTGGACAATGTTTCTTTTAAGATCTATCCGGGTGAGACCTATGGCCTCGTCGGTGAGTCGGGCTCCGGCAAATCAACGATCGGGCGGTCCGTCATCCGGCTGTATGATCCGACAGCAGGCAAGATCCTGTTTAATGGTTCCGATATCAGCGGAAATCTTAATGGTAAGACCGAAGGTATGCTTCGTAATCAGATGCAGATGATTTTCCAGGATCCGATGGCGTCGTTGAATCCTCGTAAGAAGGTAGAGGATATCATCGGTGAGGGTCTCGATATTCATCATGCCTATAAGACGAAGGAAGAACGGGACCAGAAGGTGAAGGCAATTCTTAAGAAGGTTGGCCTCGCACCGGAGCATGCGAGCCGGTATCCGCATCAGTTTTCCGGCGGACAGCGGCAGCGTGTCGGTATCGCACGTGCGCTTATCATGAATCCGAAGCTCATCATCGCCGATGAATGTATTTCGGCACTTGATGTATCGATTCAGGCGCAGGTTGTAAACCTCATGAAGGATATTCAGGAGGAGACCGGCACAGCGTATCTCTTTATCGCGCATGATCTTTCGATGGTCAAGTATATTTCAGACCGAATCGGGGTGCTGCATCTCGGGCATCTGCTGGAGACCGGTACGACGGATGAGATCTTCGCGCATCCGGTGCATCCGTATACAAGATCACTCCTTAGCGCGATTCCATCACCGAATCCGGTGATCGAGAAGAAACGGGTCGCAGAGGTGTATGACTATGCGACGTCCGGCATCGATTACAATAAGGGCACGGATCATCTCGTCGAGGGGACACACTATGTGAAGTGCACTGACGAGGAATTCGACACTTGGATGAAGCGCGAACCGCTTCGGTATAACGGATAAATAAGAAGACATCGCAAGCGATGTCTTTGAACGCGCTCGCCGCTAAGGCATCCCGAAGCCTCACCGCGCAAGCGCGGTACTCCGGGATAACAACAAAAACGGGCTGTCGCTGATGACGATGGCCCGCTTTTCTTTATGAAGGTGATCCGATGGCCGTTGCTTTTGAAGCTTCTTTATTCTTAAATGATGAATACGAAAAGACGGGAGGTCTTCTATGAAATATATCGATATGCACTGCGACACCATGGCAGAGATCTGGTACGCGAAGCTTAGAGGAGAAAATTATGATATAAAAGACGCGCCCTTGATGATCAATCTGGAGAAGCTAAAGAAGGGCGACTGTCTTTGCCAGAATTTCGGGATGTATGTGAATCTGGAGCGGCCGGCGGATTTCAGAGGTGATACGGATTTTGAGCCACCGACGCCTGAATATGAGCGGATGGATCCGTGGTATGCCGTCAATGAGATTCTGAAGGTGTTTCGGGAGCAGATGGAGAAGCATGCACCTGTAGCTGACGGGTCGTCAAACACTGTAGCAAAGGATGCTTTGTCAATTACACAGGTGACGACGGGAACGGAGATTCATCAGCATCTTAAGGACAATACGATGTGCTGTCTTCTTACGGTGGAGGAGGGCGGTGTCTGCAAAGGGAGTCTTAACAATCTCCGGGCGTTGTATGCAGCCGGGGTTCGTATGATGACACTGACCTGGAATTTTGATAACGAGCTTGGACATCCAAACAAGCCGGATCGTGAGCATTATTATGATTTTAAGGGCAGGTCGGATAACGGGCTTACGGATCGGGGCAGAGTGTTTGTGGATGCGATGCAGAACATGGGTATGATTGTGGATGTGTCGCATCTGTCGGACCAGGGCTTCTATGATGTGGCGGAGCTTGTAAAAGGGCCGTTTGTGGCGAGCCATTCGAACGCGCGTTCCGTGATTGGATGCAGTCGGAATCTGACGGATGAGATGATCCGGGTACTCGCGGAGCATGGTGGTGTGACAGGACTTAATTTCTGCCCGTCCTTCCTTGATGACAGTGGTACGCCGAAGGAGACTGTCGATCGTATCGTACGGACGGCGGAGCATCTCCGGAGAGTCGGCGGCATCGAGGTCATAGGCATTGGCACAGATTTTGACGGGATCGGCGGCGATCTGGAGCTCGGGGATGCGTCGAAGATGGACATGCTTTTGGACGGACTCAAAAAGGCCGGCTTCTCCGTCGATGAAATCGAGAAGATATTCTATAAGAATGTTCTTAGGGTTTATGATGAAGTTCTCGGATGAATCTGTAAAAACATGATGCAATTTAGAAATTTTATGTTATGATGTATTAAATTACTGAAGGGTAATCCTGAGAAATGCAAGGACGTATGATACTCAGATGAGGGTTCATGCGTCCTTTTTCGTAGAATATGTAAATCAGAATTTCATGCTCTTGCAATCCAATCAGGGAAAAGGGATGGCAGAAGTTAAGAGACCTTCGGTAATGAAAAGGAGGAGGATTTATGAAAAAACGATCTTTAAGTTTCATGATGGCAGCTCTGATGGTAGGGTCAATGGCAACCGGCTGCGGAAGCGCAAGCAACCAGGCAGCGACGACACAAGCGGCAGGTGGTTCTTCGGACACAGCGACGACCGCTGCTAAGGACAGCGGTGCCGGTTCTGATACTGGCGCTTCGGCAGGCACGACAGAGGGCGCGACGGATATCGATACGTCAACCTTCTTTAAGCTTGTCGGAGACAACCCGGATATCGTGGATCCGCAGTGTACCTCTGATTATTATGCGATTCCGATGAACTGTTTCGATCGTCTCGTCGAAGTGAAGAAGAACGATGACGGAACCAGTGAGCTGGTACCTTCTCTTGCAAAATCCTGGGATATCTCATCGGATGGTCTTACCTATACCTTCCATCTTGAGGAGGGTGTCAAGTATCAGAATGGCGCTGATTTCACGGCATCGGATGTTCTCTATACCTTTAATCGTCTTTTGACCTATCCGAAGTCGGTTAATGATGATATAGCCGATGGCATCAAGGGCGCCCAGGATGTGAAGGATGGTAAGGCAAAGTCACTGGCAGAGACCGGCGGTATCACAGTGGTGGATGATCATACGGTACAGTTTACGCTGGAGTCACCGTATGCTGCGTTCCTCGCTGAGCTGACCGTACCGGGTGCTTCGATCCTTGATGAAGATACGACGGAGGCGGCAGGTGATCAGTTTGGTATCGATCCTAGTGTGACGATCGGTACAGGTCCTTTCATTTTCTCTAGTTGGACCTTTAACTCCGAGATGATCCTCACGGCGAACAAGGATTGCTGGTCCGGTGCGCCGAAGTGCGATGGCATCGATTTCAAGATCGTACCGGATGAAGAGACCCAGCGTATGATGTTTGAAAATGGAGAGCTCGACCTCCTCGACCTTGATAACGCGCCGAGCCAGGTGGACTATTTCCTTCAGAGCGACAAGTATAAGGATTCAATCGTGCAGGGACCACGTGTCGGCGTGTACTATGTCACGTTTAATGAAAACATTGAGCCGCTTCAGGATGTGAAGGTCCGTAAGGCGCTTCAGATGTCGATCGACCGGCAGGCTATCCTCGATGCCCTGTATGGCGGCCGCGGCCAGCTTGAAAATGGTATCCTGCCGCACGGCCTTATCGGCTACAATGCAGACCTTCCGGAAATCAAGTATGATGTAGAAGGTGCGAAGAAGCTTCTCGCCGATGCAGGCTATGCCGATGGCTTCGATCTGGAGCTTGATCTTTCCTCTGATTCTGATGCAACCGGTAAGAACCTCATGGATATCCTTTCCTCAATGTGGGGTGAAATTGGTGTCCGCTGCACGGTAAAGACCATTGATGAAGCGACCCTTCAGGATACGAAGCATAATGGCGAGCTCGGCACGTATTCTTCATCCTGGTCCGCAGACTTTAACGATCCGGATAACTTCATGTATACCTTCTTCGGCTCCGATGCGAACACGAAGTTCCGTTCTCTTAACTACAAGAACGAGGATGCGATCAGCCGTGTAAACGCTGCCCGTTCCATCGTCGACGAGGATGCAAGAATCAAGGAGTATCAGGATCTTGAAAAGATCATCATCCAGGATGATGCCGCATGGCTTCCACTCTATTCGAAGGAACACCTCTTCGTCGTAGGACCTGGAGTTACCGGCTTCTCCGTTTCCTGGAACGGTTGGTCCAACGGTTATTACCGTGACGTCGCAGTCGCAAGATAAGTGTTCAAACGGATGGAGAAATACTCCATCCGTTTTATGTCTATATTGATTTAACGCGTTAAAAAGAGTATTGTGTACTTTATTAGCTTTCGAAGGCTGCCAATGCCTACAGCTGTGTGCCCGAAGGAAGCATTATCCAGTTATTCAGAAGAGAGGATCATGTCTTGCTGAAGAAAGTTGTGAACCGGATTCTGGTTTCAATTCCGGTGCTGATCGGTGTTATTTTCATCATTTACATCATGCTGAACATCATTCCGGGAAATCCGATTTCCGTGATGATGAAGGAGCATGCGCGGCAGGAGGTTATCGACCGGATGTCCGCCTATTATGGACTTGACAAGCCTGTGATGGTACAGTTTCTCATTTATCTGAAAAATCTATGTCACGGCGATCTCGGGATGTCGTATAAGCTGAACCGGTCGGTGAATGCTCTGATCGCGCAAGCGTTTCCGTATACGCTGAAGCTTGCGATCGCGGCGGCGCTGGTGTCCTGGATCATCGGTATCCCGGCTGGCATCGTATCAGCCATCAAGGAAAACACCGCTGTCGATCACTTCTTTATGGGCTTTTCACTGCTCGGTGTTTCGATGCCTGTGTTCTGGGCAGCCCTTCTTTTTCAATATGTTTTTGCGTACAAGCTTGGCTTAGTGCCGGTTTCCGGTGCGGATAATCCGAGCGCCTATATTCTGCCGGCCATCGTACTCGGCTGGTCGAGCGCCGGGACGATTGCACGGCTTACGAGATCCAATCTCCTTGAGGTTCTTGAAGCAGATTATATCCGGACCGCGTATGCGAAGGGACGTTCTCAGGCCGGTGTAATCCTGCATCATGCGTTTAAGAACGCATTGCTGCCGGTCATCACGATGATGGCGATTCAAGTGGCATCGCTTCTGTCCGGTGCGGTCATCACGGAAACAGTGTTTGCGATTCCTGGCATCGGCCGGCTCGCAGTCGACGCGATCACCTCACGCGACATGCCGCTCTTGCAGGGTACAGTGCTTTTTACGACGGTGCTCATCATTCTTGGTAATCTCATCGCGGACATCCTTTATTCTGTGATCGATCCGCGCATACGGGAAAGCTGAAAAGCTCGAGAAACTTACATCTGACATGGTATCTGACTGTTTACTCGAAAGAGTTTAAAAGACAGCCATGGATTTTTATGAAGAGAGGTTCCGCTGATTTGAAACTTTTAAGATATCATCCGGAAACAGCGTTCGGTGGACAATCGAAGGAGGACGCTTTGAAATCCTCTGTTAAGAAAGCGCTGGATCCGGAAAAAACGCTGACGGAAAAGGATAAAAGAAGGATTGAGCTCGCATCGGAAATCGGCGAACAGGAGACGGCCCGGGATAAATTCAGGGTGATGTGCGCTGAAAACAAGCTGGCAGCCTTTTCCCTCGTCGTGATTCTCATCTTTATCTTTATGGCCATTTTTGCTCCGGTTGTGGCGCCCTATGATCCGACGAAGCAGGACCTGATCCACCGCATGCAGGGTATGAGCAGGGAACATATCTTCGGGACGGATCAGCTCGGACGGGATATTTATTCTCGTATGATTTACGGTGCACGTGTATCGATTGCCATTGGTCTTTTGCCGACATTTGTATCGATTCTGATTGGTACAGTGCTTGGCCTCATCAGCGGTTATTTCGGTGGCGTGGTTGATTTTATCATCATGCGTCTCTGCGATATCACGATGGCGTTCCCAAGTCTTCTCCTGGCGATGGTTGTCATGTATACGATGGGTGCCGGCATCATCAATATCTTTCTTGCCCTGACACTGGTCTCGTGGGCTGGTACGGCAAGAGTGATTCGTTCTCAAACGCTGCAGCTTCGGGAAATGGAATATATTGAGGCCGCCCGCAGTATGGGCGTATCAAGCTTCGCGATCATGTTCCGGCACATCCTTCCAAACTGTCTGCCAAATCTTATTGTGCTGTTTACGTTAAACATCCCGGGCTCAATTCTTTCGGAATCTTCTCTTAGCTTTCTTGGCATCGGGGCACAGGCGCCGATGACGAGCTGGGGTCTGATGGTATCGGATGGCAAGCAGTATCTGTTTACAAACCCTGTGATTGCTATTGCGCCAGGTGTGGCTATTCTCATTTTAGCCCTTGCCTTTAATTTTCTCGGTGACGGTGTTCGGGATGCTATGGACCCGTATCTCAGTAAATAAAAAATGGAAAATACACTTGAAATAAAACATTTGAAAACCTATTTTCATACGATGAAGGGTGTCGTGCCGGCTGTCGATGATGTTTCCATCACGGTACCGAAGGGGAAGATCGTCGGAATCGTCGGGGAATCCGGCTGCGGGAAGAGTATGACAGCCATGTCTGTCATGCAGCTGATCCGAAAGCCTGGTAAGATTGAAGGCGGACAGATTCTGTTTAAGGGAGAGGATCTGCTTGAAAAATCCGAAAAAGAAATGGAGAAGATCCGGGGAGATCGTATCTCGATGATCTTTCAGGAGCCGATGACGAGCCTGAATCCCGTTTATACGATCGGGCATCAGGTAACGGAGGCGATTCTTATTCATGAAAAAATCGAGAAGGGGGAAGCGGAAAAACGTGCTGTAGAAATTCTTAGCGCTGTCGGCATCCCGGAACCGGAAAAGAGAATGAAATCCTATCCGCATCAACTTTCGGGCGGGCTTCGGCAGCGGGTGATGATCGGGATGGCTATGGTGATGAAACCGGATCTTCTGATCGCGGATGAACCGACGACTGCGCTGGATGTGACGATTGAGGCACAGATTCTACATCTTATGCGGAAGCTCCGGGATGAAAACGGGACCTCGATTCTTCTTATTACGCATAATATGGGCGTCGTCGCGGAGGTATGCGATGATGTCTATGTCATGTATGCAGGGAAGGTCATGGAGCATACCGATGTATTTACGCTTTTTAAGCAGGCGGAACATCCATACACGGCTGGACTTTTGCGGTCGATTCCACGGATTGACGCGGTAAAGGATCGGCTCTATTCGATTCCCGGTGTCGTGCCGAATCTTCTACATCTCCCGGCTGGCTGCAGCTTCAGTACGAGATGCCCGTATGCGATGGACCGGTGCTATGAGGAAAGGCCGGAGCTTGTATGTCTCGAAGCTGAAAAGCACGAGCTTCGCTGCTTTTCATGCATGACAAAGTTTGAACGGGAGGCGGAAAATGGTAGATTCTAAGAAGGTACTGCTGTCCTGTTCGCATCTCACGAAGGAGTTCCCGGCGGAGGGCAGTAAGAAGCAGGTTGTACATGCGGTGACGGATGTGAGCTTCCCAATCTATGAAGGTGAGACGCTGGCACTGGTCGGAGAATCGGGCTGTGGTAAATCGACACTCGGACGGCTTCTGATCCGGCTGCTGCCATCCACAGACGGAAGCATCATCTACGACGGGAAGGATATCACGAAGCTGTCTGAAAAGGCCTTCCATCCGCTCCGGCGGGACATGCAGATCATCTTTCAGGATCCGTATGCATCACTTGATCCCAGGATGAATGTAGAAGCGATTCTTTCAGAGCCACTCAAGGCAAATCATGTCGTAAGCTCGAAGGCGGAGCTTCAGGAAAAGGTGCTCTCACTTATGGACATGGTTGGTATCCAAAGGGAATATCTCCATCGCTTTCCGCATCAGTTTTCCGGCGGACAGCGGCAGAGGATCGGCATCGCGCGGGCACTTGCACTGGAACCTCGGTTCGTCGTCTGCGATGAACCGGTATCCGCGCTTGATGTAAGCATTCAGTCGCAGATCCTGAATCTTCTGTCTGATCTTCAGAAGGAACGGAAGCTGACCTATCTTTTTATTTCGCATGATCTTTCGGTCGTACGTCATATTTCGAACCGGGTCTCTGTCATGTTTCTCGGGAAGCTCTGTGAGATCGGGCCGACGGAGGATATCTATAGCGCACCGAAGCATCCCTATACGAAATTTCTTCTTTCCTCTGTACCGAATCCGGATCCGACGAAGCGGAAGCAGGATGCAGAGCTTCTGATGGGTGAGATGCCGAGCCCGATGAATCCACCTTCGGGTTGCCGTTTCCGGACGAGATGTCCGTATGCGGATAAGCTTTGCGCGGAAAAGGAACCAGAGGAAAAAATCGTCGATGCTTCGGGCCGTAAGGTCTATTGTCATCATCCGCTATCTTAAAAGAGGTCTAACATGAACGCATTTCGTTTTGAGAGTCTTTCGGCTTTAACTGCGCCACTCCCGGAGGATGTGGAGCATCTTAGAGAAATCGGTGACTTTGATGGAGCAGCTAGGCATATTAGTCTCTGGCTGTCACGGGAAATTCCGGATGTCCTCCGGGATCGACTTCTCCTTGAAAAGGAAATCCTGAGAAGACTTCCGGAGGATTATCCCTACAGTGAAACTAAGATGAAGCTCAAGCTTCGCAAATACCTGCCGGGACTTACAGAAAAAGAATTCCACATGCTTTCTGATGAAGGACGTCTCGACTGGGTTTTTGTTGCCGGCGAGAAGCATTATTTTGTAGATGCGGTGGATGTTGTTCTCAATGATCCCGCCTGGGCAAAAAGAAGTGCGGCAGAGCTTCATGAGCCCTATGAGGAATATCCCGAGGGCTATGACATCGTTCGGAGCACCATCAGTACAATGAAATCGGCCGGGACGTGTGCGGCTTCTTTCAAGGTGCATGCAGAAATCCGGATTAAGGATAGCGCCTTCCATCCGGGCGTCGTACGCGCGTGGCTGCCGATTCCGAATGATGCAAGACAGCAGAGTGAAATCAGACTTCTTGACTATACAAAGGGCGACAGGGTACGTGTAGAAATCGCTAAGCTTCATGCCCCACAGAGGACGATTTATTTTGAAGAAGCAATGACGGAGAATCATCCGTTTATTGTTGAATATTCTTATACAAACCGGGTAAACTATACAGATTTATGGCGTGATGAGGATAGAACATCGCTGCAGGATCGGAGCGGTGGTTTCACAGACGAGGATCTCGAAGAGCAGCTTCCGCATATCCGGTTCACACCGCTCCTGACTGCACTTTCTAAGTCCATCACAGAGGGGCTTACGACGCCGCTTGAAAAAGCGCGTGCGATCTATGATTATGTGACAAAAAACATCCGATATTCCTATATGCGGAACTATTTTACCATCATTCGTCTTGCAGAATATCCAGCAATCATGGGAAAAGGTGACTGCGGCATCCAGTCGCTTCTTTTCATCACGCTTTGCCGTATAGCAGGAATTCCGGCAAGATGGCAATCCGGTAATAGTCTGCGCCCGCCGAAGCGTGTCGGGAGTCATGACTGGGCGGAGTTTTATATTCGGCAATATGGCTGGCTTTTCGCAGACTGTTCGTTTGGTGGCGGTGGCTATGCACATGGAGATGAGGAGAGAAGGAAATTCTATTTCGGCAATCTGGATCCCTTCCGGGATGTTGCAAATTCTGCTTTCCAGAAGCAGCTTGCACCTTCCCCAAAATATATTCGCAGAGATCCGTATGATAACCAGTCTGGCGAGATCGAGTATCAGGAAAGACCGCTGTCTGATCAGGAAATCGAGACAGAGAAGTATATGATGGAGTGGAAATTGATTTGACGGATGCGATACGCGGTGCACATTCGCATTCCACTTTCATATTCAGTTTCGCAATTTGACACCGCTTGTAGAAACATGCAAAAAGAACCGGAGCCCAAAGGATTCCGGTTCTATAGAAGCGACGAGGATGAGACTCGAACTCACAACCCGTATACGCGGGCACCAACTTTCCAGGCTGGCCGACTACCAATTATCACACCTCGTCAAAGGCTTAATTGATATCTAATCAAGCAACTTGCTTACTATAGCAAATGGATTTTATAAAATCAAGTATCAATTTTTTATTTTTCAAGTATAATATAGTCTGTGATGATAACATCATTTTTGAAGTTTAGGAGAGGAGGTTTAGATGCTGTCTTTTTTAAAGCTGAGAGTAGCGGGCTTCGGTGCCGGTGAAACAGGACTCCGGATCTGGAATAGCAATGGTACTCTACGTTACGCATACGACGATGCACCACTTGATGGTGAACCGTCTCTGATTGTGCGCGTACCGGGCAGGATTGCATCGGACTTTCTTTTGAAGCTTCAGGATATTCATGTTTACCGGTGGAAAAAATCATACCAGCCGTCCTCCAAAAGTAAAAAGCTTCATCTCGCCCATTCCGAATGGAATCTCATCTATAAAGAGGATAATGGACAGATTGAGGAGTTCAGCGGTATCAATGCCTATCCGCGTAAGTGGAATCAGTTCATGGAGCTGGTCACAAATCTGGTGCAGGAGTCAACAGCCGCGCATCTCAATGGTCTTGCGCGTTTTGACATGACCCTTACCGATATGACGAAAGGGCAAAGAGCGGATGGGAAAGAGGCACAGATCACGTATACGGAAACGCTGAGTCTGGACCGCTATGAAGATACGCTGTCTTATGTGATACGGATCGGGGAGAAAACACAGATTAAACATGAATACAAGATTCCCGAGATGATCGATTATCTTCTCGCAAACTGTGAGCAATATCTGAAGGAACACGATGAAACGGGCTATCGCCTTCCGGAGCATGGAAAGCCTTCTTTAAGCGTTAATGTACGCTATCGTAATGGACGGAATGTAAGCTTTCGAAGATCCTATAACCGTTATGGCGTTCCGGATGACTGGAATGAATTTCTGGATGATTTTTATTCGGCAATAAAATATTTCGGATTGTTTGGCTCGACCTTTGATCCGGATCTTTATCGCCATGGCGTGAAAAAGGGGGAATATATCTTCCTCGATTGCGCATCCATGCAGGATGACGCCACAGAATACTTCCGTGCTAAAGAAGACGACCTCCATGTGGGCGATGTAGTCATTGTCCCGGATACGGCGACGAAAAAGGAAAAGATGATGCTGGTATCCGAGATCATTTACTGCACGAGGGACAATGTGCCGGCACCGCTTGATGAAACGAATTTTATTATCCGTAAATACAGTCTTTCCAGCCTGTTTTCCAGTGATGAAAGTGATGAAGATGACGACGATCTCGACGACGAACGATAAAGTTGAAAAGGAGTTAGTTTCGTGATCGTATTAGTTGATTTTGAAAACACACATGTATCGGGCCTCGATGGCTATGAGTATCTTGATGAGCATGACACGATGGTCATGTATTATTCGGATGAGAACAGTTCTGTAACAAAGGGCATCATCGATGACCTGAAGAAGAACCGTGTCAATGTCAGTCTCGTAAAGCTTTTAAAGCAGCATTCCAATGCACTCGACATGTACATTGCCTCGACGACGGGGATGTTTCTTGATTCAGGTGAGAAAATCCTCATTGTTTCAAAGGACAAGGGCTATGGCGCTGTCCGTGATTTCTGGCATAGCCTTCGTGGTGCCGAGATCCTCCTCGGTGAGACAATTAAAGAATGCCTCCTTCATTCGATGACGAATGATGATGATCGTATCCGGATCTGTAAGGAGCGTTCGCAGAAGGCAAATCTTGTTGAAGCTTTCTCGACGATGAATACAATCCCGACACGGCCGGCTCTTTCCCGCGGTATGCAGCGGCTTCGCGAAAAGGCTGTGAACTGGACAGAGACGCAGGAGGCTGCACCGATTCTGCCGAATCCGCTCGATAAGCGTGCACAGAATGCAGATGCTGTGCAGCAGGGCACGGTAACGGAGGGCACGAATTTCACGATGACAGAAGCTCCTTCTGAAGCTGTTGAGAATACTGTTTCTGCTTCTACAGAGGATGCGCATCATAATGATCACAAAAGAGACCGGCATGATCGTTATCGTGGGCCGCGTCATCTTCCGGTGACACCAAAGACATCCACGGATGAGTTTACGCATGGCGGCTATGATGGTCTACCGAAGGTAACAGAGGATGCTGCTGAAAAGGGAACTGCTCTTATTCGTGAAGAGCAGAAGTCTACTGCTGTCACTGTGAGAAATGAAGAAGCTTCGAAGGCCGCTGGTGAGGCTTTGAAGGAAAGCAAACCAGAGGGCAGCAAGGATATGCTTGGAACTCTTGCGAAGAAAGTGCAGGAGGGTCTCGAAAGAGCTGCCGGCATGTTCTCAAAGGGTGAACATCAGGAAAATATAGAGACGAAGGAAACAGAGAAGCCGAAGGTGGATCCGAATCGTATCCAGTATGTCTACGATCCGGTTACCAAGAAGTTTACAGAGGTCATCGATGGAAAGCCGGTAAAGGCTGAAGAAAAGAAGGAAGAGGCTGCGGCAGAGAAGGAAGAGACTACAAAAGAGAAGACCGAGGCCGTCACAGATGTAAAGGAGCAGAAGACCGGGGAAAAGGCTCCTTCTAAAAAGGAGCAGGAGACTAACGTCGAAAAGTCTGTTCAGCAGGTAAAGAAGGAATCGGAAGCTTCTGCTACTAAGACGCAGCAGGATGAAGCTGATGCAAAAGCGCAGGAAGAAAATGCTCATCCTGAGGAGCATAGTGGTAATCATCATAAGCGGAGAAGAAGAACAGCCGGAAAGAACCGTGGTAATCATACCGAGCAGGAAAAGGCAGTGGCAGCTGTAGATGAGAATAATGACGTAGCAGCTACGGCTTCCGAACAGGAAGAAAATCAGTCTGAGAGCAAGGATGGCAGCGAAGATAAACAGCCGGCAAAAAAAAGAACCGGTGGTAGAAGAACCGGTGCGAAGAAGGTAAAGGCGGAAACAGAAAAGACGGAGAAGACGGAACAGTCTGAGAAGACAGAAAAATCTGCGAAGTCAGGAAAGTCTGGGAAATCAGAAAACTCAGAAGTGACGGAGAAGTCTGAAGCTTCGGCAGATGTTAAGGTCTCATCAAAGAAAACAACAAAAAGAACATCAAACCGGTCACAGTCCTCAAGAAAAGCGAAAACGGTAAAACCGGATGAGCATAAAGAAAATGCCTAAAGCAGCTATAAGAAAGCTTTAATAAAATTGCTATAAGAAAACTTTTTGAAAAACTGCTTGCAATCAAAAATCCCCTGTGCTATATTAGTCGAGTCGCGCGGGGGTGCTGAAATTGGCAGACAGGCAAGACTAAGGATCTTGTGTCCGATAGGACGTGTGGGTTCAAGTCCCATCTCCCGCATCGGGAACCGGAAGCTGAAAAGCTTCCGGTTTTTCAGTATATAAAAGATTAGGAGTTTCCACATGAGAATCGCGATCATCACGGGTGCGACCTCCGGCATGGGTCGTGAGATGACTCGGCAAATTGATAAGACGGTATCGGCGGTAGAAGGCTTCTGGTTGATTGGAAGAAGGAAAACAGAACTTTCTCTTACTGCGAGTATGCTCACGAAGTCTTCGAAACTGTTTGCACTTGATCTGTCAAAAATAAAAGACTTAGAAGCACTTAATGAGGCGCTCCGTGACGAAAAGCCAGAGGTCCTTTTTCTTGTTAATGCGGCAGGGCTTGGGAAAATCGGTGCGTTTCAGCGTATTCCATGGAAAGATCTTATGGAAATCGATGACGTCAATGTCCGCGCCTTGACAGTTGTCACTAGTCTTTGCCTGCCATATATGCGGAGGGGAAGAAAGAAGGCCTCTTATCTGATCAATTTTTCTTCCGGCTCTGCCTTTCTGCCACAGCCATATTTCGCTTCCTATGCAGCGTCAAAAAGCTACGTATTGAATCTTTCACGAGCTTTGAGAAAAGAGCTGCATGGATCTGGAATCACAGTTACTGCCGTTTGTCCGGGGCCCGTCAGAACAGAATTTTTTAAGACTGCAGAATCGACGGGGAGGATGGCACCTTATAAAAAATATTTTATGGCTGACGCAAAAAAGGTATGTCAAAAGGCGCTTCAGGATAGTCTCAAGGGACGTGCTTTATCCGTGTATGGAATTACAATGAAGCTTCTTCATGTTTTTAGTCATATTGTACCAGCAGAATTAATACTACGGTTTTATCATGTTGAAAAAGAGGAAGATCGTTCATGCGGGAACTAAAGGTTTCAAAGAATGAAGCAGGGCAAAGGTTAGACAAGCTGCTTCACAAATATCTCCGTGAAGCAGGGGATGGCTTCATCTATAAAATGCTTCGGAAAAAGAATATTGTGCTAAACGATAAAAAGGCAACCGGAAAAGAGATGCTTCAATCCGGTGATACGGTCAAGCTGTATTTTTCCGAGGATACCTTCGAGAAGATGGGCGCAGGTGTGACTGAAGAAAGTGCTCCTTTCGGATGCAAGCTGCCGAAGGACTTCGAAAAATGGATTGTCTTTCAGGATGATGCACTTTTAATTCTGAACAAGCCTGCAGGTGTTCTCTCGCAATCAGACGATCGTGAAAAACTTTCAATCAATGAGTATTGTCTCCAGTATCTTTTTGAAAAGGGAGAAGTTACCGAGGAAACGCTTCGAACCTTTAAGCCGGGTATCTGTAATCGATTGGACAGAAATACCTCCGGACTTATTTTATTTGGAAAAACGCTGCCAGCACTGCAGACGATGGCGTCTATCCTTAGAGACAGGTCTCTCGAAAAATATTATCTTACTGTCGTACAAGGAACGATCCTTAAGTCAGAGCAGATTGACGGATTTTTAAAAAAGAACGAAAAAGACAATCATGTAAGCATTAGAACAACTGCCTTTCCGGGTGCAGTGGAGATTCATACTGCATATGAGCCGATCGCCTGGGGAGACTTGAATGCTGAATGTGAACATGCGGTGAAGGGTCATCAGGATGAAAGGGATAGCCTTTATGATAAAAGGAGTGGCCTTAATGATGCAAGGCCAAATCATGTAACATCGGATTTCGCGTGGACGCTTCTCCGGGTACATCTCATCACTGGTAAAACGCATCAGATCCGGGCACATCTACGTTCCATCGGACATCCGATCTATGGTGATCCGAAGTATGGGGATCTAAGATTAAACAGTATGCTCGAAAAGCGTTATGGCATAGCTCGGCAGCTTCTCCATGCCTATGAGGTGAAATTCCCGGAAGGCTTGGATCTGACTGTCTCAGGAAAGTCGATACAGGCTTTGCCACCTGCTGACTTTAATCTATTTACCGGATCTACTCTTATGCTTTAAGCGATTCATCTAACAATATTCTTACATTGGAAAAGTCAATCTTACGTTTTACTGACGGTTTCGCAAAAGACTTCCGATATTTAAGAACATCTGATAAAGTATCCTCATGATTCTTTTTGCGTGATGTTCTTCACGTGTATCCCTTTGAGGATAGTTATGTTATCAAAAATTCATAGTGCGGGACTCTCTGGTCTCGAAGGGTATCATGTTTCTGTCGAGGTAGACGAGGGAGATGGTCTGCCTCGCTCTGTCATCGTCGGTAATGTGTCACCTTCTGTACGAGAAGCGCTAGAGCGCTGCCAGGTCGCGCTTAAAAATTCGTCGGTATTTCTGCCGCCGAAACGTCTTACGATCAATCTTGCACCAGCTGACAGACGGAAGGATGGGACGTTTTTTGACCTGGCCATCTTAAGTGGTGTACTGAAGGCAATCTATATGCCAGCTGGTGCGGATACCGATCAATATGGCTTTATCGGTGAGATCGGACTTGATGGTGAAATCCGGCATGTCAATGGTATCCTGTCGCTTGTGAGTGCGCTGAAGGAAGAGGGACTCCGTGGCGCTATCGTACCACAAGCTGATGTTCAGGAGGCGCTGGTCGTCGAGAACATGGATATTATCGGGATCTCACATGTCACGGATCTTTTCAAGCTCTTACGTTCGGAAGATGCTTTCAATATGTTTGATCGTCCGATACCGGAAAAAAGTCTACAGGACGAACAGACCTATGAGGCTGATTTTTCAGATGTTCATGGTCAGAGTTTCGGCATACGTGCGGCACTGATTGCTGCCGCTGGCGGACATAATCTGCTTCTTTCCGGCGTGGCAGGTTCTGGTAAGACCATGATTGCGAAGCGGATTCCATCGATTCTTCCGCCGCTTACAAGGGAGGAAAATATCGAGGTAACGAGAGTTTATTCTGCATCAGGACTTCTGCCGAAGGGACAGGCGCTGTATAATCGTCGTCCGTTCCGGACGCCGCATCATACGATTACGACACCGGCGCTGATCGGCGGATCCTCACCGCAGGGAATCATGCCAGGTGAGATTGCGCTAGCGACGAGAGGCGTACTTTTTCTGGATGAGATTCCACTTTTTTCCCGGTTTGCGATAGAAGCACTGCGCGAACCGATGGAAGAGAAAAGGGTTGTTATTAATCGGCTGCAGGGAAGCTTTACCTATCCTGCTGACTGTATGGTGGTTGCGGCTATGAATCCTTGCCCTTGTGGGTATTATCCGGACAGAAACCGATGTCACTGTACAGAGGCTGAAATTCGTGCTTATCAGAAGGGAATTTCGCGACCGATTCTGGAAAGAATTGATCTTTGCGTCGAAGCATCACCGGTCCGGTTTGAAGAGGCTGTTTCTTTAGAAAAGGGCATCTCCAGCAGGGAACTCCGGGAAAAGGTGCAGGACGCGAGAGAAATTCAAAAGATTAGATTTAAAAATACAGATATCATGACCAATGCCGAGATGCGGATTCGACATATACATACCTTCTGTAAGCTGGGTTCCAGGGAAGAGGAATTTATCGGAGATGTATTCCGGCTCCGCGGACTTTCGATGCGCTCGTATCATAAAATCCTTAAGGTTGCAAGAACGATTGCAGATCTTGAACATGCGGAAAAAATAAATATCTCGCATCTCAGTGAGGCTGTGAGCTACCGGGGACTTGAGGATAGACTTTTCGGCGGAGGTGACATGGCATGAATACGTTTCGTGGTTCTGAGCTTCACATCGAAATCGGAAAAAATGATCTTCCGATCCGCGAACTGACACCCTTTGATAAGGAATTTCCAGATAGGCTCCGATATATCCCGAATCCGCCGAAGGTACTATATTTAAGAGGCGCACTGCCTCCTGATGATATGCCGACCGTCGCCATCATTGGCGCTAGAGCCTGTACCGATTATGGGAGAAATGTAGCGAGGAGTTTCGGGCGTATCCTTTCGAAAAATGGTGTTGCGATCATCAGCGGACTGGCCTATGGAATCGATTCGGAAGGTCAGGCAGGGGCAGTCGATGCGGCCGGGAAAACCTATGCTGTGATTGGCAGCGGTGTGAATATCTGTTATCCGGCAAAAAATTTTCCAATTTATGAAAAGCTTTTATCTTTGGGAGGCGGTGTGATCTCGGAGTATCCGGAAAATTATCCGCCGCTTCGGGAAAATTTTGTCCAGAGGAATCGGTTGATATCCGGCCTTTCAGATATCGTACTTGTCATCGAAGCGCGCGAAAAATCCGGAACCGGCATCACGGTTTCGTATGCACTGGACCAGGGCAAGCAGGTGTTTGCCTTACCTGGACGGATTACAGACCAGCTTTCTGCCGGGTGCAACCGTTTGATACGAGATGGTGCGGAGATTCTTACTTCTCCAGAGGATGTTCTCGCAGCACTGCATCTTAAGCATGCGGGTGAATGTACGATACAGGAAAAGGATACTTCAGTACTATCGCCTAAGCAAAAGCGTGTTTATGAAGCGCTGACGGATGATGCAGAGCATCTCGATTTTCTTCTGGATAAGACAAAGCTTAGTGTGACTGAGCTGACTGCAATTCTCTTGGAGCTTGAAATCCTTGGCTTTTCCGAGTGTACGAAGACTGGATTTTACAGACGGAAGGCCTTTTCAGAATGAGAGAACATGTCGTTTCAAATTGAAAAAAAGAGTCATCCGATTCATGCTAAAGGCGATCTCAGAATGACAGACAAATACGGTCAAAGCAGTTTCGGTTGACCGAAATTAAAAAAATTACGCTTGACAAATGAAAACGTCATGTTAAAAACTAAGGGCAAGGTCTCTAACCGGATTTCAAATGCTGACATGTTTTGCAAGGTGTAGGCATTGCTGATCCGGAGGGGCAAACCTCAGTATAAGGAAGTATTACATGGCGAACAGTCTTATCATAGTGGAGTCACCTGCAAAGGTGAAGACCATCAAGAAGTTTCTTGGAAAAAACTATACAGTAGATGCGACGATGGGACATCTCATAGATATGCCGAAAAGCTCTCTCGGTGTTGATGTCGAGCATGATTATGAACCGAAATATATCACAATTCGCGGAAAAGGTGAGCTTCTCGCACAGCTAAAGAAGGAAGCCAAAAAAGCGGATCATATCTATCTGGCAACTGACCCTGATCGTGAGGGCGAGGCCATCAGCTGGCATCTGAAAAATGAACTCGATAAGGATGAAGGAAACCGTGATAAGATTTCCAGAATTTCCTTCAATGAAATCACAAAGAATGCTGTGAAAAATGCGCTGAAGAATCCGCGGGATATTGATATGAACCTCGTGGATGCGCAGCAGGCGCGCCGTGTCATCGACAGACTTGTGGGCTATACCATCAGTCCGCTTTTATGGAAGAAAATCCGAAAGGGGCTTTCGGCCGGTCGTGTACAGTCGGTTGCGCTTCGGATGATCTGTGACAGGGAGAAAGAGATTGCGGCGTTTGTACCGGAGGAGTACTGGACGCTGGATGCAGAACTTGAGGCTGGAAGGAAAAAGGTTATCGCGTCCTTCTATGGAAAGGATAAGAAGCAGGCACTGCCGGATGAGAAAACGGTAGATGCGGTCATCCGTTCCGTCGGTAAGGGCCCTTTCACGGTTTCTGATATCAAAACAGGAGAAAGAAAGAAGAAGGCACCGCTTCCCTTTACCACAAGTACGATGCAGCAGGAGGCCGCCAAATCACTAGGCTTCCCGACCTCTAAAACGATGAAAATCGCGCAGGGTCTGTATGAGGATGGCCGGATCACCTATCTTCGTACGGATAGTACGAGAATCGCTGAGGAGGCTGATACCGCAGCGCGTCAGTATATCGGTGAAAAGTTCGGCGATCGTTATGTGGCGGAATCTGTGACGAAGGGTAAGCAGGGTGAGGTTAGAATCCAGGATGCACACGAAGCCATCCGCCCTACGGACCTTTCCTTTACACCAGAACTTGCAAAGGGCAAGCTGGACAGAGACCAGTACAGACTGTATCAGCTTGTCTATAAGCGTTTTCTTGCAAGCCGTATGCAGCCGGCAGTTTATGCGATAGAAACGGTTAAGGTGTCAGCCGGCGACTATACGTTTACACTTAGTGGTTCACGTCTTACCTTTGACGGTTTCCTTTCGGTCTACATGTCAGAGGAAGATAAAGAGGATAAAAATGTACTTCTCCCGGAGATGAAGAAGGGAGATACACTTGCGCTTTCAAAATTTGATAAAGCCCAGCATTTCACACAACCGCCTGCGCATTATACCGAAGCTTCTCTCGTAAAGGCACTCGAGGAGGATGGAATCGGAAGACCTAGTACCTATGCGCCGACCATCACGACACTTCTTGCCAGACGTTATATCACGAAGGAAAAGAAAAATCTTTTTGTGACAGAGCTTGGCCAGGCAGTCGATGATATGATGCAGAAGAATTTCCCGACAATCATTGATACTGCCTTTACAGCAAATATGGAATCTCTTCTCGATAGTGTCGCTGATGGAGAAACACGCTGGAAGACCATCATCGAAAACTTCTACCCGGATCTCCAGGAATCCGTCGAAAAGGCGCAGAAGGAGGTCGAAAAGGTCACGATTCGTGACGAAGAAACGGATGTTGTTTGCGAGAAATGCGGACGTAACATGGTCATCAAGTACGGACCGCACGGAAAGTTTCTGGCATGTCCTGGCTTCCCGGAATGCAGAAATACGAAGCCATACATCGAATACGCCGGCTTCCTTTGCCCAGACTGCGGTGCCGAGATACTCAAGCGCCGTTCCAAGAAGGGTAGAATTTTTTATAGCTGCAGCCGGTATCCGGAGTGTACCTATATTACCTGGAACAAGCCGAAGGACGCTAAAATCGGAGAAAAGAAGGACGGCGATATCTATGCTGGTCCTACAGCTACAGCTTCTGTCGCTGAGCCTGAAAATGCAGGTTGACATACTACGATAAAATTGGTAATATATTTGCCGTGTCTGTTTAGGACACGGCTATTTTTGTGACGGGAAATATCCCGTAAAAAGCACATACTGCCAGAAACCGGAAGGTGCCAGATGGCGAAACCCGGCAGCACGAAGGACAGTATGGATGTATAACCAGGAGGTATAAAATGAGTGCAATTGGTATGAAGCAGCTTCTTGAGGCCGGCGTTCACTTCGGTCACCAGACCAGAAGATGGAACCCGAAGATGGCTCCGTATATTTATACAGAGCGTAACGGCATCCACATCATCGATCTTCAGCAGACTGTGAAGATGGTAGATGATGCTTACAATGCTATGGTAAAGCTTGTACAGGACGGCGGCACGGTTCTTTTCGTAGGTACGAAGAAGCAGGCACAGGATGCAATTAAAACCGAGGCTCTTCGTTGCGGTGAGTTCTATGTTAACCAGAGATGGCTTGGCGGTATGCTCACAAACTTCAAGACCATCGAGTCCCGTATCGATCGTCTGAAGGAGATCGAGAAGATGTCTGAGGACGGCACATTTGATGTTCTTCCGAAGAAGGAAGTAGCGCTCATTCGTAAGGAGTGGGACAAGCTTGAGGCTAATATCGGCGGTATCAAGGAGATGAAGGAGCTTCCGACAGCAATCTTCGTCGTAGATCCGAAGAAGGAAAAGATTTGTGTTAAGGAAGCGCACAGACTTGGTATCACACTGTTCGGTATCGCTGATACGAACGCTGATCCGGAGGAGCTTGATTATGTTATTCCGGGTAATGATGATGCAATCCGTGCGATCAAGCTGATCGTTGGCAAGATGGCTGATGCAGTCATCGAGGCTAAGCAGGGTGAGATGACAGAGGAAGAGGCTGCAGCAGCTACTGCTGAAGATGAGACTGTCGTTAATACCGAAGCATAAATAAAACTAAATGTTGCCTGGCACGAAACAATTGTATGGATTGTCCCGGGCCAGGCAATTTTTTGAAATTATTTGCTTACTTCAAGATATTGTTTGAAGATGACAGATATGGAAAATTCGACAGCGTGACGCAACGCTGCCTGATAAAAGTACAGGAGGAAAATGAAATGGCAGTTACAGCAGCTGATGTAAAGAAGTTACGTGAGATTACCGGTGCCGGCATGATGGCCTGCAAGAAGGCACTTGGCGCTACAGATGGTGATATGGATAAGGCTGTAGATTATCTGAGAGAGCAGGGCCTTGCCGGTGCAGAGAAGAAGGCTGGGCGTATTGCAGCTGAGGGTGTATCCTTCACGAAGATTTCAGATGATAAGAAGTCCGGCGTTGTCGTAGAGGTTAACGCAGAGACGGATTTCGTTGCAAAGAATGAGAAGTTCCAGACTTATGTATATGAGGTATGTGATCAGGCTCTGAAGAGCGATGCAGCAGATATCGACGCTTTCCTTGCTGAGAAGTGGAATCTTGATCCGTCCAGAACAGTAGCTGAGCAGCTTTCTGAGGAGATCTCTATCATCGGTGAGAATATGCACATCAGACGCTTTAAGAAACTTACAGAAGAGAATGGCTTCGTAGAGGGCTATATTCATGCTGGTGGCCGTATCGGCGTTATCCTTCAGGTTAAGTCTGATGTTGTCAATGATGCTGTACACGAGATGGCAAAGAATATCGCGATGCAGATTGCAGCACTGAACCCGAAGTATACAAGCCGTAAGGAAGTGGATCAGGCTTTCCTTGATTCTGAGACAGAGATTCTTACTGCTGCTGCAAAGAATGAGAAGCCGGATGCACCGGAGAAGGTTCTCGCTGGTATGGTACAGGGCCGTCTTAACAAGGAGCTGAAGGAAATCTGCCTGCTTGACCAGGTTTATGTAAAGGCTGAGGATGGTAAGCAGTCTGTACAGAAGTATGTTGAGTCTGTTGCAAAGGCACAGAATGCAAACATTGAGCTTGTTACCTTCGCTCGTTTTGAGACTGGTGAAGGCCTCGAGAAGAAGAACGAGGATTTCGCCGCTGAGGTTGCTGCTGCAGTTAAGAACTAAGCAGGCTATACAGCTTACAACTTTTTGTATTTCAATTTGTGATTTCGCCGGGGATGGCTTTCCATTCCCGGCTTATTTTATAGGGAAAAGTATGCTAGAATGGTTGTTCAGTCGTAAGGATCATCATGGAAGAAAAGGGGATCGTCATATGGATGACAGCTATCAGAACAAAACCCGTAAGCATTTTGTCTTTTACGGTGAAGTGCAGGGCGTCGGCTTCCGTTATAGTGCAAGGATGATTGCAAACAGTCTTTCTCTCACCGGATGGGTGGAGAATGAATATGACGGATCTGTGACGGCTGAGGTCCAGGGAAGCCCCTATGATATCGATGCTTTTCTCGAGAGGCTAAGAGAGCAGCCCTTTATTGAAATTTCGGATATTGAGGCGCGAGATATGGAGCCTGTACCAGAGAGCAGCTTCCACGTGAGGGGTTATTAAGCTGTTTTAGAATATCGTTCATGGGAAAGCTGATAGCATTAAATTCGTACGCGCTTAAAGCATGAGAGGCAAGGATATCATGAAACGGAATTTTAAATTTATACTGAGTTATGACGGGTCTAGATATTATGGCTGGGAACACCAGCCGAATACAGAGCTTACAATCCAGGGAAAGCTCGAACAGGTGCTGACCAGAATGCAATTCGGAGAGGATTTTAAGATAAAAGATTTTGCTTCTTTTCCGATTACGGTGATTGGGGCGGGACGTACCGATGCCGGTGTACATGCGCGTGCCATGACTGCCAATGCACTCCTTGATACGGATAAAACATCGGATGAAGTCCGACAATATATGAACCGCTATCTTCCGGAAGATATCAGCATCAATGACTGTAAGGAATGCAGTGAAAGATTCCATGCCCGCTTTAAGGCCTCCGGGAAGACCTACCGCTATACCTGCTGGTTTTCGGCGGAAAAGCCTGTATTTGAGCGTAAATATGTTACTGTACTAGAACAACATCCGGACATTGCCGCTATGGAGCAGGCGGCGAAGCTCTTGATGGGTACACATGATTTCAAAAGTTTCTGTGGTAATCCGCATATGAAAAAGTCTACAGTTCGTACAGTCGACAGCATCAGTATCACGGAAAATGGTCCGTATATCCGATTTTATTATCATGGGGATGGCTTTCTTCAGAATATGGTACGTATCCTGACCGGAACGTTGATTGAAGTAGGCATGCATAAACGTACGCCGGAATCCATGCTAGGGATTCTCGAAGCGAAGGACAGAACGAAGGCTGGATATACGATGGAACCCGGCGGACTTTGCCTCATGAAGGTGGATTACGATTAAGGAGGGTTAAGCTTAAAATGAGAAACGTTTTGAAGAAAATACATATTCTGGTGTTGCTTGGTATGATTCTTTGTCTGTATAGCCTTCCATCCTCGGCCGAAGAAGCGGGAAATGCTATCGGTTCTACTAGTCTTCTTTCAAAAGAGGATCAGATGATTCTTGAAAAGCTTACAAACACGATGACAGCAAAGCTCTCAAATCAGATCATCCTGGTAGTAGATCATGATCTCATGCTCTGGACGAAGGATACAGCCGGCAACTGGTCTAAAAAACTTGACACCTATTGTGGCTATGGCAGAAACGGACTGAAAGCGTTTAATATTCGTCAAGAGGGCGACGGGACCACACCGATCGGCAGTTTTCCAATTCTGTTTTCTTTTGGCTTCGGTCAGAATCCCGGGACGGCGATGACCTATCGTGAGATCCAGCCGACCAGCTACTGGTCTGCAGAGGAAAGCACTTATAACACATGGGTTGAAAGTGCAACACAAATCGATGGGGAACATCTATCTGAGTATACCATCTGCTATAAAAAGGCAATGGCCATTGGTTTTAATCAGAATCCAACCGTATACAAGAGAGGATCTGCGATTTTCCTTCACCTTAAGAATCCGGCCCACTGGAGTACTTCCGGTTGTGTTGCAGTAGAAGAGGAAGCGATGAATACGCTTCTCAGTACCTGTCAGGATGGAACTTATATTATGATTGTGCCGGATATAAACTGGATTCAAAATTTCTAAAGGTTCTAAGGGAGGTCTATGGTTTATTCGAAGCGGACGCCTCTTCGTGATTATATTTTTCTCACGATCGGAGCAGTCCTTGTTAGTATCGCATCACAAAATATCTATGCCCCGGCCGGTTTAGTCACTGGCGGTGTGGGCGGAATCAGCATCATGTTGAAGCGGTTGTTTGGCTTGCCGCTCTGGCTCAGCAACACAATTATTAACATTCCGCTCTTTATCATAGGCTATTTTGCCTGTGGCTGGAAGTTTATCCGTCGGACGCTCTATGCGACAGCGGTCATGTCTGTCGCACTGCTGCTTTTACCTGAATACAATCTGGTGCAGGATAATGATCTTTTTCTTCAGGCTATTTTCGGCGGTATTTTTTGCGGCGCCGGATCCGGACTGGTCTTCGCGGCACTTGCAACGACTGGTGGTACAGACCTGCTGGCCGCTATCATCCAGAAGAAGATGCGGCACCTTTCTATCCCTACGATTACCGAGGTACTCGACTGGTCCATCGTGATTGTAGGCATTGGCATCTTCGGCGGTGTGAAAGCAATGTATGCAGTCATTTCTATTTACGTATTTTCCCAGGTGTCGAACTGGATTCTCGATGGCCTTCATTTCGCAAAATGTGCCTATATTATTTCAGAACGTTCCAAGGAAATTGCAGATAGGATTCTCACGGAGATGGACCGGGGCGTCACTGGCATCCAGGCAAAAGGCATGTATTCGGGAAATGACACAGAGATGCTGTATTGCGTCATTTCCAAACGGGAGACAGCAATGCTTCATGATATCGTGCATGCCGTCGATCCGGAGGCATTTGTGATCGTATCTGATGTCCGCGAAGTGCATGGAGAGGGCTTCACACGATGAAATTTTATTTTGCACCGATGGAAGGCATCACCGGCTATCCCTTCCGAAATACCTATGAGGCGTTTTTCTCAGGCATTGACAAATATTTTACCCCCTTTATCAGCGCCAATGACTCCTTCAGCTACCAGGACCGGGAGCTTCGTGATGTCGATCCTTCGAAGAATATGGTGCCATTTCTCGTGCCGCAAGTGCTGACAAACGATGCAGAGATGTTTGTTTCAGCCATTAAAATGCTGACAGAGCGCGGTTATCATGAGGTGAACTTAAACCTTGGCTGTCCCTCCGGTACGGTTGTTGCAAAAAATAAGGGCAGCGGTATGCTGCGGGATCCGGACCGGCTGGATGAATTCTTTGAGGAGACTTACGGATATCTCGACAGGGAAGGCATAAAATCTGTCCATATTTCTCTTAAGACCAGGATCGGGATTTATGATGAAGCAGAGCTTTCCAATCTGATTCCTGTGTTCAACAGATATCCTTTCTCAGAGATCATCGTGCATCCACGTATCACAAAGGAATTTTACAAAGGATCGGTGCATCTTGAGGCCTTCGAGAAATGCTTTACAGAATTAAAGGTGCCTGTTGTGTATAACGGAGATATTTTTACTCTTTCAGCTTACGAGAAGCTCTGTACAAGATTCCCATCCCTTCATACAGTGATGCTTGGACGGGGACTTCTCATGCATCCGTCCCTACTTCGGGAAATCAAGGGTGGAGAAGCTGCCACAGTAAAGGAGCTAAAGGCTTATCATAAGGCACTTCTCACAGCCTATCTCCCGGAAATGGGCAGTGAGAAAAACACCCTCTTCAAAATGAAGGAGTTTTGGGATTATCTTAGCAAAGACTTTGAACATAGCGAAAGGTATCTTCGTGAGATTCGGAAGGCAACAGACATGACTGCCTATAAGGCGGCAGTCAGAAACCTCTTTGCGGGATGCCCGCTCCGAAGGGAGGATCTATGATCATCGAATATCCAGAATATTACGAGCGATTTCGTTGCATCGGAGGCGCATGCCCGGATACCTGCTGCGCTGGCTGGGAGGTCGATGTCGATGAAGCATCGGCTATGTACTATCAGGGTATAAAAGGTGCCTTCGGTGATCGGCTTCGAAAAGCACTGAAAAAGGAAGACGGCTTTTCCTTCCCTTTGAACGAAAAAGGCCGCTGCCCGTTTCTAAACAATCAGAATCTCTGTGATATTTATACTACGCTTGGAGAGGAAAGTCTCTCAGATACCTGTACGGAATATCCCCGCTATTTTATGGACATCGGCGAATATGAACAGGCGGACATCAGTCTCAGCTGTATGGAGCTAGCAAGGATTTTCTTTGAAACGCCGCTTCCTTATAAGTATATTCGTTCGGAAAATGGTGTTCCCTTCGAAACGATGAACGCGGAAGAAGAAAGCACGCTTGCCGAGGTTCTATCTCTTCGCAATCAGGCGATTGCAATCATGTCCCGGGAGGACAATGCTTTCTTCGAGTGCTTCGCGGAGGTTCGCAGAATTTTTGCTGAAGCTGGTGGCTTTTCGGAAGAAGAATTTTCTGGTCAGAACGAAGCTGATCTTTCAGAGCCCGTTTGTGAGAATACAGAACAAAGACAAAACAAAACGGCACAAGCCGGGATGACAGCAGTTTCATCCCGCTTTAAACAAAGTCTTCAGCTTCTTCAGTCCCTTGACTCAATCAGTCCTTCATGGGATAATTTTCTGAAGGCGATGGAGGAAGTGCTTCGGGAGCCGGCATTGGATCAGCGGGAACAGCTTTTCAGAACAGAAAATCGCGAGAAGCTGGCAGAATGGTTTCGGAAGCTTTCCGTTTATTTCATTTATCGCTACACCATTGATTTTATGCTGGATGGAGACCTCCTCATGGAGTGGCGGCTCATCGATCGAAGCCTACGGCTGATTTATACGCTTCTTTTTCTTTACTGTGTGAAGGAAGGGAAGAAGACTGTAGAAACGAAGGATATCATATATATTTCGCATTTATTTTCACGTGAGGTTGAGCACGATGATCAAAACATCGTGACGCTGAAATCGTAGGAGGACTTGATGGAGCAGGCGCAGGAAAAGAGATTGACAGAGGATTATAACCGGATCACACACGGCGTCATCTGGAAGGAGCTCATCCTTTATGTGCTGCCGCTTATTTTCGGTACGTTCTTTCAGCAGCTGTATAATACAGTCGATGCTGTCGTGGTCGGCCGGTTCGTCGGAAAGGAAGCGTTGTCTGCGGTCGGCGGGACAAGTGGTATCGTCGTCAACATTTTTGTCGGTTTCTTCGTCGGTGTGAGCTCGGGAGCCGGCGTTGTCGTCGCACAGCAGTTCGGCGCAGGTAATGAGAAGAACGTTTCAGACGCCGTGCATACCTCGATTGCTATTTCAATCCTGTCAGGCATCGTGCTGACGATCGTAGGCCTTCTGATCGCCCGTCCGATTTCTGTTCTCATGCAGACGCCCGCAGACGTTCTCCCCGGAACCGTCACCTATCTTTCGGTCTATTTCATTGGCATGGTGCCGAACCTTATTTACAATATGGGCTCCGGAATCCTCCGTGCAACAGGAGACTCGAAAAATCCTCTCTATTTCCTGATCATTACCTGTATTCTTAATATCATTCTTGATCTTTTATTCGTTTTGGTACTCCATATGGGTGTGCTTGGCGTTGCGATAGCGACGATTCTCTGTCAGCTGGTGAGTGCTGCCCTTGTAATTTTCACATTGCTCCGCGTCAAGAACGCCTGCAGATTACGCCCGGAAAAGCTCAGAGTCTACCGGAAACAGCTTTCAAGAATTCTTGCCATCGGACTGCCGGCCGGCGTACAGTCTCTCATGTATACCTTGTCCAATATGATCATTCAGACGGCAATCAACAGCTTCGGGACAGACCCTGTCGCAGCCTGGACGGCATATGGTAAACTCGACAGCTTATACTGGATGATGTGCAGCTCGTTTGGCGTTGCAATCACGACCTTCGTTGGACAGAATTATGGTGCAAGACAGTATCAGCGTGTACGGTCTTGTATCCGCCAATGCTTCCTCATCGTCACACTAACGACACTTGTGATGGTCTGGTTCTTTTATGTGTTTGGCGGCATCTGCCTACAGCTTTTTACAGAGGATCAGGAGGTGCTCAGGATTGGAACGGAGATCATCCATTTCATGGTGCCTTTTTTCATTACGTATACAGCAATCGAGGTTCTTTCCGGTTCGCTTCGTGGCATGGGTGATGCCATGCGGCCGATGATCATCGATGTGCTCGGTATCTGTGTGCTTCGTATCATCTGGATCTTTGTGGCTGTGCCGATGTGGCCGAGTGTGCGCACGGTCATCGCAAGTTATCCGATTACCTGGATCACCACTTCTATTTTATTTCTCATTTATTACTTCTGGTATATCAGAAAGCACCACATAGGCACAAGTTCATCAAAGTAAGTTGTCCGGGAAGTGGTTCTATGATAAAATACAGTTATCTTTGAAATTCCAAAGGAGACAAAAATGGCAAAACGTAGAGTCATGCTGAAGCTTTCCGGCGAAGCGCTGGCAGGCGATAAGCATTTCGGGTTTGATGATGACACGATCCGTGGCGTCGCTAAGCAGGTGAAGGCAGCGGTTGACGAGGGCGTACAGATCGCAATCGTGATCGGCGGCGGCAACTTCTGGAGAGGACGTCAGTCAAAAGAGGTTGACCGGTACAAGGCTGACCAGGTAGGGATACTTGCGACGATCATGAACTGTATCTATGTTTCCGAGCTTTTCCGTATTGAAGGGATGAAGACGAAGGTGATGTCCTCCATCGAGATCGGCGATATGGCAGAGCTTTTTAATAAGGACAAGGCTGTAAAGGCGATGCAGAAGGGAACGGTGATCTTCTGTGCAGGTGGTACAGGTCATCCTTATTTTTCGACGGATACCGGTGTCGTCCTTCGGGCTCTCGAGCTTGAATGTGATGAGATTCTTCTTGCAAAGGCAATCGATGGCGTATATGACTCTGATCCGAAGACGAATCCAAAGGCAAAGAAATATTCCGAGCTTCCGATCTCTGAGGTTGTTAACAAGCGGCTCGGTGTGATCGATCTTTCGGCGAGTGCGATCTGCATGGAGAACAAGATGCCGCTTTTGGTATTTTCTCTTGAAGAAAAGGATGGTATCGTAAACGCCCTGAAGGGGAAGACGAACGGTACGAAGATCACGGTGTAAGCATTGTAAAAAAGGAGGAATCCGAAATGGATGATCAATTTACGATTTATATTGAAAAGATGCATAAGACGCATGACAATCTGATGGAAGAGCTGGCGGCGATTCGTGCCGGCCGTGCCAATCCGCATGTGCTCGACAAGATCATGGTTGATTATTACGGTGTGCCGACACCGGTTCAGCAGGTCGGCAATGTTTCTGTACCAGAGGCAAGAATCATATCGATTCAGCCGTGGGACAAGTCGATGCTGAAGCCGATCGAGAAGGCCATCAATATGTCGGACCTCGGCATTAACCCCATCAATGATGGTACCGTCGTACGTCTGGTATTTCCGGAGCTTACCGAAGAAAGACGTAAACAGCTTACGAAGGAAGTTAAGAAGAAGGGTGAAGAGGCTAAGGTTGCGATCCGTAATATTCGCCGTGATGCGATGGACCTTGCAAAGAAGCTTGAGAAGTCCTCTGAGATCACCGAGGATGATCTGAAGCGTCAGACGAAGGATATTCAGGATCTGACGGATCATATGTGTGATAAGATCGATAAGTCTGTCGAGGCAAAGAACAAGGAGCTGATGACCGTCTGATGGATGTCGTGGACAATGAAGGCCGGAAGATTCCGTGTCATATTGCCATTATACTGGATGGCAATGGCCGCTGGGCTGAGCGTCGGGGCCTGCCACGTGCCATGGGGCATAAACAGGGCTGTGAGACGCTCGAGACGATTGTCGCAGATTGTGCTCGTCTTGGCGTTCAATATCTCACAGTGTATGGTTTTTCCACGGAGAACTGGAAGCGCTCTGAAGAAGAAGTCGGCGCGCTGATGAAGCTTTTCCGTTATTATATGGTAAAGCTCATCACGGTCGCTAATCAGCACAATGTCCGTGCACGGATGATCGGAGAGCGCAGCCGCTTTGCTCCGGATATCCGGGAGGGCATCGACCGGCTGGAGCGGGAAACGTCACAGAATACCGGCATGACCTTTGTATTTGCCGTCAATTATGGCTCCCGTGACGAGATCGTCCGGGCAGTCAAAAGATATACGATTGAAGCGATCCGAACAGGAAAAACAGAGGAAGAAATCGAGCATCTGACAGAACAAACGTTTGCAGGGTATCTTGATACGGCTGGCATGCCGGATCCTGACCTTGTCATTCGTACGTCTGGTGAGTTTCGCATTTCGAATTATCTTCTGTGGCAGAGCGCCTATGCGGAATATTATATTACACCGGTGCTCTGGCCGGATTTCAACAAGGAAGAGCTTTTGAAGGCTATCGATAATTTTAACGGAAGAGAACGACGCTTCGGCGGCAGGCTGAAGAAATGATCCTTACGTGAGAAAACAGGCAGATCAAGCTTTGCTCTGCCTGTTCTTTTCATATTAGCTTTGGGAGTATACGGAAGATATGGAAAAGGAAGAAGTGAAGGTGCCGAAGGGACAGAATGAAAAGAAGATGAGTTCCTTTATCACGAGACTGGTCAGTGGTATCGTGCTGCTCCTCATCATGCTGGTCATCGTGCCGGCCGGCGGTATGCCGATGTTTATCATGACGTATCTCATTTCCATGTGCGGCCTTTTTGAGCTGTACAGGGTATTTGGCATAGAGAAAAAATCGCTCGGCCTTGTCGGCTATATCACAGTGACCGCGTACTATCTTTTGGTGCTGACCGCGCATAGCGAATATTTTGCCCTGATGACGATCCTTAGCCTCATGGCACTCATGACCTTCTATGTGATCACCTATCCGGCTTACAAAATTTCTGTCATTGCGAAGGCGTTTATGTGTGTCTGCTATGCGGGCATCATGCTGAGCTATCTTTATCAGACACGGGAAATGGCGGATGGCAAGTTCCTCGTATGGCTTATCTTTATTTCAAGCTGGGGAACGGATACCTGCGCATACTGTACCGGCATGCTGTTTGGAAAGCATAAGATGACGCCGCTCCTTAGTCCGAAGAAAACCATCGAGGGCGCAGTCGGCGGTGTGGCCGGCGCAGCGCTTCTCGGCTTCATCTATGCCTGGTTTTTCCGGAATCATTTTCTTGAGGTTAGAAATCCGGCCGTAACCTGTGCACTGGCCTGTGCCATCGCGGCACTGATCTCGATGGTAGGCGATCTGACAGCCTCCGGTATCAAGCGGGACTACGGGATCAAGGATTATGGACATCTGATCCCAGGGCACGGTGGCATCATGGACCGCTTTGATTCTGTGATCTTCACAGCGCCGGCGATTTACTTTGCACTGACATTTTTGAAATGAACCTTGTACCAAGTTGTCCGATATGCTATGAATTCACTCATGTACACGATTTAAACATATTTTTCGTGTACATTTTTTTGAAGAAGTTTTAAGGTATAATGCTTCCGTCATGTGGCTTTTTTGTAGTTTTTCGAGGAAAGGAATTATATGAGAAGACTTGTAATCCTTGGCAGTACCGGTTCAATCGGTACACAGACCATCGATGTCATCAAGGATGATCCGGAAATCAAGGTGACCGGACTCGCTGTTTATGGCTCCATCGATAAGCTGAAGGAGCAGGTAGATGCGCTTAAGCCGGAAGCCGTCGCAATCTATGATGAGAAAAAGGCGGAGGACTTTCGGTCCTACCGTCTTCCTGTGAAGGTGTTATCCGGGATGGACGGACTTCTTTCTCTCGTGACGATGGAGGCTTGTGATGAGGTTGTCGTCTCGGTCGTCGGGATGATCGGCATCCGGCCGACGATCGAAGCGCTGAAGGCACATAAAGAGGTCGCCCTGGCTAACAAGGAAACTCTCGTGTGCGCTGGTCATATCATTATGCCGCTTGCAAAGGCCTGCGGCATCGAGATTAAACCGATTGATTCTGAGCATTCAGCCATCTGGCAGTCACTCTCTGGTGAGAAGACGGAAAGTGTAGAGCGGATTCTCCTTACCTGCTCCGGCGGGCCTTTCCGCGGTATGACAAGAGAGCAGCTTCGTGGGAAGACAAAGGAGGATGCATTAAAGCATCCGAACTGGTCGATGGGCAGAAAGATCACGATTGATTCTGCGACACTTGTGAACAAGGGACTTGAGGTTCTGGAGGCCGGATGGCTTTTCCATGTTCCTGTTGATAAGATCACAGTTATTGTACAACCGCAGTCAATTTTACATTCTGCAGTACAGTTTGTAGACGGATCCATCAAGGGACAGATGGGCCTTCCGGATATGCGGATTCCGATTGAATATGCACTTTATGCGCCGGGGCGGCGTCCGCTTCTTTCAGATGAGCGTCTTGACCTCACTGCGCTTTCATCCATGACCTTTGAAAAACCCGATCTTGAGACTTTCCGTGGTCTTGCACTCGGCTACCGCGCCGGCAGAACCGGCGGGTCGATGCCGACCGTTTTTAATGCAGCCAATGAGGAGGCTGTTGCACTTTTCCTTTCTGACCGGATTGAGTTTTTGGAAATCCCGGAGGTGATTGAGGAAGCCATGGATGCCCACGAGGGACATGTCCTTAAAGAGCCAACTCTGGAGGAAATTCTCGAAACAGAGCGCTGGTCAAGAGAATTTGTTCGTTCACATGCCTTAAAGAGCTGATCGTATCCGAAGCATGTTGAACAAAGTTTATAGAGAATTAGTGTTTTAACTAGCAGGAGGGTTTTTTGAGTATTCTGGTTGCGATCATTGGCCTTTCGATTCTTGTGATTTTTCATGAGTTCGGTCATTTTCTTGCTGCTAAGCTCTGTGGCGTCGGCGTTCTGGAATTTTCTGTCGGTATGGGGCCGCGTCTGTTCAGTCATGTGTGGCATAATACCCGTTATTCTTTAAAACTTTTGCCATTCGGTGGCAGCTGTGCGATGCTTGGAGAGGATGCTGCAGGCTCCGGCGATTTTGAGACAGCCAGTGGCACCGAGATGAGCGATGATGAACTTGATCCCTGGATCGATTATGATGGCGTACGGTTTCGGAAATCCGCCTTAAAGGATCGTAGCTTCAATGAAAAGTCAGCGCCCAGGCGTTTTTTCATTTGTGTTGCCGGCGTTCTTAACAACTTTATCCTGGCGTTCTTGATGGCTGCGGTTCTTGTCGGCTTCACCGGATTTGACCGGCTCTACGTTGTAGGCGTACAGGAGGATGCACCGATCGCAGTCGCAGGACTTGAAAAGGGAGACCAGGTGACAGGCATCGGATATACCGGGAAACATATATCGAATATGCCGAGCTACCGTGATTTATATATCTGGCTCTATGTGCATGCGAGAGAGTTCACATCCGATACGGAACTTACGATTCGATACGTACGGGATGGTGAGACGAAAACACTGTCGACGAAGCCGTATTATTCCACGGAAAATCAGAAATATATGCTAGGCATCAGCTTCTATGGCGGACGGATTCTTCCCGGTAATGCGCTTGAATTTCTGCAGGATACATGGTATGAGTTCCGTTATAATGTCTCCATGGTGGTGCAGAGTCTTCGGATGCTGGCAGCCGGACAGGTAAAGCGTCAGGAGGTGATGGGGCCTGTAGGCGCCGTATCCGTGATGGGTGAAACGGTGCAGGAATCCTCGCAATATGGCATATTTAACGCCTTCCTCGTCCTTCTCGAGCTTCTTGTCATGCTTTCTGCAAATCTAGGTGTCATGAATCTCTTGCCGATTCCGGCTCTTGACGGCGGAAGACTTCTCTTTATCCTTTGTGAGATGATCTTTCGGAAGAGACTGTATCCTGAGCTTGAGGGAAAGATTAATGCTGTCGGCATGGCAGCGCTATTTGCTCTCATGGTTGTGATCATGGGAAATGATATTATAAATCTCGTGACCGGAGCATATGAAGAAATCCTAAATGGATGATCAAGGTACTTGCTATTACAGATATATCGTAATGTATATAGCTTGTATGTTTCGGCTCATGTATGAAATAGATATTATAAATTGTTCATAGAAAGGTAATAGGAGAGTACGATGGATAATAATACGATGCTTCCACGTGAAAACACAAAAGAAGTTAGCATCGGTAATGTAAAGATCGGCGGTAAAAACCGTATCGCGATTCAGTCGATGTGCAACACAAAAACCACAGATGTTAAGAGTACAGTCGATCAGATTCTCCGCCTGGAGAAAGCTGGCTGTGAAATCATACGTGTGACGGTTCCGACGCATGATGCAGCCGTCAGTATCCGAGAAATCAAAAAGCATATTCATATTCCGATCGTAGCGGATATTCATTTTAACTATAAGATGGCGATTGAAGCGATGGAAAACGGTGCAGACAAGATCCGCATCAATCCCGGAAATATCGGGAGCCTTCAGAATATCCGTGCCGTCGTAGATTGTGCAAAGGAAAGAAATATTCCGATCCGTGTCGGCGTGAATTCCGGTTCTCTTGAAAAGAATCTCATCGAGAAATATGGCGGACATGTGACAGCTGAGGGTATCGTCGAGTCAGCACTGGATAAGGTACATCTCATTGAAGATATGGGGTATGATAATCTGGTCATTTCCATCAAGTCCTCTGACGTCCTCATGTGTGCGCGTGCCCATGAACTGATTGCAGCACGTACCGATCATCCGCTGCATGTAGGCATTACAGAGGCAGGCACGGTATGGTCCGGTAATATCAAGTCGGCAATCGGTCTCGGGATGATCCTGTCAAAGGGTATCGGCAATACGATCCGAGTCTCTTTAAGCGCAGATCCTGTCGAAGAGATCAAATCTGCGAAGCTCATCCTTCGGACGCTCGGTCTTCGGGAAGGCGGTGTGGAGGTCGTTTCCTGTCCGACCTGCGGAAGAACGAATATTGACCTCATCGACCTTGCCAATCAGGTACAGACGCTTGCTTCTGAATATGATGATAAGAAGAATCTAAAGGTAGCCGTGATGGGCTGTGTCGTCAATGGACCGGGAGAGGCAAGAGAGGCGGACCTGGGTGTCTGCGGCGGAAATGGTGAAGGTCTTCTCATCAAAAAGGGTGAAGTCATCCGGAAGGTTCCGGAGGGAGAGCTTCTATCTGCACTTCGTGAAGAAATCGAAAGGTTTTAAAATACATCGCTTTTTATAAAAGCTTGTGAGAAAAGGTTTTAGAAGCTTATCATCATAGAAAGATTTGGCATGAAGCATTTTTTTGAGGTTTTTGAGTCACTTTCACTTCCGACAGAGCAGGAAAATCTGTTCCAGGATACGGAAATTTCCCGGGTTTCGATGAAAAAGGATCGTTCCCATATGACGATTTTTCTCGAAAGCCCGCATCTCATTGATAAGAGGGTCATCCATCAGGCAGAGCTTGCTATCCGGGAGCAGGTTTTTAACAACAAAGATATCGATATTTCTATCCATGAACGGTTTCATCTGAGCGCCCAGTACAATGCAAGGACGCTCTTTTCGCTGTACGAGCAGTCTATTCGGGAAGAGCTCCGTGATGTAGACATTGTACTGTATCTGATGCTTTCGGACGGCACAATCAGCTGGCAGGATGATGATACGATGGTTCTCTCCATACCGGAGAAGAAGGTTTATAAGGAACACACGAACGAGCTTACCCATGTGTTAAAAAGAATCTTCGAGGACCGCTCATGTATTGCATTGTCTGTTTCGTATCAATTTACAGAGGTCAAAGAAGAACCGGATGAAATAAGGCTTGCAAAGATCATCCCCATTCGCACGAGAAGATCTCAGGAGGAAGCATTTGTCAGTTCAAAGGATCCCTTTCATCTTACCGATATGGATGCGGCGTCCGGCAATCATAACCTGGAAGGTGCTGAAAAGCTGATTGCATCCAAAGGGAATGAAATCATCGATAAAAAGACCGCACAGCCTTCAAGAGATCACACTAAGCCCGAAAATCCCAATGCCTCCATCAGTCGAAATGCCGGGAATCATCCGTATGCCGGTTATGAAGGTGGCACTAAGCCCGGCAATGCCTATGGACGGAACCGTTTCGGTGGGCAGGATGGGTTTACACGGAAAAAGCGCACTTTCAAGATGTCTGAAAGAGCGGAGGTTCTGTACGGAAAATATTTTGAAGGCGACACGATACCGCTTAAGGACGTCGATGCCGGCTCCGGAAATATCATCATCGAAGGGGATATTTTTCTTGTACATGATTCGGTGCATACAAAGACCGGTAAAAATATTCTGAAATTTGATATTACCGACTATACGGATGCAATCACCTGTAAGATCTTTGTAGAGGATGAAGTTCTCGAGCTTGCCAATGCTTTTATTAAGCCAGGAACCGGACTTCTTATAAAAGGCTCTGTTTCCTTTGATTCCTTTGATAAGCAGGTAGAGATGAGCTTTATCGATGGGATCCTTCAGCATAAGCTGGAACGAAAAAAGCGCGAGGATTTATGCCCTGAGAAGCGGGTAGAGCTTCATCTTCATACGAAGCTTTCGGATATGGATGGCGTTTCGGATGTTGAAAAATACATCGATACAGCCATCTCCTTTGGCATGCATGCGATGGCCATCACGGATCACGGCGTCGTGCAGGCTTTTCCGGATGCCGCCCTGCATCTTTCAAAAATCGGTCATGATAAGGATTTTAAGCTTCTCTATGGCTGTGAGGGATACCTCGTCGATGATCTCGATACAATCGTAACAAATGATAAAGGACAGCGTCTTGACCAGGAGACCGTCGTGTTCGATATCGAGACGACTGGCTTTTCGGCGGAGACGGATCATATCATAGAGATCGGCGCGGTCAAGCTTCGCAACAATGAAATCGTCGACCGTATGGATGTTTTTGTGAATCCGAAGGTGCCGATTCCTTTCCGAATCACGCAGCTCACGCACATCGACGATTCAATGGTGGAGGGTGCCGATCCGATTGAGAAGGTATTGCCAGCCTTTCTTGACTTTTGCGGTGACAGTGTGATCGTTGCGCACAACGCTTCCTTCGACACCGGTTTTATAAGAAAAAATGCGGAACGCTTGGGTCTGCCATATGATCCGACCATCGTCGATACAGTTGGGCTTTCGAGGCTGCTGCTTCCGAATCTTAACCGATATAAGCTTGATACTGTTGCCAAAGAGCTGAAGGTTTCTCTTGAAAACCATCATCGGGCTGTTGACGATGCGGAATGTACTGCTGAAATCTACCGTAAGGAAATTGACATGCTGAAGAAGCGTGAGGATTGCACGGTCACGAAGCTTTCAGAGATTGATACGCTAGAATATGATCACGCAAAAACCGTCATGAAGCTTCCGACGTATCATATTATCCTGCTCGCAAAAAATGATCTCGGCAGGATCAATCTCTATCGCCTCATTTCCGAGTCGCATCTTACATATTTTAAGAGTAGACCTCGTATTCCGAAATCGCTTCTTAAAAAACGGCGTGAAGGTTTGATCATCGGAAGCGCCTGCGTGATGGGCGAGCTTTTCCAGTCGATGATCCGTGGCGCGGATGAACAGCAGCTTCTTAATATTGCAGCCTTTTATGATTATCTGGAGGTGCAGCCGCTTGGCAACAACTCCTTTATGCTTGCCAATGAAAAATATCCGGCGGAAACAAGAGAGGATCTCATCGCCTATAATCAAAAAATCATCGCGCTTGCAGATCAGCTTAATATTCCTTGCTGTGCGACATGCGATGCACATTATGTCAATGAGGATGATGATATCTATCGTAAGATCATACAGGCTGGACGTGGTTTCGAAGAAGAGGAATCCGATGCGAAGCTTTATTTTCGGTCTACAGATGAGATGCTGCGGGAATTCGATTATCTAAGTCCTGAAAAAGCAAAGGAAATTGTCATTGATAATTCGAATATGATTGCAGATATGTGTGAGTCAATCAAGCCCGTCCGGCCGGACAAATGTCCTCCGGTCATCGAGCATTCTGATGAAACGCTTCGACAGATTTGCTATGATACAGCACACAGAATGTACGGCGAAAACCTGCCGAAGATCGTATCAGACCGACTGGAAAAGGAATTAACCTCTATTATTAAAAACGGTTATTCTGTCATGTATATCATCGCACAGAAGCTCGTAGACAAGTCAAACGAGGACGGTTATCTTGTGGGTTCGCGAGGTTCCGTCGGCTCTTCCTTCGTCGCGACGATGGCGCATATTACAGAAGTGAATCCTTTAAGCCCGCACTATGTCTGCCCGAAATGTCACTGGTATGATTTTGATTCTCCGGAGGTAAAAAAATATTCCGGTATGGCAGGCTGTGACATGCCGCCGAAAAAGTGTCCGGAATGCGGTACGGAGTTAAATCGCTGGGGCTTCGATATTCCGTTTGAAACCTTCCTTGGCTTTAAGGGGGATAAGGAACCGGATATTGACCTTAATTTCTCTGGTGAATATCAGGCAAAGGCCCATGCCTATACCGGCGTGATTTTCGGACAGGGGCATACTTTTAAGGCTGGCACCATCGGTACACTTGCGGATAAAACAGCCTTTGGTATGGTTAAGAAATATTTCGAGGAGAAGGGCGTCGATAAGCGCTCGGCGGAGATTGACCGACTGGTACAAGGTTGTGTCGGTGTCAGACGAACAACCGGACAGCATCCGGGCGGTATCGTCGTTCTGCCGCATGGCGAAGAAATCAATACCTTTACACCGGTTCAGCATCCGGCCAATGATATCGATTCTCCGATTATCACGACGCATTTTGATTATCATAAAATCGACCATAATCTTTTGAAGCTGGATATTCTCGGACATGATGATCCGACGATGATCAGGCGACTGCAAGATCTCATCGGGATTGATCCGGTAAAGGATATCCCGCTTGACTGTAAGGAGGTCATGAGCCTTTTCCAGAGTACAGAAGCACTCGGCATCAAGCCTTCTGATATTCATGGTGTCAAGCTCGGCTGTCTCGGGATTCCGGAGTTCGGTACAAGCTTTGCCATGCAGATGGTTGAAGATACGAAGCCGAAATATTTTTCAGACCTGATTCGTATTTCCGGCCTCAGTCATGGCACGGATGTATACCTGAACAACGCGCAGGATCTCATCAAGAGCGGTACGACGACGCTTCAGAACGCCATCTGCTGCCGTGATGATATCATGGTCTATCTCATGTCGAAGGGCATGGATCCGGCAGAGAGCTTCACCATCATGGAGTTTACGAGAAAACACAAGGGTCTGAAGGACGAGTGGTGCCAGGATATGCTGGATCACGATGTACCACAATGGTATATCGATTCCTGCAAAAAAATTAAGTACATGTTCCCGAAGGCGCATGCTGCTGCTTATGTCATGATGGCATGGCGTGTCGCCTGGTGCAAGGTCTTTCATCCGATTGAGTACTATACCGCTTATTATTCCATTCGTGCAGATGGTTTTGATTATGATAAGATGTGCGGCGGCCTCGACCAGCTTCGGTACTATATCGATGAATACATGAAAAAACCGCATCCGACGAATACCGAAGCGGTCTGCCTCCGGGATATGAAGATCTGTGAAGAGATGTATGTGCGTGGCATAGAGTTCGCACCGATTGATATCTATAAGGCAAAGGCGAAGGACTTCACCATTACAGAGGATCGTAAAATCATGCCCTCCTTTACTTCGATGGCGGGTCTCGGAGAAGCTGTAGCACAGGGCATCGAAGACGGTGCAAAGGCAGGACCGTATCTATCCAAGGATGATTTCATCAACCGAACGCACTGCCCGAAGAGCTTCGCGGATAAATTTGTCGAGCTTGGACTCCTGGGTGACATCCCGGAGTCCAACCAGATGTCGATCTTTGATCTCATGTAAATTGTTATGATTGTCTTTTTCCGCGAGATCCTTAATACTCGATAGATATTGAAATAATGATTTTAATGCGTTAATGTATGAGAGAATATTGAAAGATTTTTTTGGAGGTATGAAGGTCATGCAGACTTTAGGCTTTATCGGTTTTGGGTTGATCGGTGGTTCGATTGCGAAGGGGTTAAAAAAGAAGGATCCTTCCATCCGAATCATGGCCTATGCGAGAAATACGTCAAATCTTGAAGTAGCGCAAGAGGATGGCATCGTGAATGTCGTCCTGGATAGTCCATATTCAGAGCGTCTTTCCGAGTGTGACATTATCTTTCTCTGCGCGCCTGTGGAAACGAATATCGCGTATATGGAAAAAATCGCACCGCTTATGAAGGAAGGAGCTGTACTTACGGACGTAGGATCCGCAAAGATTGCTGTCTGCGAAAAAGCGAAGGAACTCCATCTGGAAGATCGGTTTATCGGCGGGCATCCTATGGCAGGCTCTGAACAGACCGGTTATAAAGCTGCAACAGATTATCTTTTTTCCAATGCCTACTACATCATCACACCGATATCGGATGCGCATCCGGAGCTGGTGGATACGCTTCGCAGAGTTGCCACTACCTTACAGGCTATCCCTCTCGTGATGGATGCGAAAACACATGATGCCTCTGTCGCAGCGGTTTCACACCTTCCACATGTGATAGCAAGCTCTCTTGTCAATATCGTAAAGGAATCTGATGATTCGAACCATACGATGAAAATGCTTGCAGCCGGCGGTTTTCGTGACATCACGAGGATCGCTTCCTCGAGTCCTGAGATGTGGGAGCAGATCTGCGATACGAATTCGCAGCCACTCGTCGAAATACTGGACCGCTATATCGCGATGCTTACGGACATCTCTTCTTCCCTTAAGAAGGAGAAGAGCGACCAGAAAATCTATCATATGTTTGAAAGCTCCCGCGAATATCGTAATTCCATCGATGCAAAGAATAAAGGTCTTCTTTCCGGAGACTACAGCTTTTCTGTTGATATTGCAGATGAAGTCGGCGCGATTTCCACGATTTCTGTTATTCTTGCTTCCAAAGGAATTTCTATCAAAAATATTGGCATCAATAACGCAAGAGACCACGGTGAAGGAGCCCTTAGAATTTCCTTCTACGAGGAAGAAGCCAAGGAAAAGGCATATGCTGTGCTGAAGCGCTATCAATATGATCTAAGAGGATGACAAAAAACGAACCTGCTCTGCGAGGGAGTCCCGGCCGATAGCATTTGAATGTTATCGACCGGAATTCTCTCGCAGAGCAGGTTCGTTTTAAATATAGGACAATTTCAACAAGAATATTGTAATGGTTGCGAAATTTTAGTAAAATAAGACCAAATTTAAGTAACCAGGAGGCAATAACTTATGAAGGTATTTGACACCGGCAACATACGTAATGTGGTGCTTTTAGGACATGGCGGTGCAGGTAAGACGACCGTAGCAGAAGCCCTCGCCTATGTCACAGGTACCACACAGAAGATGGGTACCGTTACGGATGGTAATACAATCTCTGATTTTGATAAAGAAGAAATCAAGAGAAAGTTTTCGATTTCCACATCCGTGATACCGATCGAATATAAAGGACAGAGCGGTGATCTTAAGATCAATCTCTTGGATACACCGGGTTATTTTGATTTTGTTGGTGAAGTAGAAGAAGCTATTTCTGTAGCAGACAGTGCGATCATCGTCGTAAACTGTAAAGCCGGTATCGAGCCGGGCACAGTGAAGGCATGGGATCTTTGCGAGAAGTTCCGCATCCCGCGTATGTTTTTCGTGACGAACATGGATGATGATCATGCATCGTTCCGTAGTCTCGTCCTTGAGCTTGAGAAGAAATTCGGACGTACTGTCGCGCCTTTCCAGATTCCGATTCGTGAAAATGAAAAATTTGTCGGCTTTGTAAACGTCGTAAAGATGGAAGGACGTCGTTTTACAGGGCTTAATGAATATGCGCCGGCTGATATCCCGGAGTATGTACAGAAGAATCTCGGCATCGCAAGAAATGCTCTTCTAGAGGCCGTCGCTGAGACCTCCGATGATTTTATGGAGAAATATTTCGGTGGCGAGGAATTTACCGTCGAAGAGATTCAGACTGCCCTGAAGGCGAGTGTGAAGACCTGTGATATGGCACCTGTACTTATGGGCTCCGGTATCAACGCACAGGGCTTCAATGTCCTTCTGCAGGTCATCGATAAATACTTCCCGGCACCGGATGAGTTTGAAACCGTCGGTGTTGATGTTTCAAATGGTGAGCGTTTTACTGCGAAGTACAACAGTGATGCAAATCTCACGGCAAAGGTATGGAAGACGATTGCAGATCCGTTCATGGGCAAATATTCCCTTCTCAAGGTCTGCACTGGTACGCTGAAGCCGAATACAGAGGTTTATAACGTTAAGAAGGAAGCAACAGAGAAAATTGCCAAGGTTTATGTCCTTCGCGGTAAGGAGCAGATTGAGGTTCCGGAGCTTAAGTCCGGCGATATCGGTGCGGTTGCAAAACTTACTGTAACGGAAACCGGCGATACGATGGCCCTCCGTAATGCACCGATTCTTTATCATGGACCGCAGATCGATACACCATATACCTATATGGCATATCGAGCAGAGAATAAGACAGAAGAAGATAAACTTGCGACAGCGCTCTCCAGAATGATGGAAGAGGATAAGACACTGAAAACAAAGGCTGATCCGGAAAACCGGCAGTCACTTCTCTATGCAATTGGCGACCAGCAGCTCGATGTCGTGAAGTCGATGATCAAGGAACGCTATAATGTAAGCCTTGTTCTTGAAAAGCCAAGATTCCCGTTCCGCGAAACCATCAAGAAATCCGTGAAGGTACAGGGACGCTATAAGAAGCAGTCCGGCGGTCACGGACAGTATGGTGATGTTATCATGCAGTTTGAGCCGAGTGGCGATCTTGAAACAGCCTATGTTTTTGAAGAGAAGGTCTTCGGCGGATCAGTTCCGAAGAACTACTTCCCGGCTGTTGAAAAGGGTGTCCAGGAGAGCTGCGTAAAGGGACCGCTTGCCGGTTATCCGGTTGTCGGTGTAAAGGCTACACTCCTTGATGGCTCCTATCACCCGGTTGACTCTTCTGATATGGCCTTTAAGACAGCAGCATCCATGGCTTTCAAGGATGCCTTCATGCAGGCTACGCCGGTTCTTCTTGAGCCGATTGCATCATTAAAGGTTGTTGTACCGGACAGCAATACCGGTGATATTATGGGTGATCTCACGAGACGCCGTGGACGTGTCATGGGCATGGAAGCTATCGGTAACGGCAAACAGTGCATCGATGCCGAAGTTCCGCTATCTAATCTGTATGGCTATAATACAGACCTTCGCTCTATGACAGGTGGCGCTGGAAGCTATTCCTACGAATTCGCCCGCTATGAGCAGTGCGCTATGAGCAGTGTCCTGGCGACGTACAGAAGCAGATCGTTGATGAAAACGCTGCCGAGGAAGCTAAAGAATAATTTTATTTCATGCTTCTTACTATAAGAAACCTGAAGCAAAGAAGGAGTGACCCGGCCGATAACATTCATATGCTATCGGCCGGGTCACTTTTTCTTTTCTTCAAGTTTTGCTATATTACGATGATAAACTTCTGCTCTATCGTAATATCATTGCAAGGTACTTCGAAGACAAGGTACTGTTTTGTCTGCTTGACGACTTTAAGTGAAAAGAAGTAAAATAAATAAGCTTATGTGCTTTTCTAAAAAGAAAGGATAGTATATGCAAAGAATAGCAATAGATTGTATGGGCGGTGATAACGCGCCGGAGGCTATCGTAAAGGGCGCTGTTCAATCACTGGATCTTACTAAGGACACAAAGCTTTTCTTATTTGGCCCTGTTGAAAAAATCACATCACTTCTTAAAGAATATAACTGCTCATCGGATCGTGTAGAAGTTATAGACGCTCCGGATGTAATTTCACTCCACGAGGCACCGGTTATGGCAATTCGCAGGAAGAAAGATTCCAGTATTGTAAAAGCGATGCATTTTGTAAAGGATGGTCAGGCGGATGCGTTTATTTCTGCAGGTTCATCCGGTGCAATCCTTGCTGGCGGGCAGCTCATCATCGGACGGCTGCCTTTAGTCCCTCGTCCGCCCTTTGGCGCTTTAATCCCTACAAAGAAGGGTGTATGCCTGCTTCTGGACAGTGGCGCAAATGTTGATGCGAAGCCGGAATGGCTGGTACAGTATGCCGAAATGGGTTCTGTCTATATGAAGGAGGTAGTCGGTGTAAAAAATCCGAAAATCGGTCTCGTCAATGTCGGCGCTGAAGAAGAGAAGGGCAATCAGCTGGTAAAGGATACGATGCCGCTTCTTAAGGCAAAGACCGATATCAATTTTACCGGTTCCTGTGAAGCAAGAGATATTTCCTTTGGAACCTGTGATGTTGTCGTTTGTGATGCCTTCGTCGGAAACTGCATCCTAAAAATGTATGAAGGCGTGGGCAAAATGCTTTTATCAGAGATTACTTCAGTCTTAAAGTCTTCACCGGTCACGATGCTTGGAGCGCTTCTTATCAAGGGAAAGCTTAAGACGACCCTGAAAAAATTTGATGCGAAGCAGTATGGCGGCGCACCGATTCTCGGCCTAAAGAGTCTAGTTGTGAAGGTTCATGGTAACACGGACGGCCGCGAGATCACACATGCGATTCAGCAGGCTTCTGATTTTATTAAAGCTGATGCTGTCGGGAAGATTGCAGCAGCGATGGAACAGAAGACGCCGGAACAGGAAGTATAAAGCCGTAAATTGTAAATTGTCTTTATTTTTGCGTTTTAACGCATGTAAAGACTTGAGTATAGGATGTAAGCATTGGACGAATGCATACGCTATAGACTAATAAAGGAGTTTATATTATGGAATTTGAAAAGTTAAAGGCAATTATTGCAAGAGAAATTTCGTCTGTAAAGGAAGAAGATATCAAGCCGGAGAGTCGTTTTATCGATGATCTCGGTATGGATTCGCTGGATGTTGCACAGATTGTGCTTTCCATCGAGGATGAGTTCGGTATCGAGGTTCCGGATGATGCAATCGAGCATCTTGAGACAGTACAGCAGGCGGTAGATGCCATCAAGCAGGCTGTCGAGGCGAAGAACTGATGACGATGGATCTTTCTCCTCTGATGCAAAGCTTAGGCTACCATTTTAAGGATGAAGCGCTTCTCCGACATGCGCTGATTCATCCATCCTTTTCAAATGAAAATGGGGATCCGCGTGAGGCTTCCAATCAGCGCCTGGAGTTTTTAGGCGATGCCGTGCTGGAGCTTTCCTCCAGCATTTTCCTATATAATGTTAAGCCTGTCATGCAGGAGGGCGCTATGACGAAGATCAGAGCGTCTCTTGTCTGCGAGCCGACGCTGGCTATTGCTGCAAGGAAGCTTTCACTTGGAAAATATATTATTCTGGGTAAAGGTGAACAGCGGGAAGGCATTAATCTCCGCGATTCTGTATTAAGCGATGCGTTTGAAGCAGTGATTGGTGCGATTTATCTCGATGGCGGGTATGAAGCAGCCAAGAAATTTGTGACAGACACGGTGCTTACGGATATTGAAAACGCAAGCCTGTATCATGACGCAAAGACGGTGCTGCAGGAGTATTGTTCGCGGGAGAAAATTGCTCTCGTTTATAACGTCCTGGAAGAAACAGGTCCATGCCATGACCGGTATTATCGGATTCAGGCCATGCTTTCCGGCAGGCAATATGGGACAGGAGAAGGAAGCAGCAAGAAAAAAGCCGAACAGGGTGCGGCATATCAGACATTATTAAAGATCAAGGCAGACACAGGACATGTATTTAAAATCTATTGAAATCCAGGGCTTCAAATCCTTTGCAAATAAAACCGTGCTTGAATTTACACCGGGTGTAACGGGTATCGTCGGCCCAAATGGCTCCGGTAAATCCAATATTTCGGATGCTGTGCGTTGGGTGCTTGGCGAACAAAAGGTGAAGCAGCTTCGTGGCGATTCTATGCAGGATGTTATTTTTGCGGGCACGCAGCTCCGCCGCCCGCAGGGGTCTGCCTTTGTTGCACTCACACTGGATAATTCGGACAGGCTTCTGAATATCGATTATGATGAGGTCACGGTATCGAGACGTCTTTACCGCTCTGGCGAATCCGAGTACATGCTCAATGGCACAGAGTGCCGGCTTAAGGATATCCAGGAGCTCTTCTATGATACTGGTATCGGTAAGGATGGCTATTCCATCATCGGGCAGGGTCAGATCGATAAGATTCTTTCTGGAAAGCCGGAGGAACGACGTGATCTTTTCGATGAGGCCGTCGGTATCGTAAAATTTAAACGTAGGAAAGCTGTCGCTGAGAAGAAGCTGGAAGAGGAAAAGGCAAATCTCGTCCGTGTGACGGATATTCTAACAGAGCTTGAGCGTCAGGTCGGTCCTCTCGAAAAGCAATCTGAGGAAGCAAAGAAATACTTAAGCATCCATGATCAGTTGGTACTGACGGATGCTAATCTCTATGTCCGTGAGATGGCCGATATCAATGAAAAGCTTAGTACTGTCAATGAGAATGAAACGGTAGTTAACACAGATCTCGAGGATGCAAGAAAGGCGTCACAGGCGCTGACTGAAAAATATGATTCAATCGATGAGAAGCTTCGTACGATTGAAAATACCTTGCAGGATACCAAGGACCAGATTGCAAAATCCGAGCTTCTGAAAACGAATCTTTCCGGACAGATCGATGTCCTGAAAGAACAGATCAATACCGAAAAGACAAATGCACAGCACTATACCCAGCGTATCAATGCATTAAAATCCGATCTTTTTGACTGCATTTCCCAAATTTCTGATAATGTCTCCATCCTGAAATGGGTCCGCGAGCAGATTGTATTTATCCGGGACAATCATCAGGCGACAGAGGATGTGCTTGAGAACATCGACCTTGATATTGAGATGATCGATTCTACACTGGATGAAGTGAAGCTAAGCATTACTGCCTGTATGGGACCCGATTTTGAGCTTGAAGAGCGTCCGGTCAAGGAAGCGGAGAAGGCAGCACTTCGGAACTCTTCGATGGGTACGAGTGATACCTTCCTGAAAAATATCGATGCAGAACGAGCAGAGCTTACCCGTGTCAAGGAGCGTCTGGAAGAAGTAAAGCGGCTCATTGAATCGGACACAACGCTGATTGATCGTCTCGGCAATGAAAATATGGCGATGCGCGATGAAATCGCCCGGCGCCAGAGAAGCTTTGACAATGAGAAGAACCGTCTGGAGACACTTGAAAATTTTGCCGAACGTTATGAGGGCTTCGGCAATGCAGTTAAAATGGTGATGGATCAAAAGTCGAGGGAATCGGGACTTCTCGGCGTTGTTGCAGATCTCATAGAGGTTCCTAAGCAGTATGAGACAGCAATTGAGACCGCACTAGGCGGTGCTGTTCAGAATATCGTGACAAAGGACGAAACCACAGCGAAGTCAATGGTTTCGTTTTTAAAGACGCATCGATATGGTCGTGCCACCTTCCTGCCGCTCACAAACATTCGCGGCAAACGTGATGATACGGCTGTGAAGGCCAGCCATGAAAAGGGTGCCATTGGTCTTGCCTGTGATCTCATCACCACAGATGCATCACTTCACGGTCTCAAGGAATATCTGCTTGGCAGAGTTCTCGTGGTCGATAGCATTGATACCGCACTCAATATCGAACGAAAATACCATCAGGCTCTTCGCATCGTGACACTGGAGGGCGAACTCTTAAATCCGGGTGGTTCCATCTCCGGTGGTGCATACCGAAACAGCTCAAATCTTATGAGCCGTAAGCGGGAACTGGAGGAGCTTTCCGAAAGTATCAAGAAGGACGAGACAGCGCTTGAAGAGCTTCGCAGGAAGCTGCAGGAATCGGAGGACCGGCGACAGGTTGCAAAGGCTTCCGTCGCTTCCCATCGTGAAGAACTGAATAAGCTGGAGCTTGATCAGAATACAAAGGCGATGGCGATTGCTTCGGAGATTAATGTAAAATACTCCATGCTTTCGACAAGAACCGATTTTATCACAGAGAATCTTCATCGACTGAACAGCGAGCTTGAAAAGGTATTCACTGAGAAGACGGAAATGGAAGACGCGCAGAATAATTCTGATACCGTCCTTCAAGAAAAGGATACAAAAATCACAGAGCTTCAGGACCTGATTGCCAATGCTGACACCGCTCAATCATCACTCTCCGCTAAAAAGGACAGCTTCGAGCAGGAAAAGGAAACGCTTCTCGAGGAAAGAAAGAGCCTTTTTTCAAAGAAGGATGAGCTTTCAGAGAAGCTTCTTGAGATGGAGAAGGAATCGATGCGTGTCCAGTCGAGAAGAGATAAACTGAACGAGCGGCTGGAATCACTTTCAACCTATATGTATGACAGCTATGGTTTAACCTATGAAGAAGCAAAGAAACGGGTACAGCCGGAGCTAGGTGAGACTCCCACTCTTAAAAAGGCTGTTGCTGATTTAAAGGAACAGCTGAAAGCACTTGGTAATGTCAATCTCGATGCCATCGAACAATATAAGGAAATCAGCGAGCGTTATACTTTCCTGAACGGTCAATATATGGATCTTACGGAATCTGAAAAATCACTGACATCCATTATCGAAGAACTTGATGATGGTATGCGAAAGCAGTTTAATCAGAATTTCCAGAAGATTCAAACTGAGTTTGACCGTGTATTCCGTATTTTGTTTGGCGGCGGACAGGGACGCCTCGAACTGGACACAGAGGATCCGGACGTTTTGACCACGAGTATTTCGATCATTGCCGAGCCGCCTGGAAAGAAGCTTCAGAATATGATGCAGCTCTCCGGTGGTGAGAAGGCGCTGACTGCAATTGCACTTCTTTTTGCCATCCAGAGCCTGAAACCATCTCCCTTCTGTCTGCTGGATGAGATTGAAGCGGCACTCGATGATTCAAACGTTCAGCGTTTCGCAGAATATCTGCATCTTTTGAAAAAGACTCAGTTTATAGTGATCACGCACCGTAGGGGCACGATGGAGCATGCGGATCGTCTTTTCGGTATCACCATGCAGGAAAAAGGTGTGTCCGCACTGGTATCTGTCGATCTTGTGGCAGACCAGCTGGACAACTGATGCTGCAGCTGCTTTCTAGCGGAAATGGATATTTATCAAAAGACATCACAGGGCTCTAAGGGATAAATCATACGGTTTGGCAAATTAGAAAAGGATAATATAATGGCAAACTTTTTTTCAAAGCTGATTGGCAATATCTTTCAGTCCAATGAAATCGCGGATGATGCTTTTTACGAAGCACTCGAAGATGCCATGATCATGTCGGATGTCGGCGTCAATTCGACCCTTAAGATCATCGATGCAGTAAAGACAGAAGCGAAGGCAGAAAATGTCACGACGACACGTGAGGTGAAGAGAATTCTCCGGGATTATCTTTATGAGCTCATGCGTGTTGATGACAGTTACTATGAGTTCACGAAGCAGAAAAGCATCATATCGGTGATCGGCGTCAATGGGGTAGGGAAGACTACCTCCATCGGTAAACTGGCATGGCAGCTGAAGCACGAAGGAAAAACAGTCATCCTTGCCGCTGGCGATACGTTCCGTGCAGGCGCTATCGAGCAGCTTGAAGCCTGGGGACAGCGCATCGCCGTTGATGTCATTGCGCAGAAGGAAGGCTCTGACCCTGCAGCGGTAGTATTCGACGCATTACAATCTTTTAAGAAGAAAAATGCGGACATTCTGATTATTGATACCGCCGGCAGACTTCATAACAAAAAGAATCTCATGAATGAGCTCGGCAAAATCAACCGGATCATCGACCGGGAATTTGTCGAGGGTTATCGTGAAACACTTGTCGTACTCGATGCAACGACCGGTCAGAATGCACTTTCACAGGCGGAAATCTTTAAGGAGGCCTGTCAGGTGACCGGCATCATCCTCACAAAGATGGATGGAACGGCAAAAGGCGGTATTGCCCTTGCAGTCCAGTCCGAGCTTGGTATCCCCGTAAAATACATCGGCGTAGGTGAAAAATCTTCAGATCTAAAACGCTTTGATGCCCGCGAGTATGTCGATTCCATTTTCGAAGACACGTAACAAATATCAATACTGTCAACGAAAATTGTTGACAGGATTGATACGGCGTGCTATAGTACTCAAGGCTTGAGGGAACTATGGAAGATTTTGTCGAACGCGGAAATTTATATGAGCTCTACGGTGGACTCCTAAAGGAGAATCAGCGGGTTGTTTACGAATACCATGTCATGGACGATATGAGCTTCACTGAAATTGGTGAGGAGCTGTCGATCACGAGGCAGGCCGCACAGGAGCTTTTCCGTCGTGCCGATGAAAAACTTAGGAAGACCGAGGAAACACTTGGGCTTCAGCGTAAGTTTGAACGGGTTCGCAGTTTAGCCTTGAAAATTCGTGATTCCAGTGATGAGGAAAACGTGAAGGAGCTTGCAGGAGAGATTATAAATGGCATTTGAGAATCTGACAGACAGATTAACGAATATCTTTTCAAACCTTTCCGGTAAAGGGAAGCTGACGGAAGACGATGTCAACAAGGCACTTCGTGAAGTCCGGATGGCTCTCCTTGAAGCGGATGTCAATTTCAAGCTTGTCAAGGATTTCATAGCAAAAGTAAAGGAAAAGGCTGTCGGTGAAGAGGTTATGAACAGCCTCACGCCGGCGCAGACTGTCGTGAAGATCGTGCGGGATGAGCTCACGGATATGATGGGCTCTGAGACGACCGAGATCACACTTCATCCAGCCTCTGAAATTACGGTCATCATGATGGTCGGTCTACAGGGTGCAGGTAAGACGACGACTGCTGCAAAGCTTGCCGGGAAATTTAAGTCTCAGGGCAGGACACCTGTTCTTGTGGCTTGTGATGTGTACCGGCCTGCCGCGATTGAGCAGCTTCGGGTGAATGCCGAGAAACAGAAGGTTCCCTTTTATAGTCTCGGTGATCAGGTTTCGCCTGTCGAGATAGCAAGAAAGGCTGTAGAAGAAGCGAAGGAGAAGCATTACAATGTTGTCATCCTCGATACAGCCGGGCGTTTGCAGATCGATGAAAAGCTGATGCAGGAGCTTTCTGACATGAAAAAGGCCATTACCGTCGACTGGTCAATTTTGACTGTGGATGCTATGACTGGTCAGGAAGCTGTGAATGTCGCAAAAACCTTCGTTGATGAGGTTGGTATCGATGGTGTGATCCTCACGAAGTGTGATGGTGATACCAGAGGCGGTGCTGCGCTTTCTATCCGGGCGATGACCGGGAAGCCGATTCTCTACTTAGGTATGGGTGAGAAGCTCTCTGATCTTGAGCAGTTCTATCCGGACCGTATGGCTGGCAGAATCCTCGGTATGGGGGATGTGCTTTCTTTGATTGAAAAAGCAGAGAAGGAAATCGACCAGGACAAGACGAAGGAATCTGCTATCAAGATGACCAAGGGTAAGTTCGATTACGATGATTTCCTGGTGCAGATGGAGCAGATGTCGAAGCTTGGCGGAATCGGCGGGATTCTAAAGCTTTTACCTGGTATGAATAAGGCCATGGGTGATATTGATATCGATAACGCTGAGAAACAACTTCTTCGTGTCAAGGCGATTATTCAGTCTATGACCGCGAAGGAAAGAGCAAATCCGGATCTCATGAATCCTTCTAGAAAGCGTAGAATTGCAAAGGGTGCCGGTGTCGATCTTGCTGAGGTGAATAAGCTGGTTAAGCAGTTTGAACAGATGCGGAAGATGATGAAGCAGTACAGTGGCATGTTCCGCGGGAAGCATGGAAGCAATCCCTTCGGTGGTATGCGAGGCATGGGTTACGGCAGAAATTCAGGATTTCCGTTTTAACAAAGACGCACAGTTTGACACTTTAGTCCTACAGTTATACGATGAAATTTAAGGATTTAGGCGGATGTAGGCATTATACTTTGGTTCCAACAGAAAAAACTGTTAGACATATATTTATTTTTTAAGGAGAAAAGAACTATGGTAAAGATCAGATTAAAGAGAATGGGTCAGATTCATGCACCGTACTACAGAGTTATCGTTGCTGATTCCAGAACCCCGAGAAACGGCAAGTTTATCGCACAGCTTGGCACCTATGACCCAAACAAGGAGCCGTCAGAGCTTAAGGTAAATGTTGACGAGGCAAAGAAGTGGCTTGCAAATGGCGCACAGCCGACAGAGACTGTTCAGAAGCTTTTCAAGAAGGCTGGTATCTGCTGATTCGTGCTTTTATGCATGATTCCTTGCACTCTGTAACCGAGAGGAGAGCGTATGAAGGAATTACTGGAGACGATAGCGAAGGCTCTTGTGCAGCATCCTGAAGACGTTAAGGTCGTCGAAGAGGATAAGGATGGTGAGATCAGACTTACTCTTTCTGTCAATGAATCGGATATGGGTAAGGTGATCGGACGTTCCGGTCGTATCGCAAAGGCCATTCGTTCTGTAGTTTCGGCAGCGGCTTCAAAGGCCGATGTCAAGGTAACCGTCGATATCAGATGACGGTATGATGAGGAAAATATGCAGGAGAAACTGAGAGTCGGCACGATTGTGACGACGCACGGCCTTAAGGGCGAAGTGAAGGTGTATCCTACGACAGAAGATCCGGACAGATTCTTTGACTTAAAAAAGGTCTGGCTGGATCTTTCTGGTTCGGGAGATTTTAGTAAGGCAGTTCAGCTTACGATTGAATCTGTTCGTTTTCAGAAGAATATGGTTCTTGTGAAATTCGAGGGCTATGACGATGTCGATCAGATGATGCCCTTCCGGAAGAAAGATCTGTATGTCGATCGTAAGGATGCCATCCCTCTCAAGGAGGGAGAGTATTTTCAGGGCGATTTCATTGGCTGTAGAGTGATTCTTGAGGATGATTCTGTGCTCGGCGAGGTCACTGGGGTGATGGAAACAGGGGCGAATTCTGTTTTTGTCGTAAAGACGGATAAGAAGGATGTACTGATTCCGTATATTCCTCCTGTGGTACTGGAGGCAAAGCCTGAGGAGGGCTATCTTCGAGTGCATCTGCTGCCGGGGCTTTTGGATTTATAAGTGATGAAGAAATATTATGTGATGACCCTTTTCCCGGATATGATAAAAAATGTCGTATCCGAAAGTATCACAGGGCGTGCAATTAAAAATAGAATCATCGATGTAGAGGCTTATAATATCCGGGATTATACGAAGGATCCGCATAACCATGTGGATGATTATCCCTTTGGCGGCGGGGCCGGGATGCTGATGCAGGTGCAGCCGATCCTTGACTGCTATCGGGCCATAACAGAGAAAATCGATCATCCGGTGCGTGTTCTCAATATGTCACCTGAGGGGAAGCGCTTTGATCAGAAAATGGCGATGGAGCTTTCGAAGGAGGACGATCTGATTTTCCTTTGCGGTCACTATGAAGGAATCGATGAACGGGCGCTCCAGCTTCTTCAGGTTGAGAATGTTTCCATTGGCGATTATATCCTGACAGGTGGCGAGCTTCCGGCACTCTCGATGATTGATGCCATTTCCCGTCTAGTACATGGTGTCCTCAACAAGGATGCTTCCTATGAAATCGAGAGCTTTTCAGATGGGCTTTTGGAATTTCCGCAGTATACGAGGCCAGCTGAAATCGAGGGACTTCGTGTTCCGGATATTCTTTTATCCGGCGATCATAAGAAAGTGGATGCTTGGCGCCATGAACAGAGTCTTAACCGTACGAAGGAGCTTCGTCCGGATCTGTATGCAGCTTATGTTGCTTCTCATCAAGAGGAGTTTATGCCAAAGAAGAATAGAAGAAAAGCAAAATAAAACTTGCAATTCAACTATTATTATGCTAAATTTTATGAGTTGTGTTTAAAGGAGATATTCCGCTGACGATGCTTGAAAGAGAGCGTGAATGCAGCTTGATGTTTTTCATTTTGACTGCTCCGTGCATGAATGTCAAATAGTTTAAATGGAGGTTTCGCAATGGCAAACAGCGATATCATTAAGGAAATTGAACAGGGCCAGCTGAAGGCTGAGGTACCTGCGTTTAAGACCGGTGACACGGTTCGTGTGTACAACAAGATTAAAGAGGGTACGCATGAGAGAATTCAGGTTTATGAGGGAACTGTACTGAAGATCCAGGGTGGATCAAACAGAGCTACCTTTACTGTAAGAAAGAGCTCAAACGGCATCGGTGTTGAGAAGACATGGCCGCTCCACAGCCCGATGGTAGAGAAGGTTGAGGTTGTAAGACCGGCTAAGGTTAGAAGAGCTAAGCTTACTTACCTTAGAAATCGTGTTGGTAAGGCTGCCAAGGTTAAGGCTGCACAGCAGTAATTTACAGTATAAAGAGGGAGCGTTCCTACATAGGGACGCTCTTTTTTTCTAATCAGCTATGCTTTTGGACTCAAATAAGCTTTTATAAAAAACACGGTAAAATTTGAAAGGAGCTTCTAGCATTATGAGAGAGCACAATCCACTACAACAGTTTGTGCATGCCATGACCGATATCATTGTACTGATCTCACTGGCTTGGTTTATCGTGCATAGCTTTCTTTCAACAGAAATCATTTCTGGTCACAGTATGGAGCCGTCTCTGTCTGCTGGGGATCTCGTCATGGTCGATACATTGCGATATCAGTTTGTGAAGCCCAAACGATTTGATATCGTTGAGTTTCGACGGTCCGGACATGATGATAATGTAAAACGAGTGGTTGCGCTTCCTGGTGAAACAATTGTGATTCAAAACAATCGGATTTATATTGATGGAAGACTTTTAGAAAATGATTTCTTGCCGGATGTGTCCCTTGCGGGCATCGCTGCAAATCCAGTGCAGTTAGGCGCAAACGAATATTTTCTGATTGGAGATAATGCAGATTCTTCGGAGGATAGCCGCTTCAGTAATGTTGGGAATGTCCGGCTTGAGCAAATCATCGGACGTGTATGGTTTCGGTTGAAACCGTTTAACAAATTTGGACCTACCAAATAGTGTTTAAGGAAGGAGTAACATGGAAATTCAATGGTATCCCGGACATATGGCGAAGGCCAAACGAAATATACGAGAGGATCTGAAACTGATCGATCTTGTGATAGAAATCGTGGATGCGAGATGCCCGGATTCATCAAGAAATCCGGATATCGACAGTTTCGCAAAGGATAAATTAAGAATTCTCCTTCTAAATAAGGCGGATCTTGCAGATCCGAAGGGCACGAAAGATTTCTCGTGTTACTTTCAGGGAAGAGATATTTACACCTTAGAAATTGATGCAAGAAATAAAAGTTCATTAAAGGGCCTTTCTCCCCTGATTGAACGTGCGGCGAAGCCACTTATTGATAAAAATCTGGCACGTGGTATCAAAACGCCTGTGATCCGTGCGATGGTGCTCGGTGTCCCAAACGTTGGAAAATCTACCTTCATCAACACGTATGTCGGGCGTTCTATGGCGAAAACCGGGAACAAACCCGGCGTAACACGTGGCAATCAGTGGATTAAGGTCGGGAAAAGGCTGGAACTTCTTGATACGCCTGGTATTACATGGCCGAAATTCGAACGGGAGATTGTGGGCTTAAATCTTGCCTTGATCGGATCCATCAATGATGAAATCATAAATACGGATGAACTCGTTTTTTATCTCATTAAATATTTGGTTCGCTATTATCCGGATGCACTACCTATGCGATATGGTGAATCATTAAAGGGTCTTACTGAAGCCATCGAGGTGTACGATGCGATTGGCGTTCGTCGTGGTTGTGTAAAAAAAGGTGGTGGCGTAGATTATACCAGAACCGGTCGCCTGATTCTGGATGATTTTCGTGCAGGAAGACTGGGACGAATTACACTGGAACATCCAAGGGAGCAAGCATGAGAACATTGACTGGCGAAAGGCTGGAAAAAGAAAGAGCCAGGTTAAGGGCGATGCGCGTATATGAAGATGCATATCCGGCGCTTCAGTACATCGGTGGAATTGACGAGGCTGGCCGTGGACCACTGGCCGGTCCTGTCGTTGCGGCCTGCTGTATCTTGCCAAAGGATGTAGAAATTCTCTATCTCAATGATTCTAAGAAGGTGACACCGAATCGTCGGGAAGTCTTATTCCCCGAAATAAAAGAAAAAGCAATTGCGTTTGGCATCGGTATTGTCGATGCCGAGGAAATTGACCGGGTGAATATTTTACAGGCTGATTATGAGGCAATGCGTATTGCTATTCGTGAAGTGGAAGAGAAGCTCCATAAAGAACCTGAGCTTTTATTGAATGATGCTGTTACGATTCCTGATGTAAGCATTGAACAAATTCCGATTATAAAGGGCGATGCAAAATCTGTTTCTATTGCGGCAGCTTCTATTCTTGCGAAGGTAACCAGGGACCATATGATGCTTCAGTATGATGAGGAATATCCTCAATATGGTTTTGCTAAGCATAAGGGCTATGGAACAAGGGAACATATCGAAGCGCTGAAAAAATATGGTCCGTGTCCGATTCACAGACGGAGCTTCATCGGACATTTTGTGAAGGAATCATGATGACGAATAAGACGGAAAACCACAAAAAAGGTCAATCTTCAGAAGATGCGGCTGTAGATTATCTCTGTGGGCTCGGATATGAAATCCTTGAGAGAAATTATCGGTTTCATAAACAGGAGATCGATATCATCGCGAAGGATCATGACTATTTTGTCTTCGTGGAGGTGAAATCGAGGAAATCTCCAAGGGATGGATATGGGTTTCAGGCGGTCGATTACAGAAAGCAGATGACTATCCGAAAGGTAGCGGAGGCGTTTCTTATAAAGCAGAGACTGTCTTTATATGGGACGCCGTGTCGCTTTGATATTATTTCGATGGATGACGGAGAGCTTCGGCATTTTAAGAATGCTTTTTGAGAACGCGGGCGCAGTTGCCCGCTTTGCTTATGTATGATATAATTTCTAGGATTTTGAAAATTTCGATGTCATAGGAGGAATTGTGATGCAGGCTAAGGACTGTGAAAAGAAAATCATTCTGACTGGAGATCGTCCCACAGGAAAGCTTCATCTCGGGCATTTTGTGGGCTCTTTAAAAAGACGTGTTGAGCTTCAGAATTCCGGGAAATTTGATGATATATATATTCTTGTTGCTGATGACCAGGCTTTGACAGATAACTGGGATAATCCTAAGAAGGTGAGAGATAACATCATTGAAGTAGCTCTGGATTATCTTTCTGTAGGCATTGATCCGAATAAGTCCAGTATTTGTATTCAGTCTGCGATTCCTGCATTGCATGCGCTGACTTTTTATTATATGAATCTTGTGACGACGCAGCGTCTTTCCAGAAATCCTACCGTAAAATCAGAGATGAAGCTCCGTGGCTTCTCGGGTGAGGATAATGATGACAACGAACAGGGTCTGCCTGCTGGTTTCTTCACCTATCCGGTTTCACAGACAGCGGATATTACTGCCTTTAAGGCGACGACAGTACCAGCGGGTGAAGATCAGATGCCGATGATCGAGCAGGCACGTGAGATTGCGCGCCGCTTTAATACAATCTATAAAAAGGATATTCTAGTTGAACCGGATATCATGCTGCCGGAAAATGAGACGCAGAGAAGATTACCAGGTATCGATGGCAAGGCAAAAATGTCGAAGTCTCTTGGCAACTGCATCTATCTGTCGGATGGTCCGAAGACGGTCAAGACAAAGGTCATGAATATGTACACGGATCCGACACACATTAACATTGCAGATCCTGGTCATGTCGAGGGCAATATGGTCTTTACCTATCTTGATGCATTCCTGCAGGATGACAGTCAGTTTGCAGAGTATCTTCCGGAGTTTAAGAATCTCCAGGAAATGAAGGAAGCCTATGAAAAGGGCGGCCTTGGTGATATGAAGTGTAAGAAATTTCTTCTTAAAGTTATGGAGGAATTACTTCAGCCGATCCGGGAAGAACGGGCAAAATGGGAAGACAATATTGGGGATGTGTATGATATTCTGAAGGCCGGCACCGATAAAGCAGTACGTACGACCAACAATACGCTTCGTGAAGTTCGAGAAGCCATGCGCATCGATTATTTCGATGATCGGGAAACGATTCTTAAGGATTGGGACAGCTGGGTGAAAGAGAGCCGAGAGGCCTGATGCATGGGAACCTGGAAATCGAGAGGCCTTCGTGGCTCTCAACTTGAGGATCTCATCAATATTACCAATGAAGTATATCTTGAGAAGCATCTTGCTTGTGTGCAGAAGATTCCGACGCCGATTACGCCAATCAATATGAATGAAGATCATACACAAATCACACTGGCATATTTCAACCAGAAATCGACGGTTGACTACATCGGTGTTGTCCAGGGCATCCCTGTGTGCTTTGATGCAAAGGAATGTGCCTCCCGCTCGTGGCAGCTATCAAATCTTCATCCGCATCAGGTGCGTTTCATGGAGGCATTTGAACAGCAGCAGGGCATCAGCTTCATTCTTCTTGATTTTACCTCTTTACATGAAATTTATTATATCCCCTTTAGAGACATCCGGTATTTTTGGGAAAGATGTCAGAATGGAGGACGTAAATCCTTTTCTTATGATGAAATCGATCATCACTATCTGGTAAAAAGTGAAAAGGAGATGCTGGTGCATTATCTTGTACCTTTGCAGAGGGATTTAGATCAGCGTGATCAGACGGGATCTGAAGCAGAAGACGCAGATTAACAAAGAAAAATTTATACCAGCGAAATCATGATGGCTCAGAAGAAGATTCGGTCTGATTTTTTTCGTGTACCACTTGGAGGTTTTTAGATGAATATTATTGTCGTTGGCTGTGGAAAGGTGGGACTCACACTGGCCCGTCAGTTGAACCAGGAGAACCACAATGTCACGATCATTGACAGTGATGAAAAGGTCTTACGACATGCGGTAGATTCTCTGGATGTCATGGGAATTCATGGCAATGGCGCCATGCTGAAGACCCAGCAGGAAGCTGGTGTACATAATGCTGACGTCCTGATCGCAGCCACCAACTCAGATGAGATTAATATGCTTTGCTGTCTGATTGCGAAAAAGGAAGGTAACTGCAACACAATTGCAAGAATCAGAAATCCGGAATATTCTGAGGAAATTACCTATCTTCGTGATGAACTGAATCTTGCCATGGTTATCAATCCGGAAATGATTGCTGCGCGTGAGGTGGAGCGTTTGATCCGTTTTCCGTCTGCGACAAGAATCGATTCCTTCTCCCGTGGAAAAATTGATATGATTCGTACGCGAGTTCCATCTCATAGTGTGCTTTGCGGCCGAAAGCTCTATGAAATTTCAAAGCTTCTTACGGTAAGCGTACTCATTTGCTCGATTGAACGTGGTGATCAGGTGATCATCCCTTCCGGCTCGGATGAAATTCTCGCTGACGATATGATCAGCTTTATTGTGAAGCCGCAAAATGCCAATGATTTCTTTCAGCAGGTTGGGATTCATTATGCGCCGATCCGAAGCTGTATGATCGTGGGTGGCGGTAAGGTTACCTACTATATTGCCAAGTATTTGCAGGAAAATCATATGAAATGCCGTCTTAAGATCATTGATATGGATAAAGACCGCTGTGATTTCCTGGCAGATGCCTTTCCTGGTGCTACGATCATCAATGGCGACGGTACGGATCAGGATCTTCTGATTCGTGAAGGCATCGAAAATACCGATGCGTTCTGTGCACTCACCGGCTTCGATGAAGAAAATATCATGCTGTCTCTGTATGCCGGAAAGCTTTCTTCTAAGGCTCGTCTGGTAACGAAGATTAACCGTATTGGTTTTGAAAATGTAATTTCAGAAATGAATCTTGGTTCTATGATTTATCCGAAGCTGATCGTAGCGGATTACATCGTGCAGTATGTACGCGCGTTGCAAAATTCGCAGGGTTCTAACGTAGAGACGCTATATAAGATCGCAAATGGCAAAGCGGAAGCGCTTGAATTTAAAGTTAAGGATGATCCGGAACTTGTAAACCATACCTTTATGGAGCTTCATTTTAAGCCGAATGTGCTGATTGCTGCAATCATGCGGAATCATCAGATGATCACGCCAAAGGGCCAGGATTACATGCTGCCTGGTGATAGTGTCATCGTGATTACGACAAATACAGGTTTTAACGATCTAAAGGATATTCTGCAGTATTTTTGATGCTGTTTGTGCCTTTATGATGGCGCAACGGATGTAAGCATTATTATTTTGGGAAGGTAAATCGGTCTTTCATGAATATTGGAATGATCATTTATGTGCTGGGTTATGTGCTGAAGCTTGAAGCAGCAGCTATGGTACCGGCTATCATATGTGGTTTCGTTTATAAAGAAAATGTGATTCCGCTTCTTGTGACTACCTTTATCAGCTTTTTCCTGGGGCAGGGCATGAGTCTTAAGCATCCGAAGCGTACGGATTTTTACGCAAGGGAAGGCTTCGTCATCTGCGCGCTGAGCTGGATTGTGATGTCTGTCATCGGCGCATTGCCATTTTATATCAGTGGAACGATACCACATTATATTGACGCTTTATTTGAAATTGTTTCAGGCTTTACGACGACAGGCGCCTCTGTTTTATCTGATGTAGAGCATCTTGGACACGGGCTTTTGTTCTGGCGTTCCTTCAGTCACTGGGTCGGCGGTATGGGTGTTCTGGTGCTTGTTCTGACGATCCTTCCACTCGGCGGTGGCTATAATATGATGATCATGAAGGCAGAATCTCCGGGACCGGATGTTTCTAAGATGGTGCCGCGTGTCGCAGATACGGCAAAGGCGCTATACCGCATCTATGTAATCATGACTGTCGTGACCTTTTTCCTCTATCTTTTCAGCGGCATGACTGTCTTTGATTCGTTCTGTATCGCCTTCGGATCTGCAGGTACTGGCGGCTTCGCTGTACGGAATAATGGCATGGCCGATTATTCATGGTTTTCCCAGTTCCTGATCACGGTGATGATGATTCTGTTTGGCGTGAATTTTAATGTTTACTACCTTTTGCAGAAGAAAAAATGGCACGATGCCTTTCATTGCGAAGAGGCCCGAGTATATTTTGGCATCATTTTATGCGCAACGCTTTTCATCACCTGGAATATTCTCAATGTTACGCCAGGACATCCTCTGTATGTTTTACATCATGTTTTCTTTACAGTAGGTTCGATCATCACGACGACGGGTTATTCGACGCTTGACTTTTCACGGTGGCCGCAGGCAAGCCAGATGGTGATTCTTTTTCTTATGTATGTGGGCGCCTGTGCCGGCTCAACAGGAGGCGGGCTTAAGGTGTCAAGGCTCATCATCATGTTTAAGGAAATTTTCAAGGAAATGCACATGCTGATTCATCCGGAGGCTGTGAAACGTATCCGGTTGGAAGGAAGGAGCCTCGAACATAATGTGGTACGGTCGGTAAACTGTTACCTCATCATGTATAATTTTATTTATCTGATTTCTGTTTTTATTATTTCCTTTGACGGTTTTGATTTTACGACGAATTTTTCGGCGGTTGCAGCAACGTTCAACAATATTGGACCAGGCCTCGGATCAGTTGGTCCGGTTAGCAATTTCGGACATTATTCAGATTTATCAAAACTTGTTTTAATATTTGATATGCTTGCAGGAAGACTTGAAATTCTGCCGATGCTGGTACTCTTTGCCCGTAAAACGTGGAAAAGAGTCAATTAAACAAGAGTTTTTCACATAGTTGTTGACAAAATCCCACTCCCGTCCTAAGATAAAATCCGGGAGGCAGATTATGGCGTTGCGTTACAATGAAGAAGTCGATAAAAACAATACCTTAAAATTACGAAAGATGTTGGCAAATCTTCCGGAGTCCTGCAGTACATTTATGCGTGGCATCGAACAAAGAACTGAATCCAGAACCAGGATTGCCTATGCCTATGATCTATCTGTTTTCTTTACATATTTACGGGATGAGGTTTCAAGATTTCATGGAAAACAGCTAACTGCGTTTACGCTTGAAGATATTGAAAGTATTACTGTACTTGAGATTGAAAAATATGTTGATGCATTAAAATATCGTGTTCGGCAAAATCCCGATGGTTCAGAAACAGAATTACTGAACTCTCCCTCTGGCATCAAACGGAAACTTTCCTCATTAAAAAGTTTTTATCGTTATCTTTACAAAGATCAGCTGATTCAGAAAAATCCTGCCGAGCTTGTTGATATGCCGAAGCTCCGTGACCATGACATTATACGCTTTGATGATAATGAAGTCGCCGATTTTCTCGATGAAGTTGATTCCGGAGATCAGTTGACGGAACGTCAGGCGAAATACCACGCAAAAACAGGCCGCAGGGATTCTGCCATGATGAATCTCATGCTGGGAACTGGAATCCGGGTATCCGAATGTGTCGGACTAAATATTAATGATGTTGATTTCAACAATGACGGTATCCGTATCCACCGTAAGGGCGGCAAGGAAGTTACTGTATATTTCGGTGATGAAGTCGAACGTGAGCTTCGCTCCTATATGGAATACAGGAAAACGATTACGGCTCTCCCTGGTCATGAAGAGGCACTCTTCCTGTCGATGCAGAAAAAACGTATCAGCGTGAATGCCGTAGAAAACCTTGTTAAAAAATATGCAAAAGTTGTGACACCGCTAAAGCATATTACACCGCATAAGCTCCGTAGTACGTATGGTACAAACCTCTATAAGGAAACAGGCGATATCTATCTCGTCGCCGATGTACTCGGGCACAATGACGTCAATACAACAAAAAAGCACTACGCTGCGCTCGAGGATGAGCGCCGCCGCAGTGCTCGTAATAAAGTCCATCTAAGAGAAGACTGAGTATATTAAAAGCTATATCTGAGGGCGAAGCACCATGTTCTACACTCTTGAAATCGTGCTTCTAATCATCGCAGTGACTGTCCCTAATATGTCAGGCATTTCCATGACGATATCCTCCTTAGCATGACCCCCGCACTTCACAAGCAGACCTTTTTCTGTATGAAAAACCTGACGTATCATAGCAGAAGTTTCGGTGCGGATCAAACAAAGTGCGCCATCCTCAGGCGGTTCATCCATATCAATCAAGAGGCGGTCACCGCGCAGATATCCCAGATCTTTTAGAACATCATTGGTGAGCATGACCATGCAGGTACGTCCACGTCTTTTTATAAGAGAAGCATCGACCGGGAAATATTGGGAGACATTCTCTTTAACAAGCGGATTTCCTGCTTTTGGAATACCGGAAAGAAATGGTATAAACACAATTGATTCCTGTTTTCCTGTTTTAAAGCAAGGCTTCAAAACGATGATGCTTCGTGGCTTATCCGGATCTCGGCGGATGAATCCAAGATGCTCAAGCTGATTCAGATAATGAAATACGCCTGATGTAGACTGAATTCCTGTTTCGACACAAATCTCCCGAACAGATGGTGCATATCCTCTTTCACGAATATAGGATCGAATATAATCATATACAATCTGCTGTTTAAAGTTAAGCTTCTTACTCTTCGATTCCCGGCTCATAGCTCGTCAATATTTACGATTTTCTTCCCATCGGACCATATTCTTTCGAGATCATAGAAGATTCTCTGCTCTTTGTTAAAAATGTGTATGATGACATCATTGTAATCAAGGAGAATCCATCCGGACTCAGGTGTACCTTCCTGCCGACGCATGGGATACGAAAGTTCCGCCATTTTATCCTCTACAGCGTCAGATAATGCGCCAACATGTCGAATATTATCGGCGGTTACGATGATAAAATAATCCGCTACGATGGAGACATTGGAGATATCCAGTACAGTAATATCCTCTCCCTTATGGTCTTCCAGGACATGATAAGCGGCTTTTGTCATTTCCTTTGACATATCAGCTGTCATGAAAACTTCCTCCTTTTCCTATTTCCTTCTTTTCTGTCAGTTTTTTATAATAGTCGTATGTTTCAAGAGTATCCTTACAGATTGGCGCTCCGATTTTCTGAAGATAATCGATGGTATCTTTATTGATTTCATAGACCGTACGATCCAGATCAATGAACGCCATCTGCCGAAGCTCCGTAAGTCTATCTGCTTTATAACGACGTGCCTCAATATAATCAGCCGTAAATACGATTTTCTCAAGCGGCTTCATCGCCGGCCTACCCAGTGTATGATAATAAATGGCCGATAGAATGTCTGGATCTGTAATGCCAAAGGCCTGTTTTGCATAGACAGAACCATAAACTGAATGAATGACCTGCGGTGCCTGCAACATCTCGATGGAAAGCTCAATCCCATCCTTTTCACAGCGCTCGACAAGCTCTTTCCCGCTAAAATGCTTCGCACAATCATGTACCAGTCCAGCGACCTCTGCCTGGTGAAGCGGAACACCATAGCGCATCGCGAGACAAACACAGGTAAAGCTTACACTTAAAGAATGTTCATATCGTTCCGGCTTCAAAAGAGCTTTTAGTTTTTTTCGATAAAATGTAATATCCGAAAGATCAGGCTTCCTGGCATCTTTTTCAGACAATTCCGTGCCTCCTTATTGATAAAGCTTCTTTTCTTTAATATAAGCTAAAACTGTATCAGGGACAAGCCCGGAAACATCCTCTCCGGCTTTAAGCTTCTTCCGAATTTCACTGCTGCTTAGCTTTTCCTCCTCAAATGGAATAATGCTTACATCAGCGCCGAAGTTTTTCTTTAAATAATCAGCCTGCTCTGACAGAGTTCTATCATGCTTGACACCGGGCCGGCCAGCTGCTGCCAGGGATGCATGTTGAAAAATTTCCTTAGGTTTATACCAGGTTTCAATTTCGTACAGGATATCAGCGCCACAGATAAAATAAAAATGATATAAAGGCCATTTTTCATGAAAAGCAAGAAGAGTATCGGCGGTATATGTATTACCTTTCTGATGCAGTTCATAATCAACAGCCTTAAGGCCCTGAAAATCTTTGGCAGCAAGTGCAGTCATTTGAAATCGATCGGATGCAGCCGTAACGTGATGATCGTGCTTAAAATAAGGATCTCCTGCCGGAAGCAGCCAAACCTCATGAAGCCCGAGCGCTTCCTTTGCAGCTAAAGCAAGTCTTATATGCAAAATATGCACCGGATCAAAAGTGCCGCCAAGAATCCCAATTTTATATTCAGACGTTATCATACTCTTCATCAGCTTCTTCGACGATCCGAAGCTCTGTTTTACGCTTTTTCTGAGAAGCCTTGGCCTTTTCAGCCTTTATCTTCTGCTCTTCTTCCTTCGTCATCTCATATTTCCGTTTCTTGAAATCCGGATCAGGCTTATACAGAACGATCTTTCGTCCAATCACCTGTACAACCTCCGACTCCGAACGACCTGCCAGTGTATAGGCCAGTTCCTTCGGGTCATCATCGCAATTCTTGAGAACACTAACTTTCACAAGCTCATGCTTACGAATATATTCACTGACGGCCTTTACAAAATCAGGTGTCAGAGAATCCTTACCGATGGAAAAGGTAGGATCCATGTCCATCGCTGCACCCTTCAGCTTTGCACGCATCTTGCTGTCTCTAATATATTTCTTCATCTTCTATCCTCTTTCTCATCCTCGAGTCCGCCAGGAATATCTCCGTCGTCATAATCCTCTGTGTCATAATATTCAAAGGTATGACCATATACCTTGATGGTATCGCCTTCCTTCATACCCAGCTTCTTCAGTTTCTTGATTACACCCTGATCTTCCATAAAATTCTGGAAGAACTCAAAGCCCTTTTCCGCCTGCAGATTCGTATAACCCAGCATCTTTTCTATCTTTGTCCCCTCGACAGAATAAGTTTTATCATCAAGCTTCTTCACATCGATGGCCAGAGCTTCCTTTTTGCCAATGCTATCGAGATCCACCTCGCTCGCATACACCTCAGGCTTTTCGGCCCCGGCTCTTTCAACATATTTCCAGGCCCCTTCCAGAAGCTCTCTAAGCCCCGTATTCGTGGCTGCGGAGATCGCATAGACATCTATACCCTTTGGCTCGTAAAGCTCCTTAATTCGCGTCACAGGGCTTCCTGTGCCCGGTTCATCCAGAATGAGATCTGTTTTATTGCAAGCAATGATCATGGGCTTTTTTAAAATAGACGGATCATATTTTTCAAGCTCCTCATTGATGACTTCAATATCCTTCATCGGATCACGTCCCTCAGAGCCTGAAGCATCCACAATATGAATGAGCACTTTACAGCGCTCTATATGACGTAAAAACTCGTGACCTAATCCGACGCCCTCTGAGGCACCTTCAATCAATCCCGGAATATCCGCCATGACGAAGGACCTGTCGCCCTTTAATGTCACGACCCCAAGATGAGGCGTCAAGGTTGTGAAATGATAATTCGCGATTTCAGGACGGGCATTTGAGCACATAGAAAGCAAAGTGGATTTTCCTACATTAGGAAGTCCTACGAGACCAACATCCGCAATGACACGAAGCTCCAGCGTTACCCATAGTTCACGAGCATCCTGCCCGGGCTGTGCAAATCTCGGAGCCTGCATGGAGGGCGTCGCAAAATGCATATTGCCGAGGCCTCCCTTGCCACCCTTTAAAAGCACAATCCGCCTATTTTCGCCAGACATATCGGCTATGATCTTTTTTGTTTCAAAATCCCGGATGATCGTGCCTTCTGGAACACGAAGGACTTTATCCTCGCCATCACGTCCATGCATTCGCTTGCCGCCGCCCTCTTCTCCGGATGTAGCGACAAATTTACCACAGTTTCTAAAATCCTCAAGTGTATTTAAGCCACTGTCAACCTCGATAATAATATCACCGCCGCGTCCGCCGTCTCCGCCATCCGGGCCACCGGCCGGAACATATTTTTCACGGCGGAATGACACATGACCGTTACCACCCTTACCGCTTTTTATGAAAATCTTTGCTGAATCAACAAACATGAAGCCTGCTCCTTTCCTTGAGAAGTCCCTGCGCCTGGAATCATTTCAGGTGCTGTTCTTAAGAGACACAAAACTAAATAGAATATCGGAATAATAAAAAATGGACAGCACAACTATACCATAGATTAACTTCTAAAAAAAGAAAGTCCTGCACCAAATGGTACAGGACTGGGAAAACAAAACCAAGATTACTGTGCGTCTCTTTCGATGACAGAAACCTGCTTCTTGTCTCTTCCAAGGCGGGAGAACTTTACGACTCCGTCAACCTTTGCAAAAAGTGTATAATCATTACCAAGGCCTACATTCAGACCCGGGTGAATTCTGGTTCCGTTCTGCTTGTAGAGAACATTGCCGGCCTTTACAAACTGACCATCCGCTCTCTTCTGTCCAAGTCTCTTCGATTCGGAATCTCTACCGTTTTTGGTAGATCCCATACCCTTATGATGAGCCATGATTATCTTCCTTTCTAAATATTCTAAAAAGCTACAATCAGCCGATAGAATCGATCTTTACTTCTGTAAAAAGCTGTCTGTGACCGTTCTTCTTGTGATAGCCGCTCTTACGCTTATATCTGTAAACGACTACCTTCTTCGACTTACCATTTTTCGTAACAGTTCCGGAAACCTTGGCACCGTCAACTACCGGTGTACCGATCTTCATGGTACCATCATTAAGAACAAGCACCTGATCGAAGGTAACCTGTGCACCTTCCTCTACCGGAAGCTTCTCAACTCTAATGACATCGCCTTCGCTTACCTTGTACTGCTTACCACCTGAAACGATAACTGCATACATTACGAGGGTCCTCCTTTTTATCATTACTCGCTGGCTTCGGTGTCCGGCCTATCCGGCTCTTATACCTCGTCAAGCGGCATACCCAAATATATTACTCATGTGATGGCTTAGTGTCAACAGTTTTTTTGAATTTATTATGTAATAGATTATGTAATAAGGCTTCTGTAATACGGATAGTTTGCAGTGACTTCATTGACGGAAACATTGTTTGCTGTACCATTCTCATGAATCGCAATCATATTGCCATTTTCAGACCATTCAAGGAACATGACGACATGAGAATCGGCTCCGGGCCGAATGATAATGTCTCCGGGCTGAAGATCTGCACGATTAATCCTGACGCCTGCTGCGATTAACGTAATGGTTCCCTCCGCGCCGCCAAGATTATTACCGATTGCGGAGCGGTATACCCAGTTGACCCAGCCCGAGCAGTCAAGTCCCCTGAGGACGCGTCCCTTATAATCAGGAGAAACTACGGTTCCGAAGCCATTTTTATCATATCCTGCATAAGCAGCCTTCCCGCCCCAATAATATGGAATTTTCCCGACAGATTCCAGGGCATACTTTACAACTTTTTTCCGATTCTCCGAAAGATCATCTGGAAGTCTCACCATATATCCGGAGATTTCCTCTTCGGTCAGCGGTTTCTTTGTGTTGATCGTCGAAATAGAAAGGCCATATTTCTGAAACCAGTCCTGAGAAATGAGCTTTTTTACGTTACCAATTTCCTTCGGTGTCCATCCGTGCCAGTTTGAAGCATGTGGATCCTCTTCATCGATTGCGTCAAGCTCCCTTGTCGCATCAAGATTAATCGAACGAAGTCCTTTATCATCCTCAAATCCATAGATTGTGACACGCACATATAGATCGACATGACCCGGGCAGTAATTTTTCGCATTGACATCATCGACGTCGCTGGATGTTTTTTTATCCTGCTCCTGCGCTAATGAAGATTCCAGAAGCTTTTTTAAGCTCGCCTGGTCCATCGTCGCGAGCTGGTCACTTGTGAAGGTGCCAAGTGTGATCGAAGCTTCGGTGGAGGCTTCGCTTAAAACGGTATTCCCATCTGAAGACTGTTCAGAAGACGCTGAAGCTGCCTCTTCGAGAGACGAAGCATCCATCGAAGCCTTTTTTGCATCCATCGAAGCATTGATTTCATCTATGCCATGACCTGCTTCATAATTCCAATATTTTTTGGTACTTTCCTCAGTATCAGAGGTATCCGATGTGTTTGTCATAGCATCTAAACCGGAAGCATCCTGTGCGGTGGTAAATGCTTCTGTCGATGCTGCAGCGGTTTCGGGGACAGTATTTCCGCCATTCTGAGAAAGATCCAGTATCTGTTCAGAAAGAAGTGAGGCTTTCATCCCCTTTGCATAAGACGCATTACCCTCTGGATAATCAGCAAGAATCTGTGAATTATTTTCTGTTTCGGTCAATTCCTTAGAAGCTTCAGCAGCAGCCGAAGGCGATACATCAGTTGTAGAACCAGTTGATGGCAGCATACCGGTCGTCTCAGGCTTCGCCGATGAAACTTCTGTGTCACTGGTACCAGAAGAACTGTCATTAACCGTCGCGCTTTCACTAGCCTGCGTGGTATGAAAGATGATGCCTTTTCCGGCGGAATTTCCATAGGCATCCGTCTGTGTTTCATAGTTTTTTGTTTCCGCGGTCGTGTCTGCCAGAGAAGTATCCGACGAAATCGATGAGGTAATATCCGGTGAAAGATCTATCGCACCGGTTTCTGCAGCCGTTGTTGACAAAAGCCCTTCCGTTTTACTGGTAATCGCCCGGAGACTCTCGGTCAAGGCATTTAACGCAGAATCAATACGCTCTGCATCTTTTGCTTCTTCCTCTGCGGATTGATGAATACATCCGTCATCATAGTAAACATTTCCAATGCTTACAGTATATGACCTTGATTTTTGATAGAGTTCCCGGCATATTGCAGTGAAGGTATCAACATCCTCATAGTTATGTTCATAGCAGTAAACCGATGCCATTGCCATGATATCCTTCACGTTTGAATATTCATTGACCTGCTGGCCATCCGCATTATAGAAAGAAAAGTTTACGTTTTTAAAGTTTGGAATAAACCATGTGGAAGGATCATCCTTGTTTTGCCCCTGCGCAGTCGGATTATATTTGCCAAGTACATTATTCGTATTGAGACCAAGTTTTTTCGCCATGCTGTATGGTGTGATACCGGCCTCGTCATAGATGCCAGCGATGTATTCATTGTCTTCTGTCATCAGCTCCTTATATACCTGACCGGCATAGGAATTGATCGTATCAGACTGATCGGCGCCGTCCGGATAGAAATAAGCGAGGTTAAGAACATCCTCCTTCGGCTTAAAGCTATTGTCATCCGTATCGCCAAGATTTGCAAGGGAAGAACGCACACCGCCAAACTGAATGTGCGTTTCATCATCCGTAGAGTTCTCCGAAGGCGTTTCTGAAGTGTTTTTCGCTACTTCCGATTCAAAGTTCAGATACTCCATCGAAAGTCCTGATATGATCAGACTGCTGGCTATGAGAATTACTGCTGCTGCCCGCTGCTTCTTTGAAAAAGCAACATTGTGAAGTTGCTTTCTAAGCGTTTCCATACTTCTAAAATTGTGACTTCTGAGGGTGCCTTCAGCTCTATTAAAAAATTTTTGAAGCAGTTTGATAAGAGAAGTATGTAGTTTTTTTAGTCTCTCGGAGAAATTGGCGGATCGTCTTTCTTTACGATGTCTTTTCCTTGAACGTAGTGTTCTGTTAGCTGCCATGAAGTTCCTTTATTGTTTGCGATTTCTAAGTATCGTTAAAAGTTTTTCAAAATATGCCGGATATGGTGAATCAAATTCGATATACTGACCGGTTCCAGGATGAATAAAGCCAAGCACCTTTGCATGTAGACATTGTCCTTCCAGGTCAAAAGGACAAGACCTTGGTCCGTACACATCATCACCAAGCACAGGATGCCCGATGGATGCCATATGAACACGAATCTGATGGGTACGACCTGTTTCAAGCCTACATTCGATCAAGGTATAATCACGGAAGCGTTCTAGTACATGATAATGTGTGACAGCCTCCCTCCCATTTACCGGGTCGATGGCTTGCTTCTTTCGATCTGTACGGGATCGTCCGATTGGGGCATCGACAGTACCATCATCTTCACGGACATTACCACATACAATCGCGACATACTTTCTCGTGATAGAATGCACCTTCAGCTGCGCTGCGAGCGACTGATGTGCCTGGTCATTTTTACATACGACGAGAAGTCCCGTCGTATTTTTATCAATTCTGTGAACGATACCAGGTCGCAGGACTCCATTAATAGAGCTAAGTGAATCACCACAATGAAACATGACTGCATTGACCAGTGTGCCCTCATAATGTCCGGCTGCCGGATGAACAACCATTCCCTTCGGCTTGTTTATAACAAGAATATCTTCATCCTCATAAATGATGTCCAAAGGGATATTTTCCGGTTTCACTTCAAGAGGAACCGGCGCCGGAATATCAGCTGTGACAACATCTTCTGTTTTTACATGTATAGAAGCCTTACCTTTTATTCCATTCACCTCTACCAGACCCTCTTTAATGAGCTTGCCTGCATAGCTTCTTGATAAAGAGAGCTCGTCAAGAGATGAAAGGAACTGGTCTAACCGTAGTCCATTTTCACCTTCAAGAACCGTGAATGACCTAATCATTTACGCACCTTCAAAAAATCGAGCTCATGATCGTTGTAAAACAAAAGGAACAGAAGCACCATTATGATTGCCCCGGTTGTGACATAAATATCAGCAACATTAAAAACCGGGAAGTCAATCGGCTTAAAATATATGAAATCTACCACATATTGCTGCCGTACTCTGTCAATGAAATTGCCGATTGCTCCTGAAAAAATCAAAACACAAACGATATAAAGAGGCACATAACGCTTCTCATCCGGAAGCTTCCTTAGAACATACAGAATGAGAAACAATACGAAAATAGTGATGAGATAAAAAAAGATCTGCGCACCCTGTAAAAATCCAAAAGCTGCTCCTCTGTTTTCAATGTATAGAAAATAGAGAACTGATGAAATAACTGGTACCGGATTCTGCCCCTTAAGATACCTGACCGCAATGGCCTTCGTATATTGATCAAGAAATACCAGAAAAAGGCATATAATTATAAATAAAACAATACGCATCCTCTTTTTCATCCGCTTTTATACATCCTCCTTCATGATGCTTTTTAATGAAGACTGCATACGCTCCTTTGTAACATGATCATCGACGTAAGCGTCACCAAGCGCTGAGAGAAGAATGAAATGGATCCGGCCATGGTCCATCTTCTTATCTTTTTTTACAGCGGATAGAATATCATCACAGGACATCGGGCGAAGCACCGTTTCGAGGCCACTTTTCTCCATCAGTGTTTTAATGCTTACATCCTCTTCTTCTGTCGTTACGTTTGATAGCTTTATAGCGCATAGACATCCGAAGGCAACACACTGACCATGGGTATAGGAAAAGCCGGAACATTTTTCAATTGCATGACCGAGAGTATGCCCGAAATTAAGTAATCGGCGCTCCCCCTGCTCCTTCGGATCTTTTTCGACGACGGCTGCTTTAATGAGATTACTCTGATAGACAGTTTCCATCAGAGTCTCCGCGTCTCTTTCACAAAGTTTTGTGATATTTTGTGAAAGATAGGTGTAATACGAGCGACTTTTAATCAATGCGTGCTTGATGACCTCACCCATACCCGAGGCGAATTGTACATCATCCAGCGTCTTCAGAGAAGACATCGCTGAATAGACCAGAGAAGGCATGTGAAAAGCGCCAACCATATTTTTATAGGAACGATAGTCAACACCGGTTTTACCGCCGATGCTGGAATCCACCTGTGAAAGTAGTGTGGTTGGAATCTGAATGAAACGAATTCCCCTCATATAGGTGGCTGCAGCAAATCCAGTCATATCACCAATTACACCACCACCGAGAGCAAGAAAAAAATCCTGCCGGTCGAAGCCATCCACAATAGCCTTTTCATAAATTTTTCCAATGGAATCCGTATTCTTATACTGTTCCCCGGCAGGAAGTATGATGTCATCCACAAAGGAAAACTGATTTTCACAAATAGATCGAATTTCATCAAGATATAAAGGATCTACATTTGTATCGGTCACAATCAGTGCACGACGATTTCCGGGATCAAGTGTGTTCAGGGCTTTGCCTAAATTTGCATAATTTTCCTCAAGAAAAATATGATAGGAAACGTTTCCATCATAATGGACGTCCAGTCCTCTTGCCATATAAACTCCTTTCAAATTCTTATGCATAAAAAAGGCATAACTGCTTCCGTCGGGAAACAGATATGCCTAAATGTCGCCAAAACAGAAAAGCTTATACCCTGAGATTCAAGGTGCTGACATTGTTTACATCTGCATTGCCTTGCAAAATATTCTGAAAATCGCCGGACAGAGCAACATCCTCAGGGGTCGCAATGAAAATATAATTAGATATCTTCTGTAAATTACCATTCATGGAATAAGCTGCACCAGAGGTAAAATCGATGATCCGCTGTGCAATCTCCATATGAAGTCCTTCCATATTGAGAACAACTGCCTTTCCATCCAGAAGATAGTCGCAGATATCACGAGAATCATCCATCGATGTAGGTTTTATCATCGTAAGCTCCATACCTCTTTGCTCCTGATAATCTCTCTGCGGCTGTTTCTTAAAAAGTGTCGGCCTCGGACGATCTTCTTCAGCCGGTGCATCATTATTTCTTCTGAAAAGTCCCGGCTTCTCACGAGGCTCATCCTCGTACTCATCTTCGCCTTCATCCTGGAAATCATAATCCTCATCCAGATTATAATCGTCATTCTGATTGAGACGCATACTTTTCATGATATTACTGACAAAACCCATGATTTTCTCCCCTTCTCCGCATCCGGACTTTTTATCCTAATACGATCAGGTTTTCTTTAACCTAATAAGAACTATTCTAAACAAAATGAAAATATTGTCAACATTCTATTCGAAACAGAATTTATTGATAAACGACCTGTCCTTCCTTTACAGAGGCAGCATTTAAAACAATATGGTCATATACAGAGATACCATATTCTGTATTTTCCTGAACAATCATATAATCCGCATTCTGCTCGATCGGAACGATCTGCCGGAATATGCAATAACCTTTATTGATATTATAAACCCCATCTAGCGATTTGACAGGCCCTACACGATACGCTGTTCCATCACTCTCACGAAGGATAAACTCGTTCAGCTTCAAAGCATTCGTCTCTGCTTCTGTAGGAATATTGATGTAACAATACTGATCATCCATACGGTAAATTTCAGTCGGAACAAATTCAGAACCGGTCACGCCGGCTTCATTTGTCGTCTGACGATAGAAACCATTCTCACCACCATCTCCGGTGGCAAGAAAATCCTTCGGTATAATGAAGAAATCCTTTTTAGTGATAGCAGAAACCGGGATTTTCAATCCCTGGTTATCCGTATTTCTAATTTCGAAGGAAATAAACCGGTCTTCTGCAAATATTTCCATGAACTCATGCATGGAGAGGATACCATACGTTGTGCCGTCCTTACCTGTCATCGTATTGAAATCAGCATCTGTAGAAAGATCTTCTGAAAGAAAATGAATGCTGAGTTTTTTCTTATCCTGAAGAATCTCTTTCATATCATTTTCAATCGGAAAAACAAGCTGCCAATGGTCAGAGGTAATCAGCCTGTAAACAGGCTTCCCGGCTTCTACCATGTCGCCTGGCTTCACAACCGTTTGCTTGTAGTTGTTAAGATCAAAGAGTGCGCTTGTAACATCATCAGCTACTAACTGTTCATCACCATCGGTGGAATAAGAAATAATGCCGGCAGTATCAGTAGAAATACGGCTGAAACTGATTCCCAGCTTTGAAAGGATGCTGTCAAGATCTGTCGCACTAGATAGTCCGGCATACTCGAGTGCGGAGGCATCCATGGAATATTTCAAATCATATAGTGCAAGAAATTGTAGATTATCAAAAGTTTTAGAAAAACTCGATAGAGAATATTTTACCTGTCTTATTTCATCATCGGTCATTTCCGAAGACAACTCCGGATGATCCGAGAGGTAGGCTTCAAGTGAACCGGTTTCATCCATGGTGTAAACATTGGAACCTACAGCGGCTCTTTTCCCTTGCTGAATATAAAAATGCACATAGCCGCTTTTCTCAGCATTGACCGCCTGTTCCTCACGGATAGCGATGCCAGTAAAGCTGGTTTGCCGAACGAGAGTTCCTTCGGGAACCTCATAGAACTTCACCTCTTGTCTCGTTGCATAAGAATATACACTAAAAACAATGTAGAGAAAGATAACCATAAAGATTATCATCCCTACATTGAAATGGAAATGGGAGCGCGGGCTCCTGTCATATGAAGCTTGTTTAGTATTTATCTCTTTGTCAGACATTGGTAAGATCAGAGAGCAATCGCAATATCCTTCTTAATGCTTTCCGGAATATCCTGTGCATCCATGGAAACACTCAGAACAAAGGTTACCTTATACTTATCAGAAAGAGCTTCAAGCCGCTGTACGCATCCGGAAATATCCTTACCTTCGAGACCGGAAAGCTTCAGGAAGCTATCCATAAACATATATTCAAGATCATGGTCCTGAGAAATGACACCGCTGACAAATCCTACGAAAGCATCCTCGGAATCAACAGGGAACTCATTGACATTAATGAGACGAATCCGATTATTCAGCTCATACATATGCTGTGCCGACTTATCCAGGAAATCAACGTTTCCATTTGCTTCCTTGATGACTGCATTTGCCTTATCGAGAAGCTGCTTGGTCTTGCCCTTCCCTCTCTTACCAACGATCAACTGTACCATATAGAAGTACCTCCTAACTTTGATGGTTAAAGTATACCGCACAAAATGCTTTAATTCAATGAAAGAAAAAAGAAATGGGCACTCAGTGAATTTTTGAAAGGAGTGTCGTCATATTCGTATATAAATCATCATGAGAATCTGCCTTCATGACAACGGCAATATATTCGCTGTCATCAGATGATTTTTGAACGCCAATGGTAAGACAGTAGCCGGCAGCCTTCGTAGTCCCAGTTTTACCGCCCAGAATAACAAGTCCCTGCGGTGTTTCCCGTTCGCCAGTCAGGTATTGGTCTGTATTTTGCCACTCCTGCGTCTTTTTTACACCGTTTGAGTCCTTATAAATCGCCGTATAGCTGGCGCTAGAAACAATTTCACGAAAAGCATCATATTTAAGCGCTTCCCTTAGAATGAGATAAATATCATAAGGTGTAGTATAATGCCGCTCATCAGGCAGACCGTTCGGATTAATGAAATGGGTTCCGGTACATCCGAGACGCATGGCTTCTTCATTCATCATCGTGACAAATTGCTCGACGGAGCCTGCAGTCGCTTCCGCCACAGCTACGGCGGCGTCATTTCCAGACGGCATCAGCATACCATACAAAAGATCCTTAATCGTCAAGGTTTCCCCAACACGAAGATTTGCTGTAGAAGAACCAGAAACATGGATGACCGAGCTTTCCGTGATTGTGAATTCTTCAGAAAGATCTGATTTATTCTGCAGACATACAAGAGCCGTCATAATCTTCGTAATGCTAGCCTGATATGTTTTTACAAATGGATTTTTATATGCGATAGACTCCGGCTCATCCTGCCCGTTTGTGACCAAAAGGCACGCTTCGGCGGTGATATCCTCTGCACTCGCTGTGCCATCCTCCGGTAGCGCCAGTCCCCTAGAAAAGCCATCAGCATGATTTATTTCCGTATAGGCGGTATTCAATGCATTCATACGCCGTATGCCATCGTGGATGCTGTAAGGCTTTTCTTCTTTTCGCTGACATCCGGTAAAAAGCATGAGACATAAAAGAAACGGAAGAAGCCGCATTTGGCCTCTTCCGGAGGAAAACGCTTTATGTTTTGTCATAAGATACCTTCCACTCATAAAACTCTAGAACGCTTATTCCTTCAATGAAATATTAATCGAAATATTACTCGATATTACGCCATTCAAGATCACCGCGTTCCAGTGCCTTGATCAGAAGCTCTGCGGTTGCAAGATTCGTAGCAATAGGAATATTGTAAATATCACAAAGTCGAAGAATCGAGCTGACCTCTGGTTCTTTTGCTTTTGCATGTAAAGGATCTCTCAGAAAAATAATAAGATCCAAATTGCCCTGTTCAATCTGTGATGCCAGCTGTCTCGTACCACCTGTTTCGCCTGGTAGAAATTTGTGAATTCTAAGATTAGTAACCTCTTCTACAAGTGTGCCAGTAGTTCCTGTAGCATATAGCTCATGTCTGCTCAGGATTCCCCGATAAGCTATGCAAAGATTCTGCATAAGCTTCTTTTTTGAATCATGTGCGATCAGACCGACCTTCATATCTATTTCCCCCATATATGAAATTTCGTATACATGATAATCTATTCAATAGACTGGTTATCGCTTTCGCTGAAGTGCGACATTAAGAACGACTCCCATCCCCGTGTAGACAGAAATCAGTGAGCTGACGCCTCGGGAAAAGAATGGTAATGTGATTCCCGTATTTGGAAATATACCCGTAGCTACGGCTATATTTGTATAGGTCTGAAATCCAATCCATACCATCATGCCGACTGCAATCAGACGTCCACCAATCGTTTTTGCCTTTGAAGCTATTATAAGACATTCAAGGATAATCAACAAGAAAAGAATGATAATTAACAAAGAACCTCTGAAGCCAAGCTCCTCCCCGATCACAGCAAAAATGAAGTCATTATCCTGTTCTACCAGAAAGTCTCCGTTTTTTACAGAAAAAATCGAATGGTTATTTAACCCTTTTCCTGTTAGTTTCCCGGATCCGATTGCCATAATAGAATACATCTGCTGATAATACGTTTGTGTATTCTCTGACGGATTCAGAAATGTAAGAATACGTTCTGCCTGATAACCCTTTAGAAAAGGAATTCTGTCATATAATCCTGACCGGAATAAATATATAAACACAACCGTAACCGGTACAAAAGCGATCAGAACGCCCAGAATCCATTTCATGCTGATCGGCGATGAAAAAATCATGCAGGCCACGATGACTGAAATAATAATTGCAGTAGAAAGATTCGGCTGCAGAAGAATCAATGCCGTGGGAATCGCATACAATACAAAGGCCAGCAAAACAACCTGCGGCATATTGATATCTCCCTTTGCCTTTTGAAAATAAGCCGAAAAGAACACAATGAGTCCAATTTTTACAAATTCCGCCGGCTGAACTTGTCCGAGGATCGGAACCTGAATCCATCGCACAGCACCATGTCCGGATGCAGTACCATACACAAGAACGCCCGCAAGCATAAAAACACAAATAATATAAATGAAATTTGCCTGCTGCAAAAGCTTCCGGTAATCGATAAAGGATACAATAACACAAATCGCAAGCCCTGCCAAAGAGCCGAGAATCTGACGTGCAACCTGCGGATCTCGAAAATCCGGCGCATCAAGTGCAGAACGTATGATACAAATTCCGATGATATTCTCAAGAATGATATAGATCAAAAGACGGAAATCATAGTTTTTTAGATTGTAATCAAATTTCAAACTGCACTCCTATCTTTAGTCTGATACATTGACTGTGCCAATATTAGAAGCATCACTGGCAAGTATTGCGTCGAGGCTTTCTTTACCATAACAATAGTTATAGACATCGTTTGCCAGCACTGCAGCATTACCGGACGAATATCCGTACGGGATCTGTACCGTAACCGAAATCTCCGGGTTATTATAGGGCGCATAAGATACGAATACGGCATGGTTACCACGATCCTCCCGTTCCTGTGCAGTACCGGTCTTGCCAGCCACTGGAATATCCTGGTCCTTAAAAACGGCCTTCGCTACGCCGTCTGTGATTACTTCTCTTAGTCCGGTATGGACAGCGTTCCAGGTTACGGGAGATAAGTTCAATGTATCAATAATTTCCGGCTCCACGGTTTGGAGGAGAGAACCATCTGCCCCGGTAATGTGATCAAGAATAGATAAATCAAACAGCGTTCCATTATTGGCAACAGCCGTGATATATCTGGAAAGTTGTACATCATTATACGCATGATTGCCCTGTCCCATCGCAGAACGCTCCGGATCATAATCTGATATTCGTGGATTACTTTCATCGAGTTCTACGCCGCTTAACCGGTCTAAGCCAAACGCCGCAGCCCATTTTTGTATCCGGTCGATACCAAGCTGCTGTGAGTAATTACCTGCTTCATCTGTTGCTAGTTTATGTCCTACCTCTGCGAAGAAGAAGTTACAAGAATTTTTAATACCATCGACAATATTTTCTTCTCCATGCTGATATGGATAAATCCAACATTTAATATTCGGAGTGACTTCTTCGTATTTACCAGTACAATCGATAATCGTCGATGTATTGATTACGTTTTCCTCTAGTGCAGCAATCGAAGTAATCGGTTTGAAGGTTGAACCCGGAGCAAGTTGTGTCTGAGTCGCGCAGTTAAGAAGTGGGAGACTCAGATCGGAATTACATTTTCTCAAATAATCCGGATCTGTGATCCGATTATTATCAAATCCAGGATAAGAAACTAGTGCGCGAATCTTACCAGTTTTAACATCTGTGACGACAACAGAACCGTTACATGGATCCAGTGCAAGCTGTGCGGGGGTTATCTCAATGGAACGAATCTTATCGATTAGAAAGGTATAGGCAAAATGCGTATCTCCTGCTGCAAGTTGTTGATAAGAGGCAGGATCCTCATGCAGTACACCCTGTTCAAACAAAGCCATCAAAAGAAGATTTCCAGAGATTGTACCATCATTGATAGCATACCGATATAAAACCTTACTGAAATCCGTGTCACTCGTAAGATGTGTCATGATTTCTGCAACAAGAAGCTGAAATATTGCATCCTGATCGTAATAATCTTCGCTAAGAGAAAGCTTTCCAGTATTGATAAAAGAATCTTCGATACCTGCTTGTATAAAATCATGCAGACTGATTGTATCAGCCTTCCAGGCACTATAAGCATCTGACTGAAGATATCGCTGATCCGTCGTATCAATAAGGCCATTTTCTTTATCCGTGATGTAATCATAGATATAAACCATATAAGCCTGCATGTCTTGCGGAAGATCCTTCAGCGTTTTTCCAGTTGTACTAAAAAGCTGATCCTGTATTTCACTAAGCTTTTTAGTTTTGTTGGCTTCAAATAAGGCTTGTATCTCCTTTTCTGCAGTGCCAGCAGAGGATGCACTGAAATGTGTGCTATCAAGAACATTATTATTGATTAGCTGAAAATATGCATTTTTGACAGGAATTGTAATTTCTGATTGCTTTACCGTATGATCTAATTCCTGATCCGGTTCCTGCTCGGTAATCTTAGAGGACAAGATGCCTGCAAGCTCCTGCTCCAACAGATGATAGATTGCAATCTGGTCATTGGCAGATATCGTCGTGTAAATATTATTACCAGCCTGGGCTGCCGTTTCTGATACAACCTCCATGACAGAACCGACAGAATTGAGGTACATCTTTTTCAAGCCCTTCTGTCCCTTAAGTTCAGATTCCATGCTCTTCTCGAGTCCCCATACACCGACAGTATCACTAAGCTCATAATCCGGATCTGTCTTCTTGAGCGAGTCAAGCTGATCTTGACGGATCTGACCTGTATAGCCAACAATATGAGACATATATGGTGCATAATTATATTTTCTTACAGAAACATCTTCGATATCTACGCCCTTAAGAATTCCTTTATTTTCCTCAATTTCGGCCATACACTCAGATGAAATATCACGGACAATGGTCGTCGTCTGATAACGTTGATAGGAGGTTAAACGTAATGTATAAAAGATGTTGATCATATCAAGGGCAGTCTGATCATTTAATATGATTGGATTTCCGGATGCACTTCGGATATCATCAAAACGATACCGTGATTTACTTAGTGTAAGAACATCAGCAGCATTGACCGCAAAATCTTTCTCCCTGAGCTGGTCGATATCCTTGCCTCGCGCATTCGCAATAAAACGTCTTCTCTCCGTTTCTGAAGTTGTCGTGAAATATGGTTCTCCAACCTCATTCAGCTTGATCTTATACTGACCGTCTATTGCATATCCATACTTTTCAATAATCTCTGCAAGCGTATAAAGCATATAATTACGAGCATTGATGCCAGCTTCTGAAGTATCATAGGCGCCATTATCGGCAATCGTAATATTATACTGGAGTTCATTATAGGCAAGGAGTCTTCCATCTCTGTCATAGATATTGCCTCTGGTTCCTTCTGTTGTTACTTCAGTAAGCGTTCTTCCTTGATATTCAGTAAGATATTCATCACCTTTAAGAATCTGTAAATGAAAAAGGCGGATCACAAGTACAGAAAAAAGCGTGGTAAATACTATCCCCAGAAAAAAAAGTCTGGAGCTAAGAAAACGTGACAGGATTTCTTTGATGGTTTCAAAAACTTCCTTTATGTTTCTAAGCAAAAGGTTCACCTCTAAAAGCTACAGTCTCTTTTCAACCCTTCTGACAAGACTATAATAAATTCTATATACCAAAAGCGTCACGAGAAGTGAAAAAACTATTGACGGAAATACGATATGTACAAAATAATATCCGACATCAAAGCGTAAACGGATCAAAAAACGAAACAGATAAATATACAAATGATAGATGATTTCACTGAATAAGCAAAGAACCATCGGAATGACAAGATATTCTTCGTAGAAAAATCTACTGAACATGCCATTTAAATATCCTATCAGCAAGTAAATCAAAGCATAAAAGCCAAAGGGTCCCGAATAAAAAAGATCAACTAGAATCCCTGTAAAAAGTCCATAAAACATTCCCTGAAAACTTCCATGAATAAAACTAAGTGAGAAGCACAGTATGAGTAAAAGATTCGGCGTGGCGGATAAAAATGGAATCAGTGGAAAGATACTGGTTTGAATGAGAAAAGCCAGGACAAGAAGCAGAATATTGATGAAAACAGATAACCGGGTTCGGTGAATCGTATGAATATGCAGTCTTTTCATGATATTCATCCCTCTTCCGCTGAACCGGCTAATGAATTTCCTGTAGCTTCGGAAGATGCCGAAACGGTCGTATCCTGTGCAGTACCATTCAGCATTTGATTAAGCGGCGTCAGGCCTTCCATACCGGACCAGCTGGGATCAATAGCCTGCGTCGTTCCATCGGTTTCTACGGGAATATCGGCCTCTGGGAAAGAATCCGTTGTAGTTTCCTGCACAGAACTTTTACCCGTATTTTCCAAAGCAGTTTCAGCAGCTGTAATATCGGAGGTTTCAGCTTCGCCAGTATTTTCATCCTTGAAACTGTCTGATTTCACATCAAGTATAACCAGCACTTCTGACAGATCATTAAAATCAGCAGCAGGAATCAAATACCCGTTTTTTGTAAGACGTTTTTCATCCTCTCCGATATCTACGGCATAACCAATCAAAATTCCTGGCATGAACTTGGAGGAAATATTGGAAGTTACGATCCTGTCTCCATCGTGAATAGAGGAATCCTTTCGAATGTCACGAAGGCGTAGTCTGCCCTCCTGATACAATGTAAGATCTCCTGCTACGATACAGGTATCGCTGGATTGAATCCCCATCGCTGAAACACGTGATTCATCATCAATGATGGATCGTACTGTCGCATAATTCAAACCGACATCTGTAATGATACCGATAAGACCACCATTTGCAATCACATTCTGGTCAACGCGGATACCATCCTTTGAACCCTTATCAATTCGAAAGACCTGAAACCAGTTTTCAGAATCCTTCGCGATGATTCTAGCCCCTGTTTTTTTATATTGACCATAGGTTTCATCCAGATCATACAAAGCACGAAGACGTACCAGCTCCTCCTGATCCTGTGTAAGACGGTTGTTCTCTTCGGTTAGGAGTCCTATCTTTTCATTCAGACTTTTATTTTCATCGCGAATTTCCTGAAGAGAACGACGATCCTCCAGATTCTCATACAAATGAAAACCAACCCGATTGACGCCTGATTGCACTGGTACGACTACTGATCCAATCGTGTTCCTGATTGGATTCATAAGGCCGTCCTTCACAGAGGAAAGGACGATCATCATGATGCATATAAGAGAAAGAACAATAAAAATATATTTTGTCTTTTTATTCTCCACCAATGATTTCCTGCTCCCGGAAGCTGTAATAAGCATTGTCACCGATGATAACATGGTCACACAGGGAGAACCCTAAAAGCTCTGCACCTTCATACAGCTTTTCCGTAAAAATAATATCCTCCTCCGATGGTGAAGGATCACCACTCGGATGATTATGCACTACGATAAAACAGACTGCGCTGATACGAAGAGCTTCGATAAAAATATCACGTTGCGAGATGGCTGCCGTATTACAGGTGCCTTCTGCCATAAGCCGCTCCTTCATGAGCTGCTGATGGCTGTCGAGAAAAAGCACCTTTACAACCTCGTGGTCAAGATATCTGAGCTCTTCCTGATAATACGCTGATACGATCGATGCGCTGCTAAAAACAAGATGCCTCGTTCTTTTCTGACGATTCCAGATTCTCGAAGCGATTTCACCGATACAGCCAAGCTGAATCGCTTTCACTTCTCCTACACCACTGACGCGTAAAAACTCTGACCAGTCATAGTGCATGAGACTGACCAGACCATCAAACTGTGGATTAAGGTTGAGAATCTTATCAGATACAGAAAGAACAGAGCTTCCCTTTGTCCCTGTACGTAGTACAATGGCAAGCAGCTCTGTATCACTCAGTGCTTTTGGTCCCAGTCTTTTAAAACGCTCCAGCGGCATATCGGCCGGCATCAGATCATGTAATTCAAAACTCATATTTTCTCCTGTCTACGGGAGAGAACATGAAACCCACGTCGCCTATTGTACCATATAATTTTCAAAAGGGAATAAACGGATATAGGGCAGTTTTCTTACGGAAGTTTAACGAGCCCGTGCTCTACCATCTTTTCCAGTGACATCATGATGCCAAGCTTGGCATGCGGCCAGGTGAGTCCACCCTGGAAATAGATATTATAGGGTTCACGGATTGGTCCGTCAGCAGAAAGCTCCATGGAAGATCCCTGTACGAAAGCACCTGCAGCCATGATTACCTTTGAATCATAGCCTGGCATATCATCAGGATATGGTGTCACGAAGCTATCGACCGGCGCAGCGGCCTGTATACCCTGACAGAAGGCAACCATAGCCTCTTCAGAGCCCAGGGTAATTGCCTGAATAATATCATAGCGAGTGGCAGAAGCCTTCGGGTGACACGAAAAACCGAGATGCTCATACACCGAAGCGGCAAAGATAGCGCCCTTTTCAGCAGCTGCCGTCATCGTCGGTGCCAGGAAAAGCCCTTCAAAGAACAACTTGTTCGTATCGAGAGAAGGACCAACCTCTTTGCCAAGCCCAGGCGTTGAAAGGCGGACAGCACAGCGTTCTACACAATCACGCGTTCCTGCAATATAACCGCCATCCGGAGCCAGTCCGCCGCCCGGGTTTTTGATGAGAGATCCGACGACCATATCTGCACCATACTGCGACGGCTCCTCCCGTCTGGTAAATTCGCCATAGCAGTTATCGACCATACAGATGACATCCGGCTTAATGTTCTTCACAAATCGGATCAATGTGCCGATTTCCTCGGGAGAAAACGTATTTCTGGAATCATAACCCTTTGAGCGCTGGATCTCAACAAGATGTGTTTTCTCGTTAATAGCCTTTCGGATGCCATCATAATCAAAGGAACCATCCGAACAAAGATCGACCTGTCGGTAGGTTACACCATATTCGGCAAGTGATCCAAGTGAAGGACGAATACCGATGACCTCTTCCAATGAATCATATGGCTTACCAGCCGGGCAAAGAATTTCATCTCCCGGTCTCGTATTTCCAAAAAGAGCCGTAGAAAGTGCATGTGTACCGCAGATGATCTGTGAACGGACTAAGGCATCCTCCGTTCCGAAAACATTGGCATAGGTTTTTTCCAGTGTATCCCGTCCGATATCATCATAGCCATAGCCTGTTGTACCATAGAGGTGCGCCTCGGAAAGCTTTGCATCCTGCATCGCCTTAATGACCTTCAGTTGATTAAAGTCTGCAATCTCATCGATTTCCCGAAATCTGTCAGATAAGCCATCAAGCTCCTTCTCGCAGAAGTCGTAGACCTCTCCCTTTATTGATAATGCTTCATACATTGCTCTGTTATCCATGCTGTTATCCTTTGCTTGTCACGGGAAAATTCCCCGATATTGATATAGATCACGTCCCGTTCCCGCCGAAACCATGTCAGCTGTCGTTTCGCATAATGCCGCGAATTAAGCTTTATTTTAGCGACAGCGTCGTCCATTGTAGCACGTTTGTCACATACGTCAAGGAGTTCGCGATATCCGATACCCTTAAGCGCCGTCGAATCCGGAGGCAGTTTTTTCTCATATAGCCATTTGACCTCCTCCATGAGTCCCTGCTCCATCATCCGGTCGACACGCTGATCTATTCTCTGATAGAGAATTTCTCTATCATCTGTCAGTACGAAAAACATACTGTCATATCGTGCTCTCCGTGCATGCTCCTCTTCATTATGAAGAGAGATCGGGCTATGATGAATCCTGTAAAATGAAAGTGCCCGGATGATCCGACGGATATTATGCGGATGAATCTTTTCACAAGAAGCAGGATCTACGGACAGAAGCTCCGCATACAGTCGTACGGCTCCCTCTGGCATCTCCGCTTCTCGTTCAAGTTCTGCACGAACATCCGCATGAATAGCCTCCGGTTCCTCGGTAAAATCGATGCCATATAGAAGAGCCTGTATATAAAAGCCCGTCCCGCCGACAAGAATCGGTATATGCCCGCGTTGATAGATCTCTTCGATTGCTTTCTCTGCCATCGTTTGAAACCTGGTAACATCATAATTTTCAGTCACATCACAGACATCAATCAGATGATGCGGGATACCCTCCATTTCTTCGTTTGTGACCTTTGCACTTCCAATGTCAAGACCTCTGTACACCTGCACAGAGTCTGCAGACACGATCTCACCGTCGATTTCCTTAGCAAGTGCCACAGAGACCGCCGTTTTACCAACTGCCGTCGGCCCTGCTATAATAATGAGCGGCCGCCGCGAAAAATCCATATTCACTTCCCTTCGTCCGCTCCTTTCTTATCTGCCCAATGCCTACATCTTGATGTATCCATAAAGTCTGTTTAATCGGCGGGATAAAACAAGACGCCTTCTTTAGACAATTCGTTTAAACTTTTTCTCCATCTCAGTTTTGGAAATAGATATAATTGTTGGTCTCCCATGTGGACAGGCATATGGGTTATCAAGTGTAAGAAGCTCATCAATCAGTGCCTGCGCTTCCGAAAGAGACAGCCGGTTATTTCCTTTTACCGCAGCCTTGCAGGACATCGAGGCAATCTTATAATAAATTGTATCTGCCGTCGTCATACCGGTTTCCGTGCTGAGACCATCCAGAATTTCTAGGAGAAGCTCCTTTTTCTCAAGCTCCGGCAAATCCGCCGGCACTGCAGAGATGCTGTAATCTCTACCGCCAAGATTAGAGATTTCATACCCAAGCTTTTCAAAATAATCACTATACTGGTCAAGCATCAAGGCTTCATCAGGTGTAAGCGATACAAGGATCGACGGATTCAGATACTGGCTTGCCGGCGTTTTTTCCTTCAGGCGTTTCATCATCCTTTCAAAATTAACCTTTTCATGCGCCGCATGCTGGTCAATGATAAAAAGCTTATCATCATATTCCACAAGCCAGTATGTATCAAATACTTGCCCGATGATACGGTGCTGCTTTCTGGCTTCTTCAGATAGAAAGTTTTCTGTGAAAAGTGTTTCCTGTTCACCCTTCAGGAACGTCTCCTGCTTTTCTTTTTGCATCGAATTCTTAGAAACCGGAGCTTCATGGAGAACACTTCCGGAAATGCTCTCGCCATAAGAAGGTGCAGAAGTATCTTCATATACCTGTTCACCGGCTTTTGTTTTCTCCTGAGATGACTGCACTTCTGACTTGTGCATGCTGGAAGCATTGGCATCTTTCGTAGTTACCGGAAAATCCGGGGTCAATACCTCTGTAAAACGATGTGCTGTGATTTCGCTTCGTTTCATCTCAAAGGGTTCGACATGTGGAAGCGACGACATTTCCTTAGACTTATCTTTCGAAGTATCACGAAACTCTTCGCCAGACAATTCCGAACGCTTCCCCATTGTTGTTTTCGCTGTACTAGGCTCGCCCTCTGGCGTCTTCCTATCCTTAATCGGGGAAGCTGTGTCAGAAAGCGTTTCACTTTGTATGAGCTCCTGCTGCCGGAGAGACAGATTAATACTGTCGACAATCGCATTATAGATTAGCATGCCATCCGAGAAACGTACCTCTAGCTTCTGCGGATGCACATTGACGTCTACGATGGATGGATTTACGTCGATCATCAGAACACAGAATGGGAACTTATGCTGCATGAGAAAAGCGTGATAGCCATCCTCAATCGCCTTCGTAATCATCGGATTACGGATAAACCGGGAATTGACAAAATAAATTTCAAAATTCCGATTTGCTCGCGTGATGACTGGTTTACCAATGAAGCCATGTACAGAAACAGCCGGAAGTCCGGAAAGCGGATCCTTTTCATACTGATGATTTACACTAAGAAGCTGTGTCGTGATATCTCGTCCATAGATGGAATAGATCACATCAAGAAGTGATCCGTTGCCAAGCGTTGCGAGTCTCTGCCGTCCGTCCTGCAAAAAGCGGAACTGCACCTCGGGATGCGCCAATGCTTCTTTCTCTACAACATCCTGAATCTTCGCGGCCTCTGTTTGTGGACTCTTCAGAAATTTCCGCCGTGCAGGGACATTCTTAAAGACATCCCTGACGATAAAGGTCGTTCCCTCCGGAGCACCGATTTCCGAAAATTCCTTTTCTTCTCCGCCCTCGATCACATAATGAGACGCCATGAGTGCGCCAGGTGTCTTCGTGATCAGTTCAACCGAGGCTACCGCTGCAATTGAAGAAAGTGCTTCACCACGAAACCCGAGCGTATGAATGCCGGAGAGATCCCGCGCATCCCGGATCTTCGAGGTGGCGTGCGGAAGAAAGGCTGTCCTCACATCATCATGATCAATGCCGGAGCCATTGTCCGTAATGCGGATTAGTTTAATGCCTCCATCACGAATCTCAAGCGAGACTGCGCTGGCACCCGCATCAATTGCGTTTTCCAGAAGCTCCTTTACGATGCTTAAGGGCCGCTCAATCACTTCACCTGCTGCAATCTGATTGATTGTTTCCTCGGATAAAACCTGAATTTTCGTCATAAATCTTCCTTCCGTTTACCAGGACTTTATTTTCTTAAAAGGCCTTATTCTAAATAATGAGAAGGTCTGATTAAATCTTAAACATCACGGGCGCCTAAAGCTTCATAATCTCTTTCAGTTCAAAGAGCCGGTTCATCGCATCGAGTGGCGTCATATGATTAAGGTCCAGCGCTCTGAGATAAGCGCTCGCCTTCTCAAACAAAGTCATATCTTCTAATTGATCTCGAACTCGAATACCCGCGCTATCTTCTGTTTTATCTTCCGTAGCCTTCATATTTCTTCCAGATGAAGTTTCCGCCACCATGGAAAGCTCCTGTGAAACAGCCAAACCTACTGTTCCTTCCAGCTTCCTGGCTGTCTTTAGGATATCCGCATCAGAAAGCTCCGTAGCGATTTCCTTTGCTCTCTTGATAACAGCCTCCGGAACGCCGGCAAGACGAGCGACATCGATGCCATAGGACTGATCTGCTCCGCCGCGAATGATCTTACGAAGAAAGACAATCTCATGATCATGATCGGTAACCGCGATACAATAATTCTTTACGCCCGGAAGCTTTCCCTCAAGTTCCGTCAGCTCATGATAATGCGTCGCAAAGAGCGTTTTCGCACCAATGGACCTCGATATATATTCCACGACTGCCCACGCAATCGAAAGTCCGTCAAACGTACTGGTGCCGCGTCCGATCTCATCGAGGATGAGAAGCGATCGTTTCGAAGCATTACGCAGAATATTGGCAACCTCATTCATCTCAACCATGAAGGTAGACTGCCCCGATGCAAGATCGTCCGATGCACCGACTCTCGTAAAAATCCGGTCACAAACGGAAATATCCGCTTCCTTCGCCGGTACAAAGGACCCGATTGCAGCCATCAGCGTAATCAGCGCGACCTGCCGCATATAGGTGGATTTACCAGCCATATTCGGTCCCGTAATGATGGAAATCGCATTATTCTCTGTATCAAGAAGTGTATCATTTGATACAAACATTCCCTCATCCAAAAGTCTCTCAATCACCGGATGACGTCCGTCCTTGATCCGGATGATGCCCTGATCGTTCATCTTCGGACGCACATAATTGTTCTCTGTCGCAACCTTAGATAAAGAAATGAGCACATCCAGTGCCGCAACGGCGCGACTCGTCTTCTGTATTCTCTGTACGTCTCGGGAAATCCTGTCACGCATCTCCTGGAACAGATCATATTCGATGGATTTAAGCTTTTCCTCGGCTCCCAGAATCTCATTTTCAAGTTCAGTAAGACGCTCCGTCGTATATCGCTCACCACCCGCCAGCGTCTGCTTCCGAATAAAATAGTCCGGCACAAGCTCCTTAAAGGTATTCGTCACCTCGAAACAATATCCGAAGATCCGGTTATATTTGATTTTTAGCGTCTTGATGCCGGTCTTTTCCCTCTCCTCCTGCTCGAGAGTTGCGAGCCACTGCTTCCCGTTCGTTTTCGCATCCATAAAATGGTCGACCTCCTCCGAGAAGCCTCTTCGGATAATGCCTCCATCACGGCTCGAAACCGGCGGGTCTTCGACAAGCGCTTTTTCAATCATCTCATAAAGATCCTGCATAGGATCGATATCCCGTGCAATATTTTTGATCATATCTGCATCAAAAGCAGAAAGACAATTCTTGATATCCGGCAGATATTGAAGCGACTGCTTAAAGGCAAGCAGATCCCTCGGATTTGCAGACTGATAGCAGAAGCGCCCCAGAAGACGTTCAAAATCATAGATGGAGCCGAGATATTCCGATAACTCTTCACGGTCGATAAAATGCTCTGACAGCGCCTCCACACCATCCAAACGATGATTGATTTCCTTGATATCGATCAATGGCTGCTCGATAAAGCGACGGAGTAAACGACCGCCCATCGCTGTTTTCGTCCGATCCAGCACCCAGAGAAGTGTTCCCTTCTTTTTCTTCTCACGAAGCGTTTCTGTAAGCTCCAGATTCCGTTGTGTTGCCGTATCAAGAATCATATACTGATTGACGGAATAATACCGGATATTCGAAATGTGCGAAACAGAACCCTTCTGGGTATCATAAACATACTGAAGCGTCGCCGCTGCAGAAAGCTTTGCAAGCGGACGCTCCCGAAGTCCGATTCCATCAAGACTTGCATGAAAATGCTTCTCTAAAAGCTTTTCTGCTTTACCATCCGAGAAGTCCTCCTTCGGAAGCTCCGTAATCAGAAGATTGTAACGATTTTTGATGGCTTCCGTATCGACGCCTGAAATCATGAACTGAGGATTGACAACAAGCTCTGAGGGTTGAAACCGGCTCAGCTCATCCTCTACCACCTTTTCCTCTTCACATTCAGTTGTAAGAAATTCACCAGTCGAGACATCGAGACATGAGATTCCGAAGCCGGACTCATCACAGTAGATGCCCATCAGGAAATTATTTTTCCGTTCATCCAGTGCAGTATCAGATGTAAGCGTGCCGGGTGTTACAATCCGGATAACCTCCCGCTTGACCAGGCCCTTCGCGAGCTTCGGATCCTCTACCTGCTCCGCAATGGCAACCTTATAGCCGTTTGAAACAAGTTTCGTCACATAGCTGTCTGCCGCGTGAAAGGGAATGCCGCACATCGGTGCTCTTTCCTCTACGCCGCAATCCTTTCCGGTGAGAACGAGATCCAGCACCTCAGAGGCAATTTTTGCATCCTCATAAAACATTTCATAGAAATCACCGATCCGGTAAAAAAGGATACAATCCGGATAATCCTTCTTCGTTTCCAGATACTTCACCATCATCGGTGAAAGCTTCTTTTCAGACACACATGCCTCCGTTTCGAAAATGAGTGATCGGCTTATACATATTTTTAATGCATCCTTCTCTATGCACAAAGCACTTCAAATTTATAAAGTCCAGGCTTGAAAACTTTATCCTGCAAGCTCTCCAAAATAATAAAATCCTTTACTTTCTGTAAGACGCACGTTCTGCATCGTACCGATCAGAGAATCCGGTCCTTCAAAATGCACCAGTGTGTTGTTCGAAAGTCTCCCTGTCAGATGGCCGGTCTGATTCTGGTCCTGCTCTTCGACGAGTACCTCCATGATCTTACCGATATCGCTGCCTTCATTTTCCCGGGAGGTTTCCTGGACGACAGAAAGAAGACGGTCGAAGCGTTCCTTCACGATATCCTCCGGAACCTGCTCGAAGTCGGCAGCAGGTGTCCCGTGCCGCTTCGAATAAATGAAGGTATAGGCGGAATCAAACCTTGCAAGACGCACCACATCGAGTGTATCCTGAAAATCATCCTCCGTTTCTCCGGGAAATCCGACGATGATATCCGTCGTAAGGCTAACATCAGGAAGTGTTTTCCGGATCTTCTCAACCAGTTCGAGGTATGACTCCTTCGTATAGTGACGATTCATCCGCTTTAAGACAGCCGTCGAACCAGATTGCATCGGAAGATGAATGTGCCGCGCTATATTCGGATGTGTCCGGATCACCTCAATCAGTTCATCTGAAAGATCCTTCGGATTAGACGTCATAAAGCGAAGCCGCTTAAGTCCCGGAATTTCAGCAACGGCCTTCAGAAGCTCAGGAAAGCTTGTAGACCCCGGAATATCATTGCCATAGGAGTTGACATTCTGTCCAAGCAAAGTAATTTCAAGACAACCGTCTGCTACAAGCTGTTCACATTCTTTCAGGATATCCGTCGCCTCACGACTCTTCTCACGTCCGCGGACATAAGGTACGATACAATACGTACAGAAGTTGTTACAGCCATAGCTGATATTGACAGATCCCTTGAACCGATATTTCCGTTCGCTCGGGAGATTCTCGACGATCAGTTTACTGTCATCAAGGACTTCGATCGTTCGTTTCCCGGTAATCAGTGCCTTATACAAAAGTTCCGCAAGCTTATAAATATTGTGTGTGCCAAACATCAGTTTCACATACGGATAATGCTTACAGATGCCCTCCACCTCGTCATGCTCCTGCATCATACAGCCGGTGATGCCGATGATCATCCCGCGACGTTTTTCATATTGATGCTTCAGCCGTCCCACACGGCCATACAGCTTCTCATTTGCATTTTCCCGGACCGTACAGGTCGTGAACAAAAGCACATCGCAGTCCCAGTCATCTAAAGTTTCTGTATAACCGCACCGCTCAAGGATACCCTTCAGCTTTTCGCCATCTTTAGCAGACATCTGACAGCCCATGACCTCCACCATGAAGTGTGCAGCATATCCCTCTTGCTTCTTGATTGCCACGAGCTCCTTCACCCTGTCCATGAAATAAAACTGCCGCTCCGGCTCTTCCACCGGAGCATTTTCAATGACTTCTTTTAAATCAATTAAATTCAACATATTATACGTAATTCCCATACAAACTAAGCATTCCGGAATGCGCCGCGTAGCCATTTTACAATGAATTATAATGCCTTACAAGTGCTTCGGCCGTCTTCATGCCATCCATGGCAGCACTCATGATGCCACCAGCATAACCAGCACCCTCACCACAGGGATAGATACCCGGAAGATTTGCCCTGAAATTCTCATCTCTTGGTATCCGTACCGGGCTAGAAGTTCTCGCCTCCACACCGGCAAGGATCGTATCATATCTTGAAAAGCCGTGCAGCATATGTTCAAAAGATTCCATCCCTTCGATGAAGCTCTCGTTAAAATCATTAAGAGAGACATATGGACTGTCGGGAGAAAACCGGAAGATTTGAGAGAGGTCGCGGAAGGCATATGCACCACGCATCGCCGGTTCGATACAATCTTGACCAACCTCCGCTCTCCTTGCCTTTGAAGCATCAAAACCACTTCTTTGTGCAGTTGATTCATTTTCTATTGCAGCATCCATGTGATCATTCTCTGATTGCATCACAGTATCTTTCGAACTATTTTGCTTCAAAATATCTTGTTTGAAATCACCGTATCGCTCTATAGGGATCTTTCCATTCGCAAGGTCAAAGGCTCTCTTTTCAAGCTCCTGTTGCAGCCGGATTCCGCCGAGCGGGTCCTTTTCTCCTTGATAATCTGTCTTTCGGATTGTGACAATGATGGCAGCATTAGCATTTCTTCCATCCCGGGCATGATAGCTCATGCCATTGACACAGAGCCTTCCTTCCTCGGAGGAGGAATTTACGACATAGCCGCCGGGGCACATGCAGAAGGAATATACGCCGCGTCCGGAATGTGAAGTATGCGTGACCTTATAAGCTCCAGGGCCAAGGATTCTCAATGTTTCTCTATCGATATCGCCATAAAGATCATGGTTGATGAGGCTTTGCGGATGCTGTACCCGGAAGCCCATGGCGAAGTCCTTTGCCTGCATAGTGAGTCCCTTTTTATAAAACTCCTCATAGGTGTCACGCGCACTATGCCCGATTGCAAGAATCACATTTTTCTCACCTTGATAGTGGTAGGTCGTGTGAAAATGAATTTCTCCGCCGAGTGCCGTGATTTCTTCCCGTATGCCCCGGACGATATCCATGAGACAATCTGTCCCTACATGCGGCTTCGCGTCAATCAGGATAGAGGGATCTGCTCCAAGCGCTACGAATTTGTTCAGAATAAACTGGTTTCTGCCATCCGTATCCTTCGTCACAGTATTAAGCTTTCCATCCGAAAAGGTCCCGGCGCCACCTTCGCCAAATTGTGCATTTGAATCTGTATGAAGGCTTCCCCGCTCCCATAGATCACGCACGTCCGCTGCTCTTTCTTCGACAGAGGCGCCACGCTCATAGACAATCGGCCGCATGCCCAGGTTTGCGAGAACAAGCGCCGCAAACATACCTGCCGGGCCGAAGCCTACGACAATCGGACGATTTTCCTCCTTCTGGAAGTAGGCTTCCTTCGGCTGGCCTGCGATGGAGGCATTGAGCAAAGGATAATGATAGATCACATGTGTTGTTTCCTGGATGTTTCTATTTTTAAGACGTAAAATCAGTTTCCTCTCTTCTTTCTCTGAAAGAGTCGTTTCAATGCGCACACTATAGCTAAAAAAGATGTCAGGCTTCTTCCTGGCATCAATGGAACGGCGAAGCACCGTTAGTGTTGAAATCTGATTTTCTCTTATGCGGAGAAGCTTCGCGGCCTCCGGCTTTAGGAGGCGTACATCTGCTTTAACCGGTAATTTCAATTGATTGATACGGATCATAGTTCCTCCATATGGCGGTTATTTTAGTCTCTATTTGGCAATACTGGCTGCACGTCCGGCGATCATCCCGGTTGCAAAGGCAAACTGCAGATTATAACCGCCGCATTTCCCATCGATATCCAGCAGCTCGCCCGCTAAATAGATCCCTTTGCAGCGCTTCGACTCCATCGTAAAAGGATCTACTTCTCTGGTATCGACTCCCCCGGCAGCACTCTGCGCCATGGAAAAATCGTTAACCTCTAAAGGCTTTGCCGTATAGTGCAGGATCACATGGCATAAAGCCTGAATATCCCTTTTCTTGAGCGTTGAAACCATTCGATCAGCGTGTAATTCAGTTTCGCTTAGAAAAAAAGCGCCCAACTTTTCATGAAAAAGTCCGGTAAAAAAATGCCCGATCGTCCTCTCAGAAAGCCGTTCTTTTCGACTGAAGAAATACTGCTCTGCCTCTTCATCTGTTTTGCCGGGAAGAAAATTGATTTCCACATAACAGGGCTTTTTCTCTAAAAGCGCCTTTGCGACAAAGCGTTCTATCTGAAACACCGGAATGCCGGATATCCCATAATCTGTCAGCTGTAGCTCGCCGGTATCAACGGCTGCACATAGATTCTCTACATAGCAGCTTACCGTAGCATCCGTACGGATGCCAGCAAGGGAAGCATATTGACTGCCATGACACCGTATCCCGGTTAGGGCAGGGACCACCGGAACGATATGATGCCCCAAATGCTCCGCCATCCTATAACCACTCCCGTCTGAACCTGTCGATGGTGCAGCCTTTGATCCAGTACACAGGATAACCGTATCGCCAAAAAAAATCCTTCTCTCAAAACGTTCCGGCTTCAACCTTCCTTTTTTTGGAGTTGCCTTCGGATAGATGGCTTCTTCTGCAAAAACAGTAAAGCGATATCCATCTTGGTCTGATCCATTAGCTTTAGGTATATTCTTTTTTGAAGAATGCTTCTTGTGGATGTCCTGGCCTTTCGAAGCTGCCGATTTATTCACACGAATATCCTTTACCATAATATTGCAAACAACTTGAACATCTAGTCTTTTAAGTTCATCACAAAGCGCCTCTGTCACAGACCTTGCTTCATCCGACTGAGGATAAGCGTAGGTATCCCTCCATTTTGTTTCGACGCCAAGTTCGCTAAAAAAATGTACTGTTTCCTCCGATCCGAAGCTGTCCAGAACTTTCCATGCAAAATCAAGATCATCTCCACGATAGACATCCTTAGTCATAGAGCGATTTGTGAAATTACACCGTCCATTGCCAGTGGCCGAAAGTTTTTTACCAGGCATCGGATTTCTTTCGAGAAGCACTACCTCTGCACCGTTTCTTGCAGCACTGATTGCTGATAGCATCCCTGCAGGGCCGCCGCCAATGACAAGAATTTTTCTTCTCATAAAAACCTCTGTTTCATCTCAAGCGCTACCGGACAAATCGCTTCAATCTGCCGCCCATCGGCATAGCATCGAGATCTTCCTTTGTAAACGCATGCATTGCAAGAAGACAAAGGAAATAGACGACAATGCCTACACACACGGCCGGGCAGAGGCGTATCGCGGAGCCTAATCTTCCGTCCCGCATGGATGCTGGAAGAACATGTGCGATCCCCTGATCTAGTACATAGCAGACAGCACCCATAATCAGTGCAGCAATGCACGGATATACATAGGTTTTCAAGATTCCCTGACGGAAGCGGACATGCTTGTGAATATCGATCTGGTTCAGAATACACATTAAGAACGCAAAAAGAATATTCGACCACATGACGGCATACAGATCAAGTCCTGCATACAGCATCGCCATTAACGATACGATATGTACCACCAGAGAAATAACAGCGTTTCGCAGTGGTACATGAAGATACCCAAGTCCCTGCAGAATCGCATTTGAAATCGTCGAAAGTGAATAAAAAAGGATAGCCACTGCACCCACTCTTGTTACACTAATCAGGGTTTCCACATTTTTGCTGGGGAAAAGCATGTAGCAGATTGGGTGAATTAACGCAATCATACCAAAGGTTGCAGGAATCGCAATCAGCATCGTAAACCGAATTGCATATCGCGTACGACGAATCGTATTGCGCCTGTCTCCCGCTTCGACAGCCCGGGTCAGACTAGGAATTAGTGAAGAGGACAAGGAATTTGCCAGTGCAACCGGAATATTAAATAAAATCCGATATTCACCGAAGACACCCCATAAAAGCACAATCTCCGTCTCCCGTCCGATTGCAGTCATAACATTGCCGAAGATATAGTCATCGACAACCGTAGACATATTATAGACGGTACTCGAGATAAGAATCGGCAGCATGGTTCCGCCAAGTACCAGTGCGATGTGCCGATAGCTGTCCGGGCTTGCAGGGTCCTTTCTTACCATACGACGAAAATGCCCGCGTCTGGTACGATAAAGAAGCAAAAGAAATATCAGCGCCAGAAGTGCGCCAGCTCCCGTACCGATACAACCGCCCTTAGCGCCAAAGGCATAGGCATATTCATGATCCTGATAAAGGATGTCCGCTATCTGCCCTTTTTTATAGAGGATGTCTGCACAAAGCACAGAAACAATGGCATTGAGAATCTGCTCAAGAATCTGGGATATCGCTGTCGGCACCATATTACCGGTACCCTGAAAGTAACCCCGCGCAATTCCAAGATAAGCCATGATCCATACGGTAGGCGCCAGTGCCTGAAGAGAAAAACTGACGTAAGGCTTATGCAGCATATCTGCCAGACGATCTGCGCCAAAGAACAACACGGAAAACATCAAAAAGCCGATCACGGTTGCATAAACTAGCGCGGCTCTCAGTACACGGACAATATTTTTATATTGATTTTTCGCGAGATTCTGTGAAATTACTCTGGAAAGAGAGGTCGGCAGAGAATAGCTTGATAAAATCAGCAGTAGAGAATAGATGCTAAAGGCACTGGTATAATAACCATTCCCTTCTGTACCAATGATTGCTGTAAGGGGCACCCTGTAAATCATCCCGATGATACGGACGATGATGCCAGCGATGGCTAACAGTGATCCCTGAAAAACGAAATTCGTTCTTCGAAGATGAGCGCTATTCTCACTTTCTCTATCAGATGAGCCCTGTATTTTATCGTACTGATGAAAAGTTGAGGGCCTGTTTGTTCTTTGATCTGAGGAAGGTCTTAGGCTTCCTCTTTCATGATATCCTGTCATCTGAAATAGCCTCTTCCTTCCAGGATTTCACGTTGACGGCGTTCCATCTCCAAACGCTCTGCGTCCACCATATGATCATAGCCCATAAGATGCAGCATGGAATGGGCAACAAGGAACGCAAGCTCACGACGTTCAGAATGCCCGTATTCCAGAGCTTGCGACTGTATTCTGTCTTGATTCAGGACGATATCGCCAAGCAGGAGTTCTCCTGTGTCCGGATTAAATAGAGAAGGATCCTCTTCATCAATATCCTGAAAATCTGAAGCTTTCATATATTCAATCATCGGAAAGGATAGAACATCTGTAGGCGTATCGATGCCACGCTCCGAAAGATTAATCTGATGAATACCTTCATTATCTGTAATCAGTACGCTAACCTCACAGTCATAGGGACAATGCTCATACTCAAGTGCGGCTTTTACGATTTCCTGAATGATACCTTCAAAATCAAGATCCAGCTTCTTTTCTGTTTCAAAATCTATATTAATAGTCATCCGTTCTCTTTTTATGTGATGCGGCACGCCGTTCTCCATATTCACGTGGCGAAAGGTTCCCGCGCATCGATTCCTTTCTTTTTTCATCCTTTTCATAGGCATCGACGATACGCTGTACTAAAGGATGCCGTACAACATCAGCGCTTGTGAGCTCGATAAAGCTGATATCCTCTACATGGCGAAGCACACGCATCGCATCCTCGAGACCTGATTTTTTTCCTTCCTCGAGATCCTTCTGGGTCAGGTCGCCAGTCACGATTACCTTGGAACCGAAACCGATTCTGGTGAGAAACATCTTCATCTGTGCCGGCGTCGTATTCTGCGCTTCATCAAGGATGATGTAGGCATTGTCGAGTGTGCGGCCTCGCATATAGGCAAGCGGCGCAACTTCAATCAACCCCTTGTCAGCGTTTAGCTGATACTGTTCTGCGCCCATGATTGAATAGAGTGCATCATATACAGGACGCATATAGGGGTCGACCTTTGACTGTAGATCTCCCGGCAGAAATCCAAGTTTTTCACCTGCTTCGATGGCCGGTCTTGTCAGGATGATGCGCTGTACCTCCTGAGAGCGAAAGGCTGTAATCGCCATCGCCATACCAAGATAGGTCTTACCAGTGCCAGCAGGACCAACACCAAAGGTGATCATATGCTTTCTGATTGCATCAACATACTGCTTTTGTCCGATTGTCTTTGGCTTAATAGGCTTCCCGAGTACGGTTCTTGCGATAATATCTTTATCAATTTCTACCATATCTAAAGAGCTTGTCTTCTCGGAAAATGTCAGGGAAATTGCATAATCCACATTTTGCTCCGTGATCGTATTACCACGTTCTGAAAGTTTAAGAAGATTAGACAAAACATCCTTTGCCTTTTCTGTATCCTTTTCTTCACCGATGATTTTTAGAACACCATTTCGGTCAATGATTGTCACAGAAAACGCACGCTCCAGCTTCTTAATATGGCTGTCGAGCTGCCCAATGACATTCCGCTCATGCTCGACGGGTATATCAAATATTGCTTCGATAGTAGCCAAATAAACATCCTCCATGATGAAAAATTAACTTTAATATTATAGCAGTTATGCTACTCCCATAGCAAGCGCCGTACTCTCGGATAACGAAAAAGACATCCTTCAGCGCAAAACGAGGCATTTCAGAAAAATTGAAAAGGTCCTGGTTCAAACCTGAACCAGGACCAAAGAATCTTTATGATGATTAGTTGAACTTACGCTTTCTAGCTGCTTCAGACTTCTTCTTACGTCTTACAGATGGCTTCTCGTAATGTTCTCTTTTACGAATCTCCTGCTGAATACCAGCCTTCGCACAGTTTCTCTTGAATCTACGAAGTGCACTATCCAGAGACTCGTTTTCTTTTACGATTACACTAGACATCTAAAACCTCAACCCTCCCTTCGGGTGCAAACTAGACTATATATTAGCACAGCTGTGGCCGATGTCAAGAATTATTTTATGTCTTACTTAATCTGAGACTCCGCAACTTCCTTTGCTTTTTCAAGGGCTTCTTTAATCTTCGAGGCATCCTTACCGCCGGCCTGCGCCATATTCGGGCGTCCGCCGCCGCCACCGCCAAGTACAGGTGCGACAGCCTTGATCAGGTTGCCGGCATGTGCGCCAAGCTTCACGGCGCTATCGGTTGCCATAGAAACAAGTGAAACCTTACCATCCTTTTCAGAAGTCAGTACAATGATTGCATTGCCAAGCTTCGTCTTAAGATCATCGCCAAGTGTACGAAGCTCGTTCATATCGACATTCTTCATGTCCGCAGCAAGGAATTTGACGCCCTTGATGTCAATTACCTTATCCATCACACCGGAAAGAGCGTTCTTTGCTTCCTTCTGCTTCATTGCCTCATTCTCTGCCTCAAGATCTTTGATCTGTTTCTGCAGTGCTGCGATATGGTCTTTCAGAGTAGCCGGAGTCGCCTTAACAAGCGCCGAAGCCTCATTCATCTGCTCCTCCAGTCTCTCGTAATAAGCCCTTACATTATCACCGGTAAGCGCTTCTATACGACGAACGCCTGCAGCAACACCGCTCTCGGATAAAATCTTAAACTGGCCGATCTCCAGTGTATTCTTCACATGCGTACCACCACAGAGCTCCTTCGAAAAATCGCCCATCGATACAACACGGACAGAATCACCATATTTCTCTCCAAAAAGAGCCATCGCACCGGTCTTCTTTGCTTCCTCAAGCGTCATAATATCCGTCTTAACCGGAAGTGCCGCTTGAATCTCAGCATTGACAAGATCCTCTACCTTCTTCAGTTCTTCCTTTGTCATAGCCTGGAAGTGAGAAAAATCAAATCTCGTTCTGCCGCTATCCTGATAGGAACCGGCCTGCTCAACATGTGTACCGAGTACCTCACGAAGCGCTTTCTGAAGAAGATGCGTTGCAGAATGATTCCTGCAGGTAGCCATCCTCTCCTTCTGGTCAACCCGGAGGGTCACAGAATCAGAAAGCTTGAACATGCCTTTTCTTACGACACCAATATGTGCAATCTTATTACCAGCAACATGTTCTGTAGCACGTACCTCGAAGACTGCAGCGCCCTTGCCAAGTGCAGCACCTTCCTTGGCATCCTCGGAAGCATCGTCAGAACCAAGTACAATAAGACCAATATCGCCAACCTGACCACCCATCGTACCATAGAAGGGTGTTTCCTCTGTAATGATGGCACCGGTCTGTCCATCCGAAAGAGCATCCACTAGCGCATCCTCGTCATCTGCATCAGCCGGATAAAGCGCAGCCATCGCTACAATCTTACTCTTCGTCTCAAGTGTATCATAGCCGGTAAACTTCGTCGTAATATGCGCATCAATGTTCTCATATACGGTAGCAGCAGCGCCCATGTATTCATCGTTCTTTCCAGATTTCTTACGATCCTCGCGGGCAGTTTCCTTTTGCTTCTTCATCTGCACATTGAAACCGTCTTCATCAACGGTAAATCCCTGCTCCTCGAGGATTTCCTTCGTATTATCAATCGGGAAACCATAGGTATCATAGAGACGGAAAGCATCCTCACCGGAAAGCTCTGTCTTACCGGAGCTTCTAAGCGCATCCTCCATCGAGTTGAGAATTTCCATTCCCTGCTCGTAGGTCTTCTCGAACTTATCCTCCTCGGACTTAATGACACTAAGAATAAATGCACGCTTCTCCTCAAGCTCCGGATAGCCATCCTTTGAACCATCGATAACATTTTCCGCAAGCGTCGGGAGGAAGGATCCCTGGATGCCCAGCTTCCGGCCATGACGCACGGCACGGCGGATAATACGGCGAAGTACATAACCACGCCCATTGTTAGACGGCATGATACCATCCGAAATCATAAACGTCATCGCACGGGCATGGTCTGTCAGAATACGTACCGAAACATCCGTCTTTTCCGTACCCGGTTTCTCATATTCGATATTTCCCGCCAATGCACACACCAGATCACGAAGACTCTTCAGCGTGTCGACATCAAAGATTGACCCCACATCCTGCACAGCAACAGCAAGACGCTCAAGTCCCATACCAGTATCGATGTTTTTCTGTACAAGATCTGTATAATTTCCATGACCGTCATTGTTGAACTGCGAGAAGACGACGTTCCAGACCTCCATGTAACGGTCGCCCTCACCGCCCATGACATCCTCCGGACCATTTCCGTACTTCGGACCACGGTCATAATAAATCTCGGTACAAGGGCCGCACGGACCTGAACCATGCTCCCAGAAGTTATCTTCCTTTCCGAATTTATAGATGTGATCGGCGGGAATATGCATATCATTCAGCCAGATATCATAAGCCTCCTGATCATCGACATAGACAGAGGGATACAATCTCTCCGGATCCAGTCCGACACGCTCCGTAAGGAACTCCCATGCCCAGGGAATCGCCTCCTTCTTGAAATAATCGCCAAAGGAAAAATTGCCAAGCATTTCAAAATATGTACCATGTCGAGCAGTCTTTCCGACATTCTCGAGGTCACCGGTACGAATACACTTCTGACAGGTTGTTACTCTCCGTCTCGGCGGAATCTCCTGCCCCGTAAACCATGGCTTCATCGGTGCCATACCGGAATTGATGATCAGAAGAGAGTTATCATTGTGCGGAACCAAAGAAAAGCTGTTGAGTCTCAGACATCCCTTCTCTTCAAAAAAGCTGAGGAACAGCTCACGCAATTCATTAACGCCTCTGTACTGCATTGTATTTATTATCTCCTAGGTAGAATTTGCTTCGTGCGATACACGTTGCACTAACTTTTGAAATATAGCACACGAAAAGAGGTTTTACAAGAATATTCACGCCTTTAATAGTTCATCGCACCGATCAGCCGTCAGCATAGCATAGCGTTTTAGATATGCTATGTTTTCAGTCATCCCATGTTCTGAATCCCCGACAACTTTCATGCATTCATGATCCCGTGAAGCATAAAATTCTGCCATTTCTTCATGAAAACGATTCTTTTCTGCATGCGACAACAAAGAGGCTTTCATCGCAGAAGCAGCCTTCAGTTCCTGATCAAGGAGACTACAGATTTGCTCCCAATCCTCCCGACTCTGCTCCGTTTCCTCCAGAAGCTTAGGGTTCTCCATCAATGTCCGGATTTCTTCTGCATGTTGCCGGAGATCTTCTATCGTTTCCGTATGGTCTTGCAACTGAGATGGGGATGAAATACTCGTGAAGTAAAAGTCCGCATCCGTTTCCACTGTTTTTGTTTGTACGTTGATACTCATGTACCCTTGAACCGAACGGTTGATATAAGCCCGAATCAAAACAGTGATTAAAATAAGCGCGATAGAAAGTCCAAATATTTTTTGTATGATTTTTATCCTGTGCTTTTTTGACATATTAAAAGGCTATCGAGATGGATAGCCGTAAAACTTATATCATCGAATCCACTTACTATACAGATTATCAATCTGTGCAGTAAATTTTGCAAGGTCCTTATTTGCACCGCCATAGTTTGCTTTGATGGCAGAAAGAAGTCTTTCATAGGAGTCCATGAGACGCTCATACTGCTGATCGGAGGACTTTTTCCTTCCGGATATCTTCCCGGATGCTCCAGAAGTAGGAACGGATACAATCGCCGGACGTACCACCTTGACCGGCTCCTTAACCTCCAGCCATTCACCTGTTGCGAGATCAAAGACAGATCCGGAATATGGACAATCTACCTGTAATCCATATTTTTCATGAATCAGCGAAGACAAGGTTTCCATCGAATCATCATCACCATGCACGAGGAAGACACGGGCAGGCTTTTTCTCCGTATAATTTCCAATCCACTCAAGAAGTCCGTTCTGGTCCGCATGACTGGACATCGACTGCATCTTTGCAATTTCCGCCTTACATACAACCTCTTCTCCAAACATCTTTACCGTTTCCGCGCCATCCTCAAGCATCCTTCCGAGTGTCCCCTCTGCCTGATAACCGGCAAAAACAATCGTCGATTCCGGACGCCAGAGATTGTATTTGATATGGTGACGGATTCGTCCCGCATCACACATGCCCGATGCAGAGATTATAACCTTTGGCTCTTCATCATAATTGATTGCCTTTGATTCATCAAGTGTGATGGAAAGATTGAGTCCTTTGAAAAAGATCGGGTTATGTCCTTCCTCTACAACCTTTCTTGTCTCATCATCATAACATTCCAAAAGATTTTTGCTGAAAACATGTGTGGCTTCGACAGCAAGAGGACTATCGACGTAAACAGGAAAATTATCATGATTCTTAATCAGCTTCTGCTGCTTAATCGCACGATACATGTAAAGGAGTTCCTGCGTCCTGCCGACGGCAAAGGCAGGAATGACGACATTACCGCCCCGATCGAGTGTTCTCTGCGTAATAGAAACAAGATCTTTAAGGTGATCTACTTCCGGATCATGAAATCTGTCACCATAGGTAGATTCCATCAGAACATAATCTGCGTCCTTGATATACTGCGGATCCCGGATCAGCGGCTTATTTTTGTTTCCAATATCGCCGGAAAATACAATCTTTTTTTCGATATCTCCCTCTTTAATCCACATCTCAATTGAGGCTGATCCAAGAAGATGTCCGGCATCCGTAAAACGAACACGCAGTCCATCCGCAAGCTCTGTCATTTCGCCATATTTTACGCCACGGAAATGTTCCAGCGCCTTCCCGGCATCATCGTAGGTATAAATCGGTTCAACTGGTTCACGTCCTGCTCGCTCCCCCTTCCTATTCTTTATTTTTGCATCCGATTCCTGAATATGTGCACTATCGAGAAGCATGATTTCGCAAAGATTTTTCGTCGCATTCGTGCATAAAATAGTGCCATTAAAGCCATCCTTCACTGCGAGCGGGATGAGTCCAGTATGGTCTATATGGGCATGCGTCACAAGAATATAATCGAGCTCTGAATATTTCACCGGGAGTCCGGCGGAAACATAAGGATTTCTTCCCTGCTCCATACCACAATCCACGATCAGCTTTATTCCACAGGCTTCCAGATAATGCAGAGAGCCGGTCACCTGATGATCCGCTCCAATAAATGTAAGTTTCATATCCATGCCTCCAGTAAAAAAAATCCCCAATTACTGATTTCATTATATCAGTGATTGGGGAAAAAAGAAGCATACAATGTCTCAGATAATGTCTATTAAATCAATTAGGTAAGGTAAGCAGCCTTCACCTTCGGATCGTTTGCGAGGTCAGACGCTTTGCCTTCGATCGTGATTTTGCCAGTCTCGAGAACATAGGCACGATCTGCAATAGCCAGTGCCTTGTTCGCGTTTTGCTCCACAAGTAAAACAGTCACGCCGTCTGCATGAATCTTTTCAATGATTTCAAAGATTTCATTGACATAAATCGGAGAAAGACCCATAGACGGTTCGTCCATGACGATCATATGAGGATGACACATCAGTGCTCGTCCCATTGCAAGCATCTGTTGTTCACCACCAGAGAGTGTCCCGGCCATCTGGTTCTTTCTTTCCAAAAGTCGAGGAAATCTGTCATATACCATGTTTAGCGTGTCCTGAATCTCACCCTTGTCCTTTCTTGTGTAAGCGCCAAGCATCAGATTCTGATATACTGTAAGACTTGCAAACACACGACGTCCCTCCGGTACATGGGCAAGGCCTTCGCTTACCAGAATATGCCCCTGTGTATGTGTGATGTCTTTCCCATTATACATGATCTTACCGGAACGGGATGGAATAAGTCCGGTAATTGTATGAAGTGTAGTCGTCTTTCCAGCGCCATTTGCACCAATCAGCGTCACAATCTCACCCTGATCTACATGAAAGGAAATGCCTTTCAGAGCTTGAATCATCCCGTAATATACATGGAGATTCTCTACTTCTAGTATTCTATTACTCATCATATCCTCCCTTAATCACCGAGATAAGCCTTGATGACGGCAGGATCATGCAGTACCTCCTGCGTTTCACCCTGCTTAAGAACTTGCCCGAAATTAAGAACTGTAAGTCTATCGCAGATTCCTGAAACAAGCTTCATATCATGCTCAATGAGTAAAATAGTCATATCAAACTGGTCACGTACGAGACGAATCGTATCCATGAGCTCCTTTGTTTCCGAAGGATTCATGCCGGCAGCAGGCTCATCAAGAAGAAGGAGCTTCGGCTCCGTAGCCAATGCACGCGCAATTTCCAACTTTCTTTGCTGACCATATGGAAGATTGGAAGCCTTGTATTCACTAAAACCATCTAATCCGAAAACCTTTAAAAGACGCATGGCTTCCTTATTCATGTCTGCTTCCATCTTCCTGAATTTAGGCGTACGGAAAATACCACCCGCTGTGGAATAGACATAGTGGTTATGAAGTCCGGCCTTAACATTATCAAGGACAGAAAGATTCGAAAAAAGCCGAATATTTTGGAACGTACGGGCGATTCCCTTTTTATTAATATCTATACAATGAAGTCCGGTAATATTTTCGCCATCGAGGATAATCTGTCCGTCTGTCGGTTTATACACACCGGTCAACAGATTAAAAATCGTCGTCTTGCCTGCGCCGTTTGGACCAATCAGACCATAAAGTTCATTTTTTTCAATCTGAACATTGAAATTATCAACCGCACGAAGACCACCAAAGGAAATACCAAGACTCTGTACATCAAGAACCACAGCCATTATGCTTCCTCCTTTCCGTCTTCATCCGTCTTCCTCTTACGAAATACCTGGGTAAGCTTCTGCCGGTACTGAATAAATGCAGGTGCAGAGGTAAATAGCATCATAAAGATGAGGACGATGGAATACATCAGCATACGATAGTTGTTGAGACTACGTAGAACCTCCGGAAGCAATGTGAGTATCACGGCTGAGATCACAGAGCCTCTTATATTACCGATGCCACCCATAACGACAAATACCAGAATCATAATTGACTGGTTATAACCGAAGTTTTTTGGAAGTGCCTGCAGAGAGCTTAAATTATGTGCATAAAGCACACCTCCGACACCTGCAATGGCAGCTGAAATGGTAAAGGCAAGCAACTTATATTTAGTCACATCAAGGCCAATCGATTCCGCTGCAATCCGGTTATCACGGATTGCCATGATCGCCCGTCCTGTTCTTGAATGAATAAGATTTAACACAATAAAAAGTGTAAGTAGAAGCAGGACCACACCAATCGTAAAGTTTGACATTTTCGGAGTTCCAGTAATGCCCTGTGCACCATTAATAATCGGTTTTACACCTTTTTCCAGTCCAAGGCTCAGAGAATCCTTAAGAGAAAAGTGAAGCCCGTTGCTATCAATGCCAAAATACAGGGCATTGATCAGGTTCTTTATGATCTCGCCAAATGCCAGGGTTACAATCGCAAGATAATCACCCTTCAGCCGCAATACCGGGATACCGATTAAAAAGCCAAAAACAGCCGCCACACAAGCACCAATAAAAATCGCAATCAGAAAGCTTACGCCAGCCGGCATTTTGTCTTCCATCAGATTCGACCAAAGTGCAGAAGAAAATGCTCCAAGACACATGAAGCCAGCATGTCCAAGTGATAGCTCACCGGAGATACCAACAACAAGATTCAGACTTACCGCCATAATAGAATAAGTACATAGCGGAACAAGGATGCCCTTCATGAGCGAACTGATATGACCTGATCTTACAAAAATCTCAACAATCAGATAAGCGAGGATAACCATCAGATACGTACAGGCATCACTCTGTAAAAAATTCTTTTTAGAAAGCTTATTTTTTCCCATACCGTATCACACTTTCTCCATAATCTTCTTTCCAAGAATACCTGTCGGCTTCACAAGAAGTACAATGATAAGAACAGAAAATACAATCGCATCGGAAAGCTTCGAGGATATATATGCCTTAGAAAGATTTTCGAGGATACCGAGGATGATGCCACCGATGAACGCACCCGGAATCGATCCAATCCCTCCAAGAACGGCTGCTACGAAGGCTTTGATACCGGGCATAGCGCCTGTTGTCGGCGTCAGTGTAGGATAGGCCGAACAAAGAAGAATTCCGCCGATGGCGGCAAGTGCAGAGCCAATAGCAAAGGTAAGAGAAATTGTACCATTTACATTGACACCCATCAATGTTGCGGCGCCCCTATCCTCGGAAACAGCAAGCATAGCCTGGCCGGCCTTCGTTTTATTGATGAACGTAACCAAAACTTCAACGATAATGAAGCATACGATGATTGTAACGATCGTCGTCGCAGAAATCGTAAGCTGCCCTCCTGCAAGCTTCAAAGGTTCAAATGGCACAAAAGTTGTAAAGCTCTTTGGATTTGCAGAAAAGATAAGCTGTGCAAGATTCTCCAGAAAATAAGAAACGCCGATGGCTGTGATCAGAACTGACAGAGAATTTGCTGTTCGAAGCGGCTTATAAGCTACTCTTTCAATCAAAACACCAAGGAGTGTGCAGACGATAACTGCAATCAATGTCGCAACAGGAATCGGAAGTCCGGCCTGATTAAAGGCAAGAAAGGCTGCATAACCGCCCACCATCAGGATATCACCATGAGCAAAATTCAGCATCTTAGCGATACCGTAAACCATGGTATATCCTAGTGCAATGATTGCATACACGGCGCCAAGACTGATGCCGCTCAGCAGATACGAGATAAAGCTCAACATTCTTTTACACCTCTCATGTTTCTTATTTCATGGAGCTAGTTCCAGAAGCTATCTTTTATTATAGCAAAAGAATTAAAATATTATGAAAATACTCTAACATTTAAAACTTTTAAAGAGAATATAGCTTCTTTAAAAAATCTTCTAGAAAAAGCAAAAGGGCTGCTCCATTGAAGCAACCCATTTTGCTCTCATCAAATTTCAAGTTTACGGAATGTCAATTAGTCAGCAGAAACGTACGCGCCATCCTTGATGACAACAGCCTTCGGCTCCTTATCAACATCACCAGTTTCATTCCAGGTCATGCCTACACCTGTAAGACCATCATACTTAACAGATGACATAGCGCCCTCAAGCGCTGTACCAAGTTCGTCAACAGACATATCCGGTGTAGCATTAGCAGCTTCAACCGCAGCCTTTACAATGTATGCTGCATCATAGGAATCTGCAGCAAACTGTACAGGAACTTCATTGTACTTATCCTTGTAAGCAGAAACGAACTTCACAGTAAGGTCATCGGTTGCATCAGCAGCAAACGGTGTAAGAAGCATCGTACCCTCTGCAAGAGAAGCATCAAAGTTCTCAACATTCAGGATACCATCAAGTCCATCACAACCAAAGAAAATTGGCTTGAAGCCCATGGTGTTAGCCTGTGTCAGAACAAGAGCGGCCTCGGTATAATAGAACGGAAGGAATACAAGCTCAGCGCCAGCATCCTGCATCTTCTGAAGCTGTGTGGAGAAGTCAGTCTTAGAATCAGCTGTAAACTGTTCGTCCGCTACGATTTCAAGTCCATAGTTTGCAGCATCTGCAACGAAAGAATCATGAATACCGGAGGAATAAACATCCGATGAATCATAGATGATACCAATCTTCGTAGCAACCTTGTGCTCACCGATATACTGTGCAGACTTCGTGCCCTGTGCAGGATCGGAGAAGCAAACTCTATAGATGTTCTTCGGAACAGTACAATCAACAGCAGAGCCTGATGGCGTAATCGTGAAAAGGTTATCCTTCTCAGATTCAGCACCAACAGCGATAGTCGGCATCGAAGTGGTCGGTCCGATCATAATCTGCATGCCCCAGTCCTTTAAGGAGTTGTAAGCGTTGACTGCCTTTTCCTGGTCATGCTCATCATCTGCTTCCTTGTATTCAACCTGTGCACCATTGATACCACCGGCCGCATTGATCTCATCAAGTGCGATTTCAGCGCCACGCACAACGGCTGTACCATAAACAGCTGCACCACCGGTTAAAGGTCCCTGAAGACCAATCTTCCAGGTCGCACCGGAAGCGGAAGCAGCGCCTGCATCAGAGGCAGCAGCAGTTGTCTCTGCAGCAGCAGCGGCTGTCGTCGAAGCAGAACCGGATGAAGAAGATCCACAAGCTGCAAGTGATGCAACCATGGAAGCAGCAAGAACTGCACTTAAAACTTTTTTCATAATGTACCTCCTCTTTCAGCCCACAATTGGACTTTTCAGTATTATAAAGAATTAAAGTGAGGCTTGTCAACGCGATTTATAAGTTTGAAGCAAAGAAAACAGGGACTTCATAACTGAAAGTTATCATCAATATAAAAAGTCCAGCTTCTGATTTTCCAGACGTCTGTCTCGTTCCATTAATGTCTTCACGGCATCTCTTGCAGACATATCCTCGAAGAGAACCTGGTTCATCGTCTCTATGATCGGCATAGACACATCATACTTTTTTGCAAGCTGAAGACCGGATTTCGCAGCATACACGCCTTCAACCACCTGTCCGATCTCCTGCATGACTTCTCTATAGCTTTTGCCTTGTCCGATCAGGATACCGGCTCTTCGATTTCTGGAATGCATAGAAGCGCAGGTTACGACAAGATCGCCAATTCCGCTTAACCCTGCAAAGGTTTCCTGCCGGCAGCCCATTTTGACGCCTAGCCGCGTAATTTCGGCGATGCCTCTCGTAATAAGCGCTGCCTTCGTGTTGTCACCATAACCAATTCCGTCAGCCATACCTGCCGCAAGCGCCATGACGTTTTTTAGAGCCGCGCCTACTTCAATTCCTCTCATATCAGGATTTATATAGACCCGGAAGCAATCACACATAAAGATATCCTGGATAAATTCTGCTGTTTTTCTACTATGAGCTCCTGCCACAATGGTGGTCGGAATAAAACGAGAAACCTCTTCTGCGTGCGATGGCCCTGACAGAACGCCTACATCTGCCTGCGGGAGTACTTCTTCGATGATATCCGTCATTGTCAACAGACTATCCTCTTCTATTCCTTTAGCGCAGGATACGATGACCTGATTCTGGCGGATAAAAGGCTTCATGCGTTCTGCTGTTGCCCGAATATAGATGGATGGCACCGCCAGCACGATGAGATCCTTATCTTTGAGTGCTTCTTCCAGCTTTGCTGTGCCGCATAAGCTGTCTGGAATGACAGCGCCAGGAAGATTTTTATGCCTTTTTTCCTTAAGAATTTCATCTATCTCTGATTGCAATCTGGAATATAATGTTACATCATGTCCATTATGTGAAAGAATAATGCTTAACGCGGTTCCCCATGTTCCGGAACCAATCACGGATGCTTTCATTTACCATGTCTCCCGTTATTTTAATAATAATCAAACAAACAGCATACGTACAGAATTCTTCCCTCTGATGGTCATCTTCTAAAACGTATGCTGAAATATTTGATTCATTTTTTAAAATGGAACTTTGATTCTGTGCCGGCACGAAGTCTCTTAATATTACTTCGATGCTGCCATACTGCAAGGGCACTGATCAGAAATACGATCAGTACGCAATAAGGATAAGCTGCCTTTGTAAACATTAGGAGATCAAAATATCCTAAAACCGCTGTCAGAATAAAAAACATCGTTACAGCAGAAATCGATCCCACACTGACATAGCCTGAACGCCAGGAAACAAGTAAAAATAAAGCAAAAAGGACGATAGCAAGCCGCCAGTCAAAAGCGATAGCCAAAGCACCCGTACAGGCGATCCCCTTTCCGCCATGAAGTCCCGGAATCACAGGGAAATCATGTCCGACAATAGCCCCCGCGCCTGTGACAAGTGTAAGCATTGTCGTTTGGTCCATCGTGACAGGTTTCCATAGGAGTGACATAAAAAAAATCGGAACAATCGTTTTTGCGATATCGAGAAGCAGTACTGTGGCACCTGCTCTTTTTCCGAGTGTCCGCGATATATTCGTACTGCCGGGATTGCCGGAGCCTACCTTGTAAATATTAACGCCCTGCGATTTAGCATAGAGATAGCCGTTTGGAATCATTCCGAAGCAGTATCCTGCAATAACGCAAACGAGAAATTCTCGTATGGACATCATGATTTCATTTCCCATAATCCGTCAAAGGACTTAATCGTCCTCTTCACCCTTTCCTGGTTTTCTTTCACGAATGATAAATTTTAATGGTGTGCCCTCGAAGCCGAATGAAGCCCGAATCTGGTTTTCAATATATCTTGTGTAGGAAAAATGCATAAGATTCTGATCATTCACAAAAATGACAAAGGTAGGCGGTTCAACACTTGTCTCCGTCATATAGAAAAGCTTCAGTCGTTTTCCCTTATCAGACGGTGGCTGTTTCATCGCGACAGCCTTCATCATGATGTCATTGAGAACACCTGTCCGCACACGTAAGGTTTGATTTTCGTGAATCCTGTCTACCAGCTCAAAGATTTTCTGCAGTCTCTGCCCTGTTTCTGCGGAAATAAATAAAAACGTGGCATATGGCATATAGGAGAAGGAAGTTTTAAGCTTTTCCTGAAATTCCTTCATCGTCTGATCCGTCTTATCTGGTACCGCGTCCCATTTATTAACTGCGATGATCACACCTTTACCGGATTCATGTGCAATGCCGGCAATCCTCGCATCTCCTTCTGTCACACCCTGCGTTGCATCGATCAGAACCAGGCAAATATCTGCACGATCAACCGCAGCCACGGTTCGAATGACGGAATATCTCTCGATGTCATCTTCTACCTTTCCCTTGCGCCGGAGGCCTGCTGTATCGATAAATGTATAGGACTTTCCATCATGAATGATTTCAGTATCGATCGCATCCCGCGTCGTACCAGCAATATCAGAAACGATAACACGATTCTGCCCTAGCAGCTTGTTGACAACAGAGCTTTTTCCGACATTCGGTTTGCCGATCAATGCAATGCGGATAGTATCCTTTTCTTCTTCCTCTACAGCTTCGAGTGGGAAATGTTTGACAACTTCATCCAGAAGATCACCAATTCCGAGTTGGTTCGCAGACGAAACGCCGAAAGGATCTCCCAAACCAAGATTATAAAATTCGTAGACATCATTACCGAATTTCTTAAAGCTGTCCACCTTATTGACGCAAAGAACGACTGGCTTATGGCTTCGGCGAAGCATGTCCGCTACCTCATAATCCGCATCAACAAGTCCTGTCCTTACATCCGTCACAAAAATGATCACATCAGCAGTGTCAATCGCAAGCTGTGCCTGATTCCGCATCTGTTTCAGGATGATATCCTGTGAATCCGGTTCGATACCGCCAGTATCAACAAGTGTGAATTTGTAGTTTAACCATTCGGCATCCGCATAGATTCTGTCTCTTGTAACGCCAGGCGTATCTTCAACAATCGAAATCTGCTTTCCTGCAATACAATTAAATAAGGTCGACTTTCCGACGTTTGGTCTACCGACGACCGCAACAATGACTTTACGCATATATACTCCATTTCAACGCTAACATAAATCACTTTATTCTAGCATGAAGACAGAATGAAATCAAATCCGCCGGGACTCTATTTCCTATGAATTATCGTAGGTTCAATATTTCTTTTGAATCAGCTATAAATAGTAACTTTCTTGGAAGTAAATGCATTATCTTTTTAACAAAAAGGCGGATCCACTTTCGTGGATCCGCCTTAGATTGTTCATACCAAGACGAATTATGCGTTGTAGAGATCAATCAGCTTCTTCAGATGATCGTATCTAGCCTTCGACTCAGCCTGGTTCTTCTCGTCAAGAGCCTTTGCTCTCTCCGGATTCTTAAGTCCAAGTGAAAGGTAACGAACCTCACCCTTCAGGAAGTCCTGATAGCCTGTGAAATCCGGCTCCTTGGAATCAAGGGTGAACTTCTTGTCGCCGCCAGCCGGGTTGAACCGGAAGTTGTTCCAGTAGCCAGTTGTCAGAGCAAGCTTCTCCTCAGTCATAGCCTTAGCCATGCCCTTCTTGATACCATGGTTGATACAAGGAGCATAAGCGATGATGAGTGAAGGTCCCGGATAAGCCTCAGCCTCTGCAATAGCCTTAACAGTCTGCTGCATATCACCGCCCATATCTACATGTGCTACATATACATAGCCATAAGACATTGCGATGCCCGGAAGATCCTTCTTACCAGTGTCCTTGCCGCCTGCTGCAAACTGTGCTACAGCACCGGTCGGCGTAGACTTCGAGGACTGTCCACCTGTGTTGGAGTAAACCTCTGTATCGAAGACCATAACGTTGATATCCTTGCCGGAAGCAAGAACATGATCGAGGCCACCGAAGCCGATATCATAAGCCCAACCATCACCACCGAAGATCCACTGGCTCTTCTTAGCAAGGAAGTCCTTGTTCTTAAGAAGATCTACAGCGAGCTCGTCAGTCTTTCCTTCGAGAGCCTTAACCAGCTTTTCGGTAGCAGCACCATTGGTAGCGCCAACACCGAAGGTATCGAGCCATTCCTGTGCAGCATCCTTAACGGAAGCATCTTTCTCCATGAGCTCGGTAACTTCTCTCTTCAGTCTGTCACGGATTGCATTCTGTGCAAGAAGCATACCATAACCAAACTCAGCATTATCCTCAAACAGAGAGTTATCCCATGCAGGTCCCTGACCCTTAGCATTTACTGTGTAAGGAGTTGACGGTGAAGAGTTGCCCCAAATGGATGAGCAGCCTGTAGCATTGGCAATGTACATTCTGTCACCGAAGAGCTGTGTGATGAGCTTAGCATATGGTGTCTCACCACAGCCAGGACATGCGCCTGAGAACTCAAGAAGCGGCTTCTTGAACTGAGAGCCCTTAACGGTTGTCTCCTTGAACTTAGCAACAACTTCTTCCTTCTCCGGAAGCTTTACTGCATAGTCAAAGAACTTCTGTCTGTCAAGCTCCTCTGCGATCGGCTTCATCGTAAGTGCCTTCTCACCCTTCATGCCAGGGCAGACATTTGCGCAGGAGCCGCAACCGGTACAGTCAAGTACAGATACCTTGATGCCGAACTTGTAGCCTGTAAGACCATTGAGCGGCTTAAATGCATCGCCCTCCGGAGCCTTAGCAGCTTCATCATCCGTGTATGCGAAGGTTCTGATCGCAGCGTGCGGACATACATAAGAACAGAAACCGCATTCGATACACTTATCAGCATCCCACTGCGGAACATTAACAGCGATACCACGCTTCTCATATGCAGCTGTGCCGGACGGTGTTGTACCATCAACATACGGCTTGAATGCAGATACCGGAAGAGAATTACCTTCCTGAGCGGATACGAAATTCTGGATGTTGTTGACGAAATCAAGAACGTCCTTCGTGCCTTCTGTCTTATCCTTGAACTCAAGGCCTTCATCAGCACAGTTCGTCCACTCAGCCGGGATATCGATCTTCTCGAAAGCATTAGCGCCGGCATCAATAGCTGCCCAGTTCTTCTTTACGACATCCTCGCCCTTACGGCCATAGGTCTTCTGTGCAGCATCCTTCATGAGCTTGTTAGCTTCTTCCTTCGGGATGATGCCTGTCAGTGTGAAGAAGGCGGACTGAAGGATCGTGTTGATTCTTGTCGGGCCCATGCCTGTCTCAATACCAATCTTTACACCATTGATGATGTAGAAGTTAATCTTGTGATCAGCCATGTATTTCTTAACCTGGCCAGGAAGATGATCTGCAACCTCGTCCTTTGTCCATACGCAGTTAAGAAGGAACGTACCACCGTCAACGAGCTCCTGTACCATGTTGAACTTCGTAAGATATGCCGGATTATGGCAGGCAACGAAGTTTGCTCTGTGGATGAGGTAGGTTGACTTGATCGGCTTCTTACCGAAACGAAGGTGAGACATCGTAACACCGCCGGACTTCTTCGAATCATAATCGAAATAAGCCTGTGCATACATGTCTGTGTTATCACCGATGATCTTAATGGAGTTCTTATTAGCACCTACGGTACCATCAGCGCCAAGACCCCAGAACTTACAGTTGATCGTGCCTTCCGGAGTTGTAACAAGCGGAGCGCCCACCTTAAGAGACAGGTGCGTTACATCATCATCGATACCGATTGTGAATCTCTTCTTATCTTCGTTCTCAAATACAGCAACGATCTGTGCCGGTGTCGTATCCTTCGAACCAAGGCCATAACGGCCGGAAAGAATCTTTACATCCTTGAACTCAGAACCTGCAAGTGCAGCTACGACATCAAGGTAAAGCGGCTCGCCAACAGAGCCCGGCTCCTTCGTTCTATCAAGTACAGAAATGGTCTTAACAGTCTTCGGGAGAGCCTTAAGAAGAGCTTCCTTGGAGAACGGTCTGTAAAGTCTAACCTTTACAACACCGACCTTAGCGCCCTTTGTCTTTACGAGATAATCGATGGTCTCTTCGATGGTATCGTTAACAGAACCCATAGCAATGATCACATGCTCGGCATCTTCAGCACCATAGTAGTTGAAAAGCTTATAGTCCGTACCAATCTTAGCATTGATCTTATCCATGTAATCCTGAACGATGGCAGGAAGTGCATCATAATAAGGGTTGGAAGCCTCACGTGCCTGGAAGAAGATATCCGGGTTCTGTGCGGAGCCTCTCTCAACCGGGTGATTCGGATTCAGTGCATGCTTTCTGAACGCATCAACTGCATCCCAGTCAACGAGGTCACGAAGATCCTCATAATCCCACTGCTCGATCTTCTGAATCTCATGAGAGGTTCTGAAACCATCGAAGAAGTTAATGAATGGAACATGGCCCTTCAGTGCAGAAAGATGTGCAACCGGTGTAAGGTCCATAACCTCCTGTACAGAGGACTCACAAAGCATAGCAGCACCTGTCTGGCGGCATGCCATAACATCGGAATGATCACCGAAGATGGAAAGTGCGTGGCTTGCTACAGCACGGGCAGATACATCAAATACGCCCGGAAGCTGCTCACCAGCTACCTTGTATAGATCCGGGATCATGAGAAGAAGACCCTGTGATGCAGTGAATGTCGTCGTCAGAGCACCAGCAGCAAGAGAACCGTGTACTGCACCGGCAGCACCAGCCTCGGACTGCATCTCGGTTACCTGTACGGTCTGTCCGAGAAGGTTCTTCCGTCCTTCTGTTGCCCATTCATCAACATGCTCAGGCATGACGGATGAAGGAGTGATAGGATAGATTGCGGCTACTTCAGTAAATGCATATGAAGCATGTGCAGCAGCCTGGTTTCCATCCATGGTTTTCATTTTTCTTGCCATAAAGATTCCTCCTTAAAAAATGAATCACCACATGAATGCGGTTGTTATATGAATCCCAACTCGTGGGAATATCATACCGTATAGAAGTATAACATTTCTGATTTAAATTGCAAAGAAATTTGGCCGCGTTCATGTAAAAATACAATCAAATTCTACAAAGGAATTAATTCCCACTGAATTACTATAGTATAGATTGCACAAAAAAGAAAAATCCTGCAGGATATCCTGCAGGATGTATGAATTTATATACCTGGTTCTGGAGAAAGCTGTGCCCCCGGCTCGTTTGCGTTTGAGGTTTCCGGCGCCTTTGTCTCGCCGCCAGCCGGCCCTTCAATAGTAGTCTTAGTTTCTTCCTTCGTCTCCGCTTTTGTTGAATCTGCCGCTTCCGTCGACTTTTCAGCTCCCTTTGTTTCCACTGTCGTTTCAACGAGACCTGGTTCCTCTGGTTTACCCTCGGCTGTGGATGACTCAGTTTCACTGCCGCTCTCGCCAGATTCCGAGGTTTCTTCCGTAGATGCTGACTCTGTCATGCTTTCTGCATATTTCTTCGGTGTGTGACCCTTGTATTTCGTATAATGATCCTTTTCCTTCGTCACAACGCCATTCGTCGTGATAACCTTATAAGCCTGCCATTCGCTGCCGGCAGAACCATTGGACTCTGTGCCTTCCTCAGGTGTAATAATAACCGGATCCGGAACAGGAAGATCCTTCACCTTTTCAGAAGTAAGCTCCCAGGTCACACCCTCCGGCAATACACGCACACCGTAAATGGATACACTGCAGATATTGTCTTTATAATAAGCACGGATACCGATCGCATGTGATGAATCATTGACAAACTTATAATCCGGTCCCGGCCATGAAACCGTCGCATCCTGACCCGGCGTAACATAGTTCGGTGCAAAGGTATGTGAACGGCGATACGTCGTCGTTAGTCCGGAACGGAACACAGCGTTAAAAAGCGTGGTGGATACCTGGCATACGCCTCCACCTACCTCCTGAACTACCTCGCCGGCATTATAGGCAGGAGCAGCCCCATAACCTTTTGCCTCCGTACGTTGTCCTACGGTTCCATTAAACGAAAATTCCTCGCCGGGCTGCAGGATTGTTCCATTAATAGCAGCAGCAGCCAGCTTTACATTACCATTACGAATAGCATTGTTCGTCGTTTTTGTCTGATAGGAACCAATCGTTGTATAATTTTCCTTCTGTGATGAAGCTTCTACACTCGAGCCTTCGCAATCGATGCTCTCTGTGTATTTTCCAGCCTTGATGGCCGAAAGCACCTTCTCTGCAGTTGCTTCCGCATTCACGCTATACCCATTCACTGAGCCGCCAAATGTAAATTCACCAGTCTGTGCATCATAAGCATTTATGTCACCATTCTTCGGTGCCATAGCCCAGACGGTGGCAAGCTGGTTCATATAATCATTAATGATGTCTGTAAAATCAGGAAGCGTCAAAGCATAATCCGCATGTGCCTGTGTGCCCTCCGGTATCGAAGATCTGCTCTCTGTGCCGCTCGTGTCAGCATTGGACACATTTGAAGAAGCAACATCTGTAACAGCTTCTATCGTCCCCTTTTCAGCATAGTCCAGGAAAATCTGTTCGATAAAGCTATCAAGATTTTTCGCAATCAGATCCGGAATCAAAAAGCTAGCCTTGTCTGGTCTGATTGAAATATCTGCATACTTGCTTGCAACCTTTTGTACCTGCTCAGTGCCTTCATTATCCACCGAATCAGATGCATCCGCCATGGTGGTCTCCGCTTCTGTCAGCTCCGGCATCTTGAAGCTGTCAAGTGAAGGATTTGTATTATTCACCACAAGCTTCCACTGGTAGGTTGCTTCAAGAGCCTGCTTCGCCTGCTCGCGATTCATACCATTCAGATTGACGAGACCGCTATCCGGCGAAAAGCTCGAAACATCGACATAAACATTGCCCTTTATAGTATCAGGATCAAATGCCTCCGTCGCGACTTCAGTGGCCTTTTCGGTCATCTCTGTCTCCGTAGGCTTTTTGAACTTTCCGGAAACTGCTAAACCTATCGCTGCAATAAGGCAGATGGCTAAAACGCCACCCAATGGTAAAATCCAGTTCGTTTGATCGTTATGATGGTTACTGTTTCTTCCGGAACGACTGCGACTGTTTCTCGTATAATTTTCTTCATACCCGGATCTTCTTCCGGTGCTATATTGCCCATTTCGTCCATTTTCACGAGACGAAGCTCCCTGGGAACGGGATCTCGACTGTCCTCTCGAGCGGGATCTTGATTGTCCTCTGCTATATTCAAATGAATCGTCGTATCTTTGTGCCATTTTTCTTCCTTTATTTCTATCTAAAGACCGCGACTCTTATCTTAACAGTTTCATATCAGTTTGTATATCGACAAATTTATAAATTTACGGTCAAAAAATGTTAAAGGAAATGTATAATATATTCCTATGATATGGAAAATTGGATGGAGGAGATATCACGCATGTCCGAATTTATCATTGAAGAAGAACTGAAAAAACTGCCGGATATGCCGGGCGTCTATCTGATGCATGGCCCACAGGATGAAGTGATCTATGTCGGGAAGGCAAAAATTCTAAAAAACCGTGTGAAACAATATTTTCAGAAATCCTATAAGAAATCTGTCAAAATACAGCAGATGGTCTCCCTCGTAAAGCGTTTTGAATATATTGTTGTTGACTCCGAGCTGGAAGCTCTGATGTTGGAAAACAATCTCATCAAAGAATACCAGCCCCGCTATAATACACTTCTAAAGGACGATAAAACCTACCCGTATATCAAGGTTACCAGTGAAGCCTTTCCTCGTATTCTGAAAGTCCGGAAGCGTCTCACTGACAGAGCAAAATATTTTGGTCCATATGCTTCAAATGAACAGGTCAATGAAGTCATCGAACTCATCCGAAAAACCTTTCACATCCGCAATTGCAGCCGATCCTTTACGGAGGATCATCTTTTGCCGAACAAATGTGTGTATTATGACATGCATCAGTGTGATGGTCCCTGCATCGGCAAGCAGACGCGGGCTGAATACCAGCTTCGTATCGACCAGGCAGTCGATTTCCTAAATGGAAAATATGAGGATATCATAAAAGAGTTGACGCGTAAAATGAACCGTGCTTCCGATAATCTTGATTACGAAACCGCCATCGAAATGCGCGATCTGATTCGTTCGATTGAAGCGGTACAGAACCGCCAGAAAATCATTGCCTATGATTCTGAGGACCGCGACATTATCGGCATGCGTCGTGATTGGTCTGACTGTATCGTACAGCTTTTCTATGTACGGGATGGCAAGATCATCGGACGCGATCATCAGTTTATCAGTATCGATCGGGAAGAAAGCGACGCCGATATCCTGAGTGAATTTATCCGTCAGTACTACAATGGTTCACCTTTTGTGCCTAAAGAGCTTTTCATTCAGACAGAACTTCCGGATAAAGATATCCTCGAGCAGTGGCTTTCACAGGAAAAAGGAAAAAAAGTACATATTCTGACGCCACAGATTGGAAAGAAAGAAAAGCTGGTGGAGCTTGCTGTCACAAATGCCGGCATCCTGATGAACCGGTATAAACAACAATATCGTGAAATGGATCAGAAAGCCGCAAAGGGACTTTCCGAGCTTCAGGATATCATCGGATTACCCTCTCTTCCGCATCGTATCGAGTCCTATGACATTTCAAACACCTCGGGTGTCCTGAATGTCGGCTCCATGATCGTCTATGAAAACGGAAAACCGAAAAATTCAGACTATCGGAAATTCCGAATACAATCCGTCCAGGGCTCTGATGATTACGCGTCCATGCACGAAATGCTTACACGACGCTTTGAGCATGGACTTCGTGAGATGGAGGAAAATGCTTTAAATGGCAAGGATAACTCACTAGGTTCCTTCTCTAATCTTCCGGACTTAGTCCTAATGGATGGCGGTAAAGGACAGGTCCATATCTGCGAAGATGTGCTTATAGACCTTGGAATCAATTCGGTCATTGTCGCCGGTATGGTGAAGGATGACCATCATCGTACCCGTGCTCTCCTCTATCATGATGAAGAACTCCCGATTGAAGAAGATTCCGAAGCCTTCAAGCTTCTCACACGCATCCAGGACGAGGTGCACCGTTTCGCCATCGAATATCATCGTTCGCTGCGCTCGCAAAACCAGATTCATTCCCTTCTCGACGATATCAAAGGCATCGGTACCGTCCGAAAGAAAAATCTCATGAAACAATTCGGCGATATCGACCACATCCGCCAAGCCACCCTTTCGGAGCTTCAGCAATGCCCGTCGATGGACGATTATTCCGCCCGTTCGGTCTATGACTTCTTCCACAACAATCCTGATACTGCCGTCGGGGCATTTACGGCTAACCGGACGTGAAACTGACTGCGGGAGCAGGACAGGGGCCGTCTCCGCACTGCTCGAAAGTCTTAGCGCTATCCAGCCATCATGAACTGGGTCGGCCCAATTCCGGAGAATTCTTGAAAGAATTCTCCTACAATGGGCCTAAAAAATCGGGGTCAAGGAAAACCCCGATTTTTTACCCTGTTCATGCTGGCTGGCTAGCTGAGACTTTCGGCTTTATGTTTGTGCGACGGCCCCTGTCCTGCTCCCGCAGTCAGTTTCACTGCTTTTTAATTTCTTTATCTTACGACGAAGTTCAAAATCTTCCCCGGAACGTAAATTACCTTCACGATATTCTTACCATCGAGTGCCTTTGCGACGGAAGCGTTTTCCTTTGCGGTTGCGACAGCTTCCTCCTGCTGAGCGTCGCGGGCAATGTCAACATTGCCCTTGACCTTGCCATTGACCTGAACACCGATGTTGAGAACGGCATCCTTTGTTTTCTCTTCAGAATAGTCCGGCCAGCTGGAAAGTGTCAGAAGGCCTTCACCACCGATTTCGCTCCAGATTTCCTCGGTAAGATGCGGTGCAAAAGGATGCAGGAGCTTAATGAATACGACGAGATCATCTCGTGTAATCGTGCCGGCATCCTTGAAATCATTGATGAGCGTCATCAGTGCAGCAATTGCTGTGTTAAACTTCATCTTTTCGATATCCTCGGATACCTTCTTGATGGTCTTATGCACCTTTGATTCCAGCTTCGGATCTTCCTTTTCACGAGTCGCAACGTCTGTCAAAGCGGCTACACGGTCAAGGAAACGCTTCACGCCACGAACCGATTCATCACTCCATGGCGCTGATGCAGTATAGTCACTCATAAAGAGGACATAGGTACGAAGGGTATCCGCGCCATACTCATCGACGATATTCAGCGGATCAATGACATTACCCTTCGACTTTGACATCTTCTCACCATCCGGTCCGAGAATAAGTCCCTGATAGGATCTCTTCCTGTACGGTTCATCGCAAGGTACCTCTCCGATATCATAGAGGAACCGATGCCAGAAGCGGGAATACAGAAGGTGTCTCGTGACATGCTCCATGCCGCCATTGTAATGATCTACCGGCATCCAGTACTTCAACTTCTCTTTATCTGCGAAGGCCTTGTCATTGTGCGGATCGCAGAAGCGAAGGAAATACCAGGAGGAACCAGCCCACTGCGGCATAGTATCTGTCTCTCTCTTTGCCGGACCGCCGCACTTCGGACAGGTACAATTTACAAAAGAATCAATCCTTGCAAGAGGGCTCTTACCATCCTGTCCCGGCTCGAAGTTCTCTACATCCGGAAGTGTCAGCGGAAGCTCATCCTCTGGAACAGCTACCGTACCACAGTTCGGGCAATGAATCAGTGGAATTGGCTCACCCCAATAGCGCTGACGGTTAAAGGCCCAGTCCTTCATCTTATACTGCACGCCCTTATGCCCGATGCCCTTCTCTTCAAGATACGGCAGCATCTTCTTGATCGAGTCTTTCTTGTTTGTAAAGCCGTCAAGGAAGCCGGAGTTCACCATTTCACCGTCTCCGGTGTATGCTTCCTTTGAAATATCTCCGCCCTTGATGACCTCGATGATCGGAACGCCGAATTTCTTTGCAAAATCATAGTCGCGCTGATCATGCGCTGGCACTGCCATAATTGCACCAGTACCATAACCCATCATGACATAATCCGCGATAAAGATCGGAATATTTTTACCTGTAATCGGATTGATTGCGCTCAGTCCTTCAATCTTCACACCGGTCTTATCTTTTACAAGCTGTGTTCTCTCAAACTCCGTCTTCTTTGCGCATTCTGCGCGATAATCTTCTACCGCGTTCCAGTTAGTAATCTGTGCTTTATATTTATCAAGAACCGGATGCTCCGGTGCTACAACCATAAATGTAACACCGTACAGCGTATCACAACGAGTCGTATAAATCTCAAGCTTTTCATCCATCGGTTTTTCGTTTTGATCAGAAAGCTGGAAGTTCACGAAGGCACCGGTAGATCTTCCAATCCAGGCCCTCTGCTGCTGCTTGATTGATTCCGGATAATCCACTTCATCAAGTCCTTCGAGCAGCTTATCGGCATACTGTGTAATCCGCAGATACCATACATCCTTCGGGAGCTGGATGACATCATTATGACAGATATCGCATTTACCGCCCTGCGAATCCTCATTAGAAAGGACGACCTTACAATGAGGGCAATAATTTACAAGTGTTTTTGCGCGAAATACTAGTCCATGCTCAAAAAGCTTCAAAAAGATCCATTGCGTCCATTTATAATAATCCGCATGGCTGGTTGCGATCTCACGGCTCCAGTCAAAGGAAAATCCGACTCTCCTCATCTGATCCTTGAAATGCTCGATATTTTTTTCTGTGATCACATGCGGATGTGTATTTGTCTTGATGGCGTAGTTTTCTGCCGGAAGCCCGAAGGAATCAAATCCCATCGGGAAAAGAACATTGTAGCCCTGCATCCTTCTCTTTCTGGCAAGAACCTCGACACTAGAATAAGCCTTGATATGTCCGACATGCATGCCAGCACCTGATGGATATGGAAATTCTACCAGACCATACCACTTCGGCTTTTTCGCAAAGTCAACCGCTTCAAACGCATGGGCTTCCTCCCACTTTGCCTGCCACTTCGGCTCAATCTTCTTAAAATCATATTTCATTTCAGTCACCTGTCATTCTCAGCATCTGCTGAATGTCTAATAAAAAACAGCAAACACGATTATACATAGAATGCTTTCAATCGTCAACGAAATGCATCCCACTGGTAATTGTTTGAAGCGTTCCAGATCAGCCATTCATCATAGCCTGCATCATAGACCGCCTGTATTTCCTGACGAATTTGCTCAGGGCCATAAGAAATGTAAGAAGAAAGATAGGATGCAGTAAAGCCCTGGAGCCATGGACGAACAATTGCCTTATCAAAGCCGCTTTTATCGAGGGAATAAGCCTTTAGCGAAGATTGGCATGCAGCAAGGATTGCTTCATACGGATGCGTATCAGGTACATCCAGGCCGAAATTGCCATTAGAATAATGTGATGGATAAATCATGGGCGACATATAATCAACGGCCTGCGCCATCGTGACATATTCCTGCCCGACAGATTCCTGATCGACATAGGAACCGATGATGGTTCCGAAAACATCGCAGGACATAAAAATATTTTCTTCTGAAAGACGGTCGGAAGCCGTTTGAACAAACGCAGTAATAATATCCGTCTTTCCAAGTCCGCCGGTTTCCTCTTCTGGATAAACAACAGCCTTCGTTCCAGCCTCTGTACAGAAACGCACATAATCAAACTGTACTTCATCGAAACCATCAGCAGCACATTGCTCTGCAACCGATATCTTATAGTTCCAGGCTTCTCTGTTATAGGGATCTACCCATGCGTTACCTGAATTATCATGAAAAACAGCACCATCTGTCGTTTTAACCATCCATTCCGGATGTACTGTTTCGAGGTAGGGATCTCTGAAGGTAACGATTCTCGCAATGACATAAAGCTGATGTGCCTTCAGATTATCCAAAAAAGCGTGGATATCAGGTATTGTATCCGTCGTAGCACCGGTTGCAGCAATATCCGGATTATCCATACGGTATGAAATTTTACCATCATCAGAAAGAACATCCACGACGACCGCGTTAAGGCTCGTGCCCTCCATATGAGAAAGGATATCTGCCATCCTCAAATCACTTCCGGCCGTAACTGCCGTAAGATAAATGCCTCGGGCCTTCACAGCTTCTCTCTGCAAGGGCTTCTTTTGCCATACTGCCTCTGTTTCCTGCTCAGCACTTTCCTGAGCCGCCAGGCTTTTGGCTTCCGCCAATGATTCCTGAAAGCGTGATTCCTCCTCGGACTCTGATTCATATTCTCTTAACTCAGGCGACTTATTTATATTATAAACAAGTGGCTGTTTTTGCTGACAACCGGCCAGTAGTATACTGATCAGTATGAGAGCAGCAAGCTTCTGCTTCATAACTTAACCTCATCATAATGGCTTATTACGGGAACATTATACCACTTTCGCTAAAATAAACAACTTTTAATGGGATGAGGTCACACAAATGCAAATTTCGCAGCGATTCGCGGATCAAGAGAGTGGCAAAATAGAGCGAAATAAGAAATCCTCGCAAGCGCGATACCCCGGGATAACTAAAAAACGATCCGATGTGTGTCATTTATATGACACCCACCGGATCGCTTCAACTTCACTTTATTTGTTTCAGATAGAAAATTAGTCCTCTACCTTAATGATCTCACGCTTGTTGTAAGATCCACAAACCTTGCAGACTCTGTGAGGCATAACAAGAGAACCGCACTTCGGGCACTTTACAAGATTCACAGCACCCATCTTCCAGTTCGCTCTTCTAGCATCTCTATGAGCCTTAGAATTTTTATTCTTAGGACAGATTGACATTTCAACACCTCCTTCGTCATACCGGGTAAATCTTACGGCTGATTTATGTCAAGCAAATACGAATATTCGCGATTGCACACTCGAGATACTATACACTACCATGAGCGAGAATGCAACCACTTTTTTCTTAAGCTTCTACCAGACGAAGGGTATCACGCGCAATCGCAAGCTCTTCATTCGTCGGAATCAGGAAGAGCTTAACCTTGGAATCATCCGAAGAAATCAGTGCTTCCTTTCCGCGAACATCATTTCTCTTATCATCGATCTTCGCGCCGAGATAACCAAGATACTGCTCTACGATAAGCTTTCTGGTCTTCTTGTCGTTTTCACCGACACCAGCTGTGAAGGCAATCGCATCGACACCATTCATAGCTGCTGCATAAGCGCCGATATACTTGGCAACTCTATAACGGAATGCATCAAGAGCAACCTCTGCCATATGATTACCCTCTTCCGCAGCCTTTTCAACATCACGGAAATCAGAGGAAACACCGGACATACCGAGAACACCGGACTTCTTATTGAGAATATTCAAAACTTCATCAACGGTCTTGTGCTCATGATTGCAGATGAACTGAACCACTGCTGCATCTACATCACCGGATCGTGTTCCCATGATTAGCCCTTCAAGAGGAGTAAGGCCCATCGATGTATCAACGCCCTTTCCACCGATTGAAGCTGAAATCGACGCACCATTACCCAGATGACATACAATTACCTTTGCCTTCTCCGGATCCAGATGGCCGAACTTGATGGTCTCGTGGGATACGAAGGTATGGCTGGTACCATGGAAGCCGTAACGGCGGATGCCATACTTCTCATAATACTCTGTCGGGATTGCATAATAATATGCCTTTTCCGGAAGTGACATGCCGAAGGTTGTATCAAATACGGCAACATTCTTCTTACCAGGCACAACTTTCTCACAAGCTTCGATACCAGTGAGGTTTGCAGGATTATGCAGTGGTCCGAGATCGAAGCAATCACGAATGACCTTCTTTACATGCTCATCCACGATGCAGGACTCGGTAAGCTTCGGGCCGCCATGGAGAACACGGTGACCAATCGCACCGATTTCATCAACAGAAGCGATAACACCGTGTTCCTTGTCTGTCAGCGCATCAAATACAAGCTGTACAGCCTTTGCATGATCCGGCATCGCCGTCTCAAGTTCAAAATCATCTTTACCAGGAACCTTATGCGTTAACTTCGAGCCCTCAATACCGATTCTCTCGCAGAGGCCCTTTGCCAAAACGGACTCATCCTCCATATCAATCAACTGATACTTAAGCGATGAGGAACCACAGTTTAATACAAGAATTTTCATGGAAATGACTCCTTTATGATTTATGGATCAGGCATTCTGCTGAGCCTGTACAGCAGTAATCGCTACAACACCGACGATATCTTCTGCAAAGCAGCCTCTGGAAAGATCATTGACCGGCATGCTGAGTCCCTGCAGAACCGGGCCATAGGCATTGGCCTTAGCAAGTCTCTGTACGAGCTTATAGCCGATATTACCTGCCTCAAGAGACGGGAATACGAGTGTGTTCGCATGACCTGCAACCTTGGAGCCCGGTGCTTTCTGCTGACCAACAGATTCAACCAGTGCGGCGTCAAGCTGCAGCTCACCATCAAGCTCAATTTCCGGATGCTGCTCATGTGCAAGCGCTACCGCATCAGCAACCTTCGTCACATCATCATGCTTTGCAGATCCCTTCGTGGAATACGACAGCATAGCAACCTTCGGCTCATCACCGGTCAACATCTTAAAGGACTCTGCAGAAAGATATGCAATCTCAGCAAGCTTTGCAGAATCAAAATCAGTATTGACTGCACAATCTGCAAATACAAACTTACCGTTGTCACCAAATTCACAGTCCGGAACCTCCATGAAGAAGAAGCCGGAAACAGAGTGGATACCTGGCTTGCACTTCAGAAGCTGAAGGGCCGGGCGAATAGTGTTACCAGTAGAATGGCAAGCACCGGAAACAGCGCCATCTGCATCACCGCACTTACACATAAGACATGCATAGTACATGTAATCCTTCGTCATCTGCTCCTCGGCCTGCTCAGGTGTGAGGCCTTTCTTGGCACGAAGCTCTACAAACTTATCGATGTACTTCTGTCTGTTCGGATCTGTAAACGGGTCTACAAACTTGCAGCCGGTAAGGTCAAAGCCTTCGCTGTTCTTCTTGATCTCATCCGGTGTGCCGATGATCACAAGATTCGCGATACCCTCCTTCAGAATCTGCTCTGCAGCCGCATAGGTACGCTTGTCCATCGACTCCGGAAGAACGATTGTTTTCTTGTCTTTTCTTGCTCTGTCCTTGATAGTGTCAATAAATGCCATACTGAACTCCTCTCATGTATAGAAAATTTTTTAATTCCAAAGTATTATCCCTCGGAATTATGTATACAATATAATGACCAAAGACCATTATACACAATTGAAAAAAGGCCGCAATATTTAAGGATGCATTAATTAAAAGACAAATGCATCCTTCAGAATCCATGCTTTAGTATTTTTCAAACCGTTCGAGATTCACGACCATAATGGTGGCACCGCCCACCTCAACCTGCATCGGCATCGTCGTATAGCTAACCATCGACGTGCCGGAAACATAAGGCATATTCACAGTAATCTTCTGCCGCTTGCCACATTCCTTTTTAATCGCTTCAATCGCAGCATCAACCCGTTCATCATCGGTAGCAATCATGAGGGTAGAATTTCCTTTTTTTAAAAAGCCTCCTGTAGTCGCAAGCTTCGTCACCTGGAAGTTAGCATGCATCAGTGCATCCATCACATCATCTTCATTATCATTACGCACGATAGCATAGATCAGCTTCATTACGAAACCTCCTGTCAACAAATATAGTTCTATTATAGAATGAATTTAGATTTCTTGCAAAGCAATTTGTCCGGGCGTTTACAATACATGAAGTCTTGAAGACAAATGAGGAAATTTCTGTTCTGTACCTGCTACAGCGTTATATAAGGCGGCTGCAAAAATATCATTCTCTAAAAGAGTCATCGCATAGATATCCTCTTTTCTCCCCTGCGATGCCTTGCATTCAATTTTTCTTCGATAATTTTCTACAGTCGTAACCGGTTCTGAAAGAAAACCACCGAGGCAGGGCTTCATATCCTTGCGAAGCGCTAGTACCTGAAGATATGGAAGCGGCATCGTCGTATTGCACGAATCAGATTTCTCCATGCCGAAGCAGCTATGACGGAAATATTCTGTCGTATCCTCCTTAATATCCAGAAGAATATGAAGCAACGCTCTTGAAATTCTGGAATAAGTGAAATTTCTCGTTTTCAAAGACATGATCCGGTCACTGAAGCATGCTGCTGTAAAGAGTTCCTTTCGAATCGTCTGGGCAAGTTCAAGTGATACCCCTGAAAAAGCGCTAAGATTCTCTTTTTCGCAAACCAGACTTAGGATACGGTAGGTAAGCATTGTAGAAAAATCGTCAAGAAAAACCGGACCTTCCGTATCGTGAGTGCTATTCTTCCGAATTTCATCCCGAATCGCATGTGCACTCTGATAGCTCTGATCCCGATGAATCATAACCGGCTTAATATCAGTCTCCTGCATATGAAGCGCCTTTAAGTATTCAACACCGAGGATATCATTTGGCCAGAGTATCTCATCCGTTTCAAGGAACTGTGTGAGGGCAAGACTTCTTGCACGTGGATACGATAGACCCTTTTCCAGTCCGGAACGGATCAGAGCTTCATATACTTCCTCTTTTTCACTGCTTTCCAGTGCAGCGATTTTCTCGAGAAGCTCCTTATTCTCAGATTCAACGCCGAAGGCAATATAATCCACACATCCTATGCTTCGGAGCGCAGCGATGCCGCCTGCTGCAAAATCAGCGGCTGCTGCTGTAGAAAAAACGGTTGGAAGCTGTACGCACAAATCAGCCCCATCAGAGACAGCTTCTTCTGCTCTTTGAAATTTATGGAATATGGCAGGTTCTCCGCGCTGCACAAAATCCCCTGACATCACCACAACGATGATACTATCCGGGAAGCTTTCTTTAATATTCTGAAAAAGATATCTGTGCCCGTCATGAAACGGATTAAATTCAGCGATTACGCCAATTACAGGTCTATTGTCGAACATATCTCATCTTAAAGCAATTAATTCTTAAAGCTGTGAATCGGTGCAGGGATTCGACCGCTCCGTTTTATGAACTCCTCACAGCCATATTGATTTACCCTCATAATCGGAGCATGACCGAGCAGTCCGCCGAAATTCACTTCATCACCAGTTGTCTTTCCAATAACCGGAATCACTCGGACAGCCGTGGTCTTCTGATTCACCATGCCAAGTGCAGCTTCATCTGCAATGATACCGGAAATCGTCGACGCCGGTGTATCTCCGGGAATCGCGATCATATCAAGACCTACTGAGCATACACAGGTCATCGCCTCTAGCTTTTCAATATTGAGGGCTCCTGCTTCAACGGCATTGATCATGCCCTGGTCTTCAGAAACCGGAATGAAAGCACCGCTTAGCCCGCCGACTGAGCTTGACGCCATGATACCACCCTTTTTCACCTGATCGTTCAGCATAGCAAGAGCTGCTGTTGTGCCTGGCGCACCCGTTTTTTCAATGCCCATCATTTCTAGGATATCTGCGACAGAGTCACCGACAGCCGGAGTCGGTGCCAGACTAAGGTCAATGATTCCGAACGGCACGTGAAGCTTTCTGGATGCTTCATTTGCAACAAGCTGGCCAACTCTCGTAATCTTAAAGGCAGTCTTTTTTATCGTTTCAGCTAATGTAGCAAAATCCTTCCCCTTTGCCTGTTCCAAAGCATTTCTTACAACGCCGGGGCCGGATACGCCGACATTAATGACACAATCGGGTTCTGAAACGCCATGAAAAGCACCTGCCATAAAGGGATTATCATCTGGTGCGTTACAAAATACAACAAGCTTTGCACAGGCAATGGAATCAAGCTCTTTTGTACGCTCTGCAGCCTCTACGATCATCTCTCCCATGAGACGGACGGCATCCATATTGATGCCTGTTTTTGTCGAACCGACATTGACACTTGAGCAGACAACTTCAGTCTTCGAAAGTGCCTCCGGGATTGCCCGCATAAGAAGCTCATCTGCCGTTGTCGCTCCCTTCTGACAAATAGCGGAAAATCCGCCCAGAAAATTCACGCCACAGGTTTTAGCGGCCCGGTCCAGCGTTTCTGCTACCTTGACAAAATCCTGTGACGAATGACAGGCGCTTGCACCTGCAATAGCAATCGGTGTAACAGAAATCCGCTTGTGAACGATGGGAATGCCATATTCGCGTGAAATCTCTTCACCCGTTTCTACCAGCTTCTCTGCTTTTTTTGTGATTTTATTATAGATATGATCACAGAAGGCATCAACATGTTCTGCGCCACAATCCAAAAGTGAAATTCCCATCGTAATGGTCCGGACATCCAGATTGTTATGCTCGATCATCGCATTGGTTTCAGAAACTTCCTGAAGATTTACAATCTCGTTATAATTTGCCATGGCCTACCCTTTCCGGTTCAATCAGATACGATGCATCGATGTAAAGATTTCTTCCAGCTGCATCTTGATGAGAACGCCGATCTCATTACCAAGCGCTGCAAGTCCATTGTCAATTTCATCAAGGGAAGACGAAGTAAGCTGGAGATCCACAACCATCATCATGTTGAAATATCCACCCGTAATCGTCTGTGAAATATCAAGAATATTGATATTTTTCTCTGACAAATAGGTACATACCTTTGCAATGATACCAACAGAATCCTTGCCGACTACTGTAATGATCGCTTTTTTCATGCCATAACCTCCCATCCCTGGTCAATGCATACTATTGTATTTTCTGTATCGGTTGCATCAGGATACCGGTACATTATTCATAAAAATACAGGAAAATGCCCCAAAATACAATACATATGTTTTTTATGGGCGGACAAAATCTTAATGATTCAGCTTCTAACCCTCTTAAAAATAAAAGGTCATCTGTATTACATACAGTCAAATCAAAAAATATCAGAACTCGATGATTTCCGAGTGCCCATCTCTTTTTGCGACAGAAATATCAAAATCCTTACCATGTAATCCGCGTTCCGAACCGTCAATTTCCTTGATAACCGTTTCAAATGCAAGCTCTGGCAGATTATTTTCTTTACTGAGATGGCCAAGGAAAACGTGTCTTGTGTGCGCATTGAGCACCTTCGTAAGAAGCTCCCCGCAGGAAGCATTGGAAAGATGACCCTTGGCACCGAGAATCCTTCGCTTGAGAGATAAAGGATATGGGCCACGGCTAAGCATCTGTATATCGTGATTGGCCTCAATGATCATGGCATCGAGGTCTGTAAGATGCGATAGAATATACTCGTCATAATGCCCCATATCTGTCGCTACAGCGACTGCTTTTTTTCGTTCCGTTTTACCAGGAGTGTCTGTATCTTCTTCTATTCTGTATCCTACAGGATCCGCCGCATCATGATAGATGCTAAAGGGAAGAATGGAAAGCTCTCCAAAGCGTAACGTTTGATCCGGCAGAATCGGATGCAAAAGTTCCTTCGGAATCTCACCCACGGAGGATACCAGCAGAAGCTCCTGCAATGTCGTGAGCGTCCCATATACAGGGATATGATATTTTCTTGCAATTGTACCGACGGCCCGGATATGGTCGCTATGTTCATGAGTCAGAAACAATCCCTGAATATCTCTAAGGTCAAGCGAGAGGCTGGCAAGCTCCTCATTAATGGACCGCATCGTGATACCGGCATCAACCAGGATGTGGGTATTGTTTGTTCCGATGTAGGCAGCATTGCCACTTGAACCACTGGCAAGACTTGTAAATCGCATTTATTTGATCCTTTCCAACAGAGTGCTTAACTTTTCCTCAGTTTCCTTGATTGTACCAGAATTATCAATTTCCAGTGTAGCAGCCTGTCGGAACCACGCGTCAGTATGCTGACTGCGAAGTATTTCCTGAGCACGCTCTCTCGTATAGCCGCGCGTTTCCATGAGGCGTTCTATCCGGATCTCCGGTTCTGTAAAAACATACAAGATCTCATCACAAAGACTTAAAAATCTCCCCTCCGGAAGCGCTGTTTCTATAGCGATCTGTATATCGTTCTGTCTATCGCTCGTTTCTTCGGACTGAAGCGTCTTTATAGTGTGCTCCACCTTATCCCAGACAGCAGGATGTACGATTGCATCTACCTTCTCCCGGAGGGACCTATTTTGATACAATTTCCGCGCCATCTCATGAAAATCAGGTTCACCACTGCCATCCTCTTTTAAAATATCTTTGCCAAACAGAGGCAGAAGCTTCTTCCAAATCTTATTTTCAGGAACATAAAAGGACTTCGCGATATCATCAGTCCGAAGCAATGTGAAATGGTATTCTCTTTCTAAAAGATCAAGTATTGTCGATTTTCCGGCACCGACACCGCCGATTACACCGAGGATCAAAGCTTCGCCCACTCCCTCCAGGATATTTTTTCCTTTGTCCAATCCTTCTCACTTGCCTTTTGATTCAGCCATTCGACAGCTTCTCTGATGCCGTCCTCAGAAAATTCAAGCTCCGTTTTTTCTTTCCTGTCCTCCGGTGTTTTATCATAAGAAAAAGGCTCTGGCCAAATCGTCAGAAGAAGTGAATACCTCTCCTCTGGCTTTTCCTCCGTTCCCTCCTGATACACCTTCTTCTCCATACGAAACCGCATCCCGTTCATGGACCCGGTAAACTTTTCTTTTTTGAGAAAGCTAATATGCATCACATCACGTATTGAAAGAGTTGTCATCAGTGCGCTTCCTCCCAGTTCGAGCCGATCTTTGCATCCGCAACAAGCGAGACTGCAAGCTCTGCCGCATGCTCCATCTTATCCTTTAGAAGTTCCTGTACCATCTCCGCTTCTTCAACCGGTGCCTCTACCAGAAGCTCATCATGAACCTGCACGACGATTCGCGCCTTTAACCCCCTGTCCTTCAGAGCAATGTCTACATCATTCATCGCCTTCTTCATGATATCGGCTGCTGTACCCTGAATCGGTGAATTCATCGCAACCCGCTCAGAGAAGGAACGGCGCATAAAATTCTGTGCATTGATATCCGGAACAGGACGACGACGCCCAAACAATGTCGTGACATAGCCGTTTTTATGTGCAAATGAAACCTGTTCGTCGAGATAACGTTTCACGTCAGGATAAGTTTGAAAATAACGCTCAATATATTCCTTTGCTTCTGCACGACTGATGCTTAAGCCCTCAGAAAGGCCAAACGCCGAAATACCATAAACGATGCCAAAATTGACAGCCTTTGCATTCCGACGAAGATCAGGCGTCACCAGAGAAAGCGGTACATGAAAAACCTGGGATGCCGTCACAGCATGAATATCCTCTGCATGCCGGTAGGCCTCGATCAGCTTCTGGTCGCCGGAAAGACTCGCAAGAATACGAAGCTCGACCTGCGAATAATCCGCATCGACAAAGACACAGCCTTCCTTCGGCACAAAAACCGTACGGAAGCGTCGTCCAAGCTCAGTACGAATCGGGATGTTCTGAAGATTAGGATTTGCTGAAGAAATTCGCCCTGTCGCGGTCACCATCTGATTAAATTCTCCGTGAATCCGTCCGTCCTCAGAAATAAATGGCAGAAGTCCCTCTGCATATGTAGAATTTAATTTACTGAGCGTTCGATACTGCAGAATATCCCGGACAACCGGCTGATCCTCCGCCAGCTTCTCCAGCACATCTGCAGCAGTAGAATAACCGCTTTTTGTCTTCTTGCCACCCTTAAGACCCATGTGCACGAAAAGCACCTCTCCAAGTTGCTTCGGAGAGTTAATGTTAAAGATCTCACCAGCCTCTTTATAGATTTTTTGTTCAAGCTCCTGAATACCGGTTCTCAGTTCCTCCCCATAAGCCGTAAGCTGCTTCTTGTCGACGAGTATCCCGACTTCCTCCATATTGTGCAATGTGTAAACCAGTGGCATTTCGATCTGTTCATAGAGCCAAGCCCCGGAAAGCGAAGAAAGCTTTTCAAAAACAGTTTTTTTGGAAAGCATCGATACGACCGCTGTAAACGCCGCACAGGCGTCCCCACCAGCCAGTGCATTCATCTCCTCCGTGATATCCTTACCGGATGGCAAAGTAACAGATAGATAGTCCTGACTGATGTCTGCATAATCATAGCTGTCCTTTAAAGGATTTACGATATATGCTGCGAGACTAATGTCCTTAATATGACTATCCCGCGAAAACATAACGCTCTTTAGCTGTTGCTTCAGTCCCATCGTATAGAGAAAAAAATTCTTCTCTTTCGAAAGCGAAATAAGCGCCTCACGGAAGTCGAAACCATGGAAGCAGTAATTTCTGTCATGCTTAAGTGCCATATAAAGTGCGCCGGTTTTCGCCGAGATAAAGAAGCCGGCCTCACCCTCCGCCGCTGCATCACGAAAGACAATCTTTGCCATAAAAGGATCATCAACAGACTTAAAGCTATCAAGCTTAATGGCAGAACCATCGTTACCGGATGGAAGTGGCACAGCAGAAAAACGCTTTTCTAGAGATTTAAGGCCATAAGTCTTGATCATCTCATACGCCTCCGGATTCAACATATCCGAAATATCCGCGTCATCAAGTGAGAAATCAATCGGCGCCGTCGTACAAATCGTTGCCAGTGTCTTCGACATTACCGCCGAATCCCAGCTATCGATCAGCATATCCTTCGCCTTCGGTTTTCTCGGGACCTTAAAATCCGGATCATCCGAAAGCGCAGCTTCATGCGCAGCCTCAATCGTATGGTATTTTTCAATAATCCACTCTGCTGATTTCGGTCCTAGTCCAGGCACACCCGGAATATTATCGCTCGTATCACCCATCAGAGCCTTTAGATCGATGAACTCCTCCGGCGTGGCATGCCACTCCCGTACGACATCCTCCGGATAATATTGATACACTGTCGTAACGCCCTTTGCCGTTTTCGGAAGGATGATCTTGATGCCCTTGTCCGAGAGCTGTAAAAGATCCCGGTCTCCTGACATAATGCTTACATCGACGCCTGATGCCTCCATACGCTTGCCAATCGTACCAAGGATATCATCGGCCTCATAGCCTTCCTTCGTAAGAATCGGCACATGCATCGCCCGGAGCATATCCTGCATCATCGGAACCTGGAGATGCAGCTCCTCCGGCATCGGTTTGCGCGTTCCCTTATACGCCGCATACATTTTATGACGGAAGGTCGGCGCCTTAAGATCAAACGCAACTGCAAGATGCGTTGCCTTCTCTTCGTCTAAAACCTTAAAAAGGATATTGAGGAAACCATAAATTGCGTTCGTCGGCCGTCCCTGTCCATCCGTCAAAGCCGGAATCCCATAAAATGCACGTGAAAGGATGCTATGCCCATCGACCAGCAAAAGCTTCACGGTCTTTGCTTCGCCATCCCGTATCTGTACGCTGTTTCTATTCTCAATCTCCGACATCCGTGCTTCTCCTATATCAGTAAAATTAAAAATCAGATATCATCATCCAGCCTCTACCCGCGAAACCATATCCTAAGCTGTAAAAGCAAAATCAAAAAGACTGACCAGAAGGCCATAGTGTCCACCGCATACCGCATCACATGCAGCATTGACAGCTTTAAAAGATAATGCTTCGACCGGATTAGAAGCCGTTTAAAGGATGTTTCAAAATCCAGGGTGCCGCTTTCTGCATCATCCAGTGATTTTGCACCCGTATAGACCATATGGGTAATCTTAAGCTCCTCCATGCACTCCGGACAATTCTCGACATGCTCCATAAATTCACGAAGCTCCGTATCCGATAGATCGTCATTGAGATACGCATAAATTCTCTTTCGAGCCAGAAGACAATTAATCATAGTCCCGTCCTTCACTGCATAATGACACACGAAACATCACTTGAAAATACAAATAAAATATGTTACCTTAAATAAGCATTTGTAAGCCGCCATGGCGGAATGGCAGACGCGAGCGACTCAAAATCGCTTTGGTTTTACCAGTGCCGGTTCAAGTCCGGCTGGCGGCAGCGTAGCAAAACGCATCAAGCGTTTTGCTTTTTTTGTAATAATATACTTTAGTGCAATTCCCTACGAAACGTAAATGGAACACCGGAGCCGGCAGGGGCGATTTCAGCGTACTGCCGCGTCCCGGCGCTTAGCGACCCACGACACGTTTTACCGTCGTGGGAGCTTAGCGTCCGTTGGTCAACGCGGCCTGTAGGCGAGAGCCGGGCGATGGAATCGCCCCTGCCGGCTCCGGTGTTCCTCCATGACCTCCACTGGGAATTGCACCATGAGAATTATTTTGTACCAAAAATTCGATCCCCGGCATCGCCAAGTCCCGGACAAATATACGCATTCTCATTGAGACACCGATCGAGATTTCCGACATAAATCTGCACATCCGGATGCTCCGTCGCCACCTTCTTGATACCCTCTGGTGCGGCAATAATACAAATAAACTTGATCTTCCGGCCACCATGCTGCTTAATCAGCGTGATGGCATCCGCAGCAGATCCGCCAGTTGCACACATCGGATCACAGATGACGATGGTACGTTCATTGATCGGATTCGGCAACTTGCAAAAATACTCTACCGGCTCATGCGTCTCAGGATCGCGATACATGCCGATATGGCCAATCTTAGCCGACGGAACCAGTGCCGTAAGACCGCTGACCATGCCGAGACCCGCCCGAAGGATCGGAACGATGGCAAGCTTCCGGCCTGCAAGCATCTTAACCGTCGTTTTCTCAATCGGTGTTTCAATCTCGACATCCTTCGTCGGAAGATCTGCGAGCGCCTCGAAACCCATCAGCATACCGATCTCCTCAACCAGCTTTCTGAACTCATTCGTGCCGGTATTCTTATCCCGAAGAAGAGAAATCTTGTGTGTAAGAAGCGGATGATTGAGAATCGTTACATTAGGGCCAAACTTGTTTTCCATACTTACTCCTTTTCTCCGTGCACAACACGGTTAACACATACTATGCTATAAGCGGCCTCGTGCAAAAAGGCTAGAGCACTAAAAACTTACGATACATAAAAGCGTCAGCGTTTCTTCACGATCTCACCCTGCGCCTTATAAATTGAATCCGGATCAACACAGCCCCGCACAGCACTCAGCGGATAAATGTTCGTATTTCTGCCAATGCACACACCAGGATTCAAAACCGAGCCACAGCCGACCTCCACATGATCAGACAGCATCGCGCCAAACTTCTTTAAGCCTGTTTCGATATCGCCATCCTCAGCATGAACCATCACAAGTTTTTTATCCGAGCGGACATTTGAGGTAAGACTCGCCGCACCCATATGTGACTTGTAGCCAAGGATAGAATCTCCGACATAATTATAGTGCGGTGTCTGCACAGAATCAAAAATAATCACATTCTTTAACTCACATGAATTCCCGACGACACAGCCGGCGCCGACGATGATATTCCCTCTTAAAAAGGCACAGTGCCGGACCTCGGTTTCCGGCCCTATGATGATATACTCTGCAAAATACGCCGATTCAAAGACCTTCGCTGTCTTATGGATCCACACATGCGGCTTCACCTCAGTATACTCCTCCTTAGGAAGCTTTGGTCCGATGGCGGCGATAAAGTCGTGAATTTTCGGCAAAGCTTCCCAAGGATACGTTAACCCTGTAAAAATATCTCCGGCTATTGTATGAGACAAATCATACATAGCCTGCACCGTAAGTTCTTCCTTCTTCATGCAAACTCCTATTATTTTTAACATCTGCCTTTCTGATCAAACAGATATATTATTTACCCTTCATTTTCAATTGTCGATTTCTATATTTCTATACTGGTTATAAATTTCTGATTTTCTCTGTCTTTTCCCGCACAAATTGCTCAAGCTTTTCCATATATTCCGCTTCCGTCAGCGTACCCTCTGCGACCTCGGAAAGTCCCATTTCCCAGGAAGCTGTCAGCTTCGGATTGAGAAGATGCGGTACACTGCACTTCACATAATAAGCAATATATTCGCCAAGCTTAGTCGGTGATAATATCTGGGTTTTCTTATCTAGAGAAATATATTTATCTACAACCAGCTTTGTGAGGATGCCGGCTCTTGTCGCGCTAGTACCAATCCCGGCGCCTTTAATCTGTGCACGTAGATCCTCATCCTCGATGAGATTTCCTGCATTCTCCATGGCTAAAATCATAGAACCAGAAGTATAACGCTTCGGCGGTGCCGTCTCACCAGGCTTCACGGAGAGCGTGATCAAGGATACATGCTGTCCCTTTCGAAGCCGTAAAAGCGCCTCTGACAGCCGTTTCGCATCGTCCACACTGTGATCTCCGAGAGTGTCGCGGGAAGTCTTAATTTTGTTATTCTTCTCCACTACTGCATCTTGTTCATTGCCTGCCATGACTACGTCATTACGCTCTCCATAGGTGGGATCAGCTACGACGAGATATCCAGGCGTTTTCAAGGCACGGGTATTTACAATAAATAGCTCCTCCTTCACGAGAAATACAGCCTGCAGCTTCTCATATACCGCACTGTCCATAAAGATAGACAGAAACCGGCGGACGATGAGCTCATATACCTTTTTAGATAAAGGACTGAGCGACGCAAATTCTCTTTCGCCCTGTCCGGTCGGTATGATTGCATAATGATCAGAAATTTTCTTATCATCTGTATATTTTGTTTTTACGATATTCTTAAATCGTCCCTCCGTAAGAATCTGTTCCGCTATATCCTTTGCCGGGGCAAATCCTGACACACCGCGAATGTTTTTGTCGATTTCCTTTGCAACAGCACTGGAAAAAACTCTTGCATCCGTTCTCGGATAGGTCGTCAGCTTCTTTTCATAGAGCTCTTGTGCGATCGCAAGCGTCTTGTCCGGATCAATCTTAAACAGCTTTGCGCAGTCATTTTGCAGCTCCGCAAGATTATAAAGCAAAGGCGGATTCTTGGTTTCACGTCGTTTTTCTATCTTAAGAACGACAGCGTCATCCGGGAAAGGCATAAAGCGCTTCATGAACTGAACTGCCTTCCCTTCAAGAAGAAAGCCCTTTCCATCATAAATATCCGTCCACGGGTAAAACTTTGAATTCTCAGACGGTTTCCAGTCGGCTGTGATATAAACGGCACCTGGACCACCCTGCTCTATAATATCGAATTTACCCTGAATTCGGTAAAACGTCGTTTTCTGGAAGGCACGAATTTCCTGCTCCCTTTTGACAATCATCCCAAGTACACAGGTCATCACACGTCCCACCGCAATCACAACCTTTTCCTTTGGCCCGATATTCAGTTGTTTTTTTAGATTATTCCGATATTTCAGTGTTAAAGCACGTGAAAAATTGATGCCCATCAGATAATCTTCCTTGGCTCTCGAAAATGCAGCCTCCGAAAGATGATCATAGGCGCTGTCCGGCTTTGCCTCCCGGATACCGCGTCTGATTTCTTCTCTCGTTTGTGAATCGATCCAGACCCGACGCCTTTCTTTAGAAGGATCGACCTTTGCCATCATATCCACAAGACGATAAATATACTCGCCCTCTCGTGCAGAGTCCGTGCAGACATAAATCGTATCGACATCTGACCGATTGAGAAGACCAGCTACAATTTGAAATTGCTTTTCCGTCGACTTGGAAACCTCATATTTCCATTCCGCCGGTATAAAGGGGAGTGTCGAAAAATCCCACTTTTTTAATGCCGGATCATATGCCTCCGGATAACTAAGCGCCACCAGATGTCCTACGCACCATGTGATGATAAGCCGGTCTGTTTCGATATATCCGTCATGCTTCGGCCATTTTCTTGTATCCACATCCATAGCCGCAGCAAACTGCTGTGCAACTGACGGTTTTTCTGTAATAAATAGCTTCAAAATACCTCGTTTCTTTCCCCGAAACGTATCAGCCCATACCCTGATGAAATTCTAATTACTTGTTGTCTGTTGAGAAGGCGAAAACCGTCGTTGTATCGTAATCGGTACCAGCCTTTACGATAGAAGAAGGCCAGGTTTTCTCATGAAGACAATCCGGATAATACTGTGTTTCCATGCAGAAGCCGCTCCGATTCCCGTATACATGGCCAAGCTTACCATGTGCATCCGAAAGGCCATTCGCCGTATAAAACTGCATTCCCGGAAGATCTGTGTACAAAGACAGCTTAATCCCCGAGCTCTGGGATTGTGCTGTCGCTTGAAGACGAACTGTACCATCATACTGGTCAAGCACAAAGTTATGATCATATCCGCCTGCAAAGCTAAGCTGGTCAAATTCCTGTCCGATATCCTGGCCAATCCGCTTAGGTGACGTAAAATCCATCGGCGTCCCTTCTACAGCATCAATCGTTCCATACGGGATAGACTCTCTGTCGGCCGGCGTATAATGAGAAGCATTGATCCATACCAGATGATCAAGGACATCACCGCTGCCCTCACCATTCAAATTAAAATAAGCATGATTCGTCATATTAAAGACGGTATCCTTGTCCGCATTGGCAAGATAATGAATCGAAAGCGCATCATCCTCTGACAGCGTATAGGTTACAGAAACATGCGCATTACCAGGGAAGCCCTGATCGCCATCCGGGGACACAAGACTAAACATCACATAGCTTCCAAGGCCGGCATCTGCATACTCTGCAGTCCATACCCTCGTTCTCCAGTAATCCGGTCCCGAATGAAGGCTGTTTCTCTCATGATCATTCTTCGCAAGCTGGTATGTCTTCCCATTGATTTCAAAGGAAGCCGTACAGATCCGGTTTGCATTACGACCTACCGGCTCACCCATATGACCTGCGTTTGTGAAAAGCGTCTCAACCGTATCATGTCCAAGCACAACATCCCTGAAATTTCCGTCTCTGTCCTTCACCAGCATCGACATCAGAATACCGCCCAGATTCGTAAACGAAGCCTCCGTGCCGTTTCCATTCTTCAAAGTATAGCAGGAAACCGTCTCACCTGTCGGGAGCTTCCCAAGCTCATTTACCTTTACTGACATTTCATTTCCTCCATCAAGGGTTTAGCCATTACAAATTCAACTCATTATACCATCGATTACGCTATGAGACAAATCAACATTAGTTATAAAAGCCGAAAAAGAAATTGACGCTGAAATGATCCGGCCGATTGCATTTACATGCCATCGGCCGGATCCTTTTAGCGTCAATTTTTTATTACTTTCTTGTGATGTATTCCTTCGCGCAGAGATACTCGGCGGCTTCTACCCCACCACCGGCTGCGCCGCGGAGCGTGTTATGGCTTAATCCGACGAACTTCCAGTCAAAGATCGTATCCTCCCTGAGCCGTCCAATGCTTACACCCATGCCATGTTCGTAGTTTACATCAAGCCGCACCTGCGGACGGTCATCCTCCTCCATATACTGGATAAACTGCTTCGGAGCAGACGGAAGCTTGAGCTTCTGCGGCTCACCTGAAAAACTCCGGAGAGCATCAATCAGCTGCTCCTTTGTCGGATGCTGACGGAAGGATACAAAGCAGGTTGCCGTATGTCCGTTTAAGATAGGTACACGGATGCACTGCGCAGAAATCAGCGGCTCTACAGCCGTTTCGATATGATCTCCCTCGATATGTCCGAATACCTTCAGCGGCTCCTTTTCTGACTTTTCTTCCTCACCGCCAATATATGGGATGATATTGCCGACCATTTCCGGCCAGGATTCAAAATTCTTGCCGGCGCCGGAAATTGCCTGATACGTAGAAACGATTGCCTTCACCGGTTCAAATGGCATCCATGCAGCAAGTGCCGGCGTATAGGACTGAATCGAGCAGTTCGGTTTAACCGCGATGAAGCCTCTTGTTGTACCGAGTCTTTTTCTCTGCATCGGGATGATATCATAATGCTGCGGATTGATTTCCGGAATCACCATCGGTACATCCGGGGTCCAGCGGTGTGCAGAGTTGTTCGACACAACCGGCGTCTCTGTTTTCGCATAAGCTTCTTCGATTGCACGGATCTCATCTTTCTTCATATCAACGGCTGAAAACACGAAGTCAACATCCTTTGCAACCTCTTCTACCTTCGATACATCCTTTACAATCATCTTTTTTACAAAAGAAGGCTCTGGGACATCAAGCTTCCAGCGTCCATCGACAGCCTCCTCATAGGTCTGTCCTGCACTTCTCGGTGAAGCAGCAAGTGTCGTAAGCTCAAACCAGGGATGATTCTCAAGAAGTGTGATGAAGCGCTGCCCGACCATACCGGTAGCACCTAGAACGCCGACTTTAAATTTTTCCATTGGATTCCCCTCCATGATAAATTGCATTGAATCGTTTCATCGATCTAAGCCTTCTTGAACGGACATCTTAAAACGAATGGCTTCCATAGTTTCAGGCTAAGGCGCCTGTATGTCCGTACAGAAAAGACAATTGATCTTTAGAAAAACACTTTCCCCTTTATAACGCTTACACATCAAATAAGCAAGGCAATTAAAGTCATATCAGCTATAACTTCATCATGCAAAAGATACCTAAAAGACGCACAGTCTATGTATCTGCAACCTATGAAGAAAAGGCTATCATCATTAATGCTAGTGTTTCGTACCCTTCCCTGCTCTATTGGAAAGCTTCAGTCGATTAAGGGACAGCGGCTTTTTATTGACTGTGATGTCCACCGGCTCTGTACCCAGCAAGTAAAACGTCTTCAGATGGTCGTCCTTTGACAGCTTGATAGCCGTGACGCCCTTCGCTGTCTTTTTCTGGACCGGTATATCCGAAAGGGAGCAGCGCAGGAAGTAAGCATTGTCCGTTTCAAAGACGATATCCGTTTCATAGCCCATTAGCTGAATCGATGCAACCTTTGCCTGATCGTTCAGCTTAGTCGCAGTCACAAGACGGTTCGCGGTATCAAATTCTGTTGCTTCTACAATTTTCACGAAGCCATCGGTTGTCGCAAAAATGAGCGAACGTCCCTGGAGGCTTGCTTTAACCGCTGCAAAAAGGATTTCCTCGGCTGATGCGCTGTACTTGCTGATATTATCGATCGGTACGCCCTTGTCCCGGTATTTTCCAAGCGGCACATCCTGGCACTTAATCTGATGCATATTGCCGCTGTCCGTGAAGAGAAGAATATTATCTGTATTCTTACACTTTAACACAAAGCGATACTCGGTATCGACGGCCTCCTGATTTCGCTGGTAGGTCTGCTCATCCATCAACTTACAATAGCCGAACTTATCCTGTAGATAATAACAGTCGATCTCAGCCACCTTCGTTTCATCGAAAACTGCTTCTTTACTATCCTCGATCAGCGTTTTCCTTGGCTTCCCGTATTCCTCACGGATCAGCATAAGATCCTGTGCGAGCACTTCATTCATCTTGTCTCTGGAGCTGAGAATCGCCCGATATTCCTTCATCCTGCGAAGCGTTTCTGCATGCTCCTTTTTCAGCTCGAGAAGCTCGAGATTGATGAGCTTTGAAAGCTTCATATCGAGGATTGCCTGCGCCTGTCTCTCTGTGAAGGAAAAGCCCTCGATGGTTTCCTTAAATTCTGCATCTCTCTGACGGAAGCGAATGTCTTTTACATCACCGGTCATCAGAGCCTTCTTCGCATCAACCTGTGAATTTGAACTTCGAAGCAGCGCGATGATTGCATCAATGAGATCAACTGCCTTGATGAGACCATCCTGGATTTCCTTTTTATCCGTCTCCTTCTGGAGGAGATTTTTATACTTGCTGTCGAGAATCTGATACTGGAATTTAAGATAAGCTTTAAGAATTGCCCGAAGCGTCATCGTTTCCGGCCGACCCTCATTGATTGCCAGCATATTGACACCAAACGTGTCCTCCAGCTTCGTCTTTTTATAAAGGATGTTTGTGATCCGCTCGATATCTGTACCCTGTTTAAGATCCAGGACGATCCTTACACCATTTTTATCGGACTGGTTCGAAATATCTGTGATTTCAGGAAGCTTCTTATCCTCGACAAGCTGCGCGACATCCGACATAAACTTACTGATACCGGCACCAACCATCGTATAGGGAATCTCTGTTACGACAAGCTTATCCCGGTCCGAGCGTCCCTGCTTCTTTTCATATACCAGCTTCCCGCGAAGCTTCAATCTCCCGCTTCCCGTCCGATAAATATCGACAAGCTCTGATTTATTGGCGATGATACCTCCGGTTGGAAAATCCGGTCCCGGCAGATATTTCATCATTTCCGCCGTTTCCATCGCAGGATTACGAAGATAAGCAAGAATCAGATCGATGATCTCCGAAAGATTATGGCTTGGCGTCGAGGTCGTCATACCGACTGCGATACCCTCGGACCCATTCAGCAGAAAATACGGAATTCTCGCCGGCAGCACAACTGGCTCCCTGAGCGTCTCATCATAGTTCGGCTGGAAGGGCACCATGACATTCATGTCCTTAAGCATCGTATCATCGGTGAATTTCTCGAGCTTCGCCTCAGTATATCTCGGAGCAGCGGCAGAGTCACCTTCGATGGAACCAAAATTTCCCTGTCCGTGCACCAGCGGCTGCATCCGCTTAAAATCCTGCGCCATCACAACCAGTGTATCATAGATGGAAGCATCACCATGCGGATGATACTTACCCATCGTATCACCGCAGATACGAGCCGACTTATAGGTTGGATGATCATGTGTTGCATGCAGTTCATTCATGTCATAGAGTACACGCCGCTGCACCGGCTTAAGACCATCACGAATGTCCGGCACGGCTCTCGATGTGATGACACTCATCGAATAATCGAGATAGCTCTTCTGCATCTCCTCAGAATATTCTGTCGTTAAAATCTGTTCTGCCATAGATAATGCCTACTCCTTGCGACTGCCCGTTTGCTTTCCGTCAATAAGACGTTCAGCAAAGCTTGCAGCCGATTGTTCATATTTCCATCTATCATCTGATGAAGCATGTTGCAGGATAAAAGTTGCTTCTATTTCTGTCAGCTGTCGATCTCCGCCTCATTGGCATGATCATGGATAAAATCCTTACGAGGACCGACATCCGTGCCCATCAGCATAGAGGTCACCTCAGACGCAAGACGCCCATCCTCGATCTGTACCTGTTTAAGAACCCGGTTCTCCGGATTCAGCGTCGTCTCCCAGAGCTGCTCCGGATTCATCTCACCTAAGCCCTTGAACCGCTTCAGCGTATAGCTTCCTTCCTTATGATCCTTCTGATAAAGAGAAAGCGCCTTCTCATCATAAAGATACTGTGACGTTTCCTTTTTGTTGTTCGGAATCGCCTGATAAAGCGGCGGCATCGAGACATAGACATGCCCCTCCCGGATCAGATCCGGCATGAAGCGATAAAGAAAAGTCAAAAGCAGTGTATCAATATGCGAACCATCGACATCGGCATCCGTCATCAGAATAATCTTATTATACCGAAGCTTCGTGATATCGAAGTCATTGCCGTAGCCTTCGGAAAAGCCGCAGCCGAAGGTATTAATCATCGTTTTGATCTCAGCGTTTGCGAGAACCTTATCGATTGATGCCTTTTCAACATTAATGATCTTACCACGGAGCGGCAGGATTGCCTGCGTATGACGGTCACGACAGGTCTTCGCAGAACCGCCGGCCGAATCACCCTCGACGATGAAGATTTCACATTTCTCCGGATCCTTCGAGATACAGTTTGCAAGCTTGCCATTCGAGTCGAAGCTATACTTCGACTTCGAAAGCATATTCGTCTTCGCCTTCTCCTCCTGCCGGCGGATCTTTGCAGACTTTTCCGCACAGGAAATAATCGCCTTCACGACCTCGACATTCCGGTCAAAATAATGCTGCAGCTCCGTATCGATAATGGCTGCAACCGTCTTCGCCGCATCCTGCGAAGCAAGCTTGGTTTTCGTCTGTCCTTCAAAAATCGGATCAGGATATTTAATGGCTACAACAGCCGTCATACCGTTTCTTGTATCAGCGCCGGTAAAATTCTGATCCTTATCCTTGAGGATGCCGAGCTGTCGTGCATAAGAATTAATAAGCTGCGTAAATTTCGTCTTGAAACCGACGATATGTGTGCCACCCTCCTGCGTGAAAATATTGTTACAGAAGCCGAGCACATTTTCCTCAAAGCTGTCCTGGAACTGGATGCAGCACTCAAGACTCGTTCCTTCCTGCTCGCCCTTTATATAAATCTCGGGTGTCACATGTTCGACATCCTTATCGAGTTCCCGTACGAATGCAATGATGCCATCCGGCTCATGATAATCGATGCACTCCGGTGTTTCTTCTCTCTCATCCCGATAATGAATCGTAAGAGCCGGATTCAGGTAAGCTGTTTCATGAAGCCTCGACTTCAGCCATTCCTCCCTGAATCTCGTCTTCTCAAAAATCTCCGGATCCGGAATAAATGTCGTCTCTGTGCCAGTTTCCTTCGTCTTCCCGACAACCGGTAACAACCCGTCTACAAGCTCCTTCGTCGGAATACCACGAGAAAACTCATCTTCATAGATCTTTCCGCCCTGATAAACCCGAACCCGCATATACGTAGAAAGAGCATTGACGACAGACGATCCAACACCATGAAGACCGCCGGATGTTTTATAGGCTTTATTATCGAACTTGCCCCCTGCATGAAGCGTCGTCATGACGATACGCTCCGCTGACACACCCTTCTGATGCATCCCAACCGGTATGCCACGTCCATCATCACGAACCGTACAGGAACCATCCTTACCTAGCGTAACAAATATATTTTTACAATATCCAGCCAGATGCTCATCAACCGAGTTATCGACGATCTCATAGATCAGATGATTAAGCCCTCTGGATCCGACCGAACCAATATACATACCCGGTCTCTTCCGAACCGGCTCAAGTCCCTCCAGCACTGTAATCGACGACGCATCATACACTTCCGCCATGAAAAACACTCCTTACTCTCTAAAACTTCGCAATCGTGAGCTATGATACCACAGGATGCCATTAAATTGCAAACCCCTCATAGGCCGTCGTTCAAAGTTGTAAAAAGCAGGGACTGCCGTGTGACACTGGACTACATGTCCGAACCGCTGAGGGGCGCTCTCAGAAACCATTCTGACGCAAGTCTCAGCTAGACAGCCATTTCGAACAGGGTAGAAAATCCGGGTTACAACCCCGGATTTTCTAGGCCCATTGAAGGAAAAATCCCTTCAAGGTTATCCCGGAGTACCGCGCTTGCGCGGGGAGGCTTGCGTTCAAAGACATCGCTTGCGATGTCTTCTGATTTTTCCTGAATTGGGCCGGCCCAGTTCGAAATGACTGGATAGCGCTAAGACTTGGCGTCCCTGGCTTCTGAGAGCGCCCCTCAGCGGTTCGGACATGTAGTCCAGCGTCACACGGCAATCCCTGCATCAAAATCTACAAGCGACGGCCATGTAAAATTTTATTCTTAAGCGGTTGTCACGGTTTCCTTCGGTGGCTTTCGGAGATCCGTGTCACGGATGAGTTTCCGTAAAGGCAGAACCGATACTGGGTTCACACTCAACTCATCGATGCCCATCCGGAGGAAGGTTTCCGTCAAGCTCCGGTCCGCACCGAGCTCACCGCAGATGCCAACCCAGATACCATGACGATGACCTGCCTCAATCGTCATCTGAATCTCACGAAGAACAGCAGGATGATGCGTGTCGAGGAAAGAATCAAGCGATGCGTTCTGACGATCGATTGCCAATGTGTATTGTGTCAAGTCATTGGTACCGATGGAGAAGAAATCGCAATCCTCGGCAAGTGAATCGGCTACCAGTACCGCTGCCGGTGTCTCGATCATGATGCCGACCTGATATTTACCAATCTGCACGCCCTTATCTTCGAGCTCCTTCGTACACTCGGCGAGAAGCTCCTTACATTCATGAAGCTCTCTGGCCGAGATGATCATCGGGAACATGATGCCCAAATTTCCATAAGCGGATGCCCGGAGCAGTGCCCGGAGCTGGGTCTTAAAGAAATCCCGGTGTGTAAGGCACAAACGAATCGCACGGAGACCCATCGCCGGATTATCTTCCTTCGGCATATTCATATAGTCAACCTGCTTGTCAGCACCGATATCACAGGTACGGATCACGACGAGTTTCGGCGCGAGGGTCTCGACCGCCAGGCGGTAAGCATTGAACTGTTCCTCCTCGGTCGGATAATCACGACTGTTGAGATAAACGAACTCAGAACGGAACAGTCCGACACCGCCGGCATCGTTCTGCTGTACAAGTCCGATATCCTGTGGTCCGCCAATATTCGCGTAAACCTGGATTGTCTTTCCGTCAATTGTCGTATTCGGCTGACCCTTCAAGCCCTTGAGCAGTGCTTTCTGCTTGATGTCCTCCTCCTGCTTTTTCTTTAAGGATTCCTGAAGATCCGGCGTCGGATCTACATAGACACAACCATTGTAGCCATCGATGATGGCATCCTGTCCGTCCCACTTCGAAGCAACATCTGCACACTTCACAAGCGCCGGGATGCCCATCGAGCGGGCAAGGATTGCGGTATGGGAGTTAAGCGAACCTTCACGCGTTATGATACCGAGAAGCAGCGACTTATCAAGACGTACCGTTTCGGACGGCGTCAGATCGTTTGCCACCAGGATACAAGGCTCCGTACCTTGCATCGACTCCGGATCGATGCCAAACAGGACATTGAGCACAGCCTGCTGGATATCATAGATATCTGCAGAGCGTTCCTTCATGTACGGATCGTCCATCTCCGCGAAGACTCGCGCCTGGTTGTTAAATGCGATCTTCACGGCATATTCTGCATTGTGCTTCTGTGTCTGAATGATTTCCTTCGTCGCATCAACGAGGTCATCATCATCGAGCATCATAGCATGCACAGAGAAAACCTCTGCGCTATCCTCGCCAGCATCGATGACAGCCTTTTCATAAAGCGCATTTTGCTGATCGATAGCCTTCTCCCGAGCATTCTCAAAGCGCTGGAGCTCCTTATCGACGTCCTCCGTCAGGGCTTCACTGATTTCAACCTTTGGCGGTGTATAGACCTTGATTTTTCCGATGGCGATACCATTCAGAACACTTTTTCCTGTTGCAACCTGCATATCAGAAGTTCTCCTTCAGTGCATCTAGAAGCGTCTTAGCGCAAGCCTCTTCGTCATCACCTTCAACCTGAATCTTGATGGTATCTCCCTGCTTGATGCCCATACCCATGAGCGCAAGAAGCTTCTTCATATCACAGTTCTTATCATCCTTAAAAACAGTAACCTTGCTTCCGAAGGTCTTCAAGGTCTTCACGAGAACGCCTGCCGGACGTGCATGAATACCATTCGGATCTGTGATTTTATACTCGATTTCTTTCATTTTGTACTCCTTCTGCCGGAACCCCGGCGATATAAAATTATTTGTTCCGGATTCTCTCCGGGATAAACCTTGTTTAGGGTGCCAATGCCTCCATTAGCGTTTGCATCTGTAGGCATTGGCATCGGTATGTTGATCTGTCCTTCGAAGTACTTGTTACTTTGAAAAACCGTTTTATGCCTTTACTGAAACATCTTCAAAATCATCGCTGTTTGTGAGCAGTACGACGACAACATCCGGATGACCGGCTGCCTTGATTTTTTCCTTCGAGAAATGAAGAATCGGTTGGCCCTTCGTCACATGATCGCCTTCCTTTACAAGCGGCTCGAAGCCTTCACCATTCATCGCGACAGTATCGACACCGACATGGATAAGGATTTCCATGTCATTCGGTCCTGTCACACCGATCGCATGCTTCGATTCGGCGACAGAGGAAATCTCGCCATCGCATGGTGCGAATACCGTTTCATCCTCCGGCTCGATGCCAAGCCCCGCGCCAAGTACGCCGGCGGCGAAGGTTTCATCCGGGATGTCCTCCTGCTTTACGAAGGATCCCTTTACCGGCTGCAGTACCTCACCAGCCTTACATGTGATAACCGGAATCTGATCAAAGGCCTCCTTCGCAGGGGTATCAGCCTTTTCTTCTTTAATTTCCTTCTCAACCTTCTTCTGATCCGGTTCATCCTCGTGCCAGAACATCCAGGTGCCTGCAAAGGCTACACCACCGGAGATCAGGAGAAGAATCGTATAAACAAGCGGATTGTTGATTGTAAGATATCCAGGAATACCCGTTACACCATAAGCCGTCGCACCGATGCCGGAAATTGCACCGAAGATGGAACCGATAGCGCCGCCGACCATACCAGCTACGAACGGCTTAAAGAAACGCATGTTCACACCGAAGATTGCCGGCTCTGTGATACCGAGGGATGCAGATAGTGCGGATGGAACCGCTACAACCTTCGTCTTATCCTTCTTCGTCTTGAGACCAACTGCAAGGCAGGCGCCAAACTGAGCGAAGTTTGCAGCACTCGCGATCGGCATCCAGGTGTTCAAGCCAACAGAAGAAAGCATGCCGGCTTCGATGACATTGTACATATGATGAAGACCCATCACGACGGTTACCGGATAGATGGCGCCCATGATCATCGCACCGATCGGATTATGCACGAGAATCTCCGCGCCATGAAGAACGAGGGTCTCGAGATTCGAGAAGATCGGTCCGATGATCGTGAAGGTAACAAGCGCAGTGGAAAGAACAGTGCAGAGCGGCGTGATAAAGAGGTCGAGCATCTCCGGCACATGTTCATGCAGCCATTTTTCAATCTTGCACATGAAGAAGACCGCCAGCATAACCGGGATAACATGGCCCTGATAGCCAGAACGTGTGATCGGCAGGATAGGTCCGAACAGGTGCCATTTCGGGATGGCGATACCATTCGCTGCAGCAAGAGCCTTCTGGGCATCTGCCGAAAGTGCAGAAAATGCAGCCCAGTCATAGGCATATGGACTCTGGCCTTCCATCGTAAGACCGAAGAACTTCGCGATCTGCTCATAGGAACCGACATTCCATCCATTCAGGAGACTGCCATGCACCATCATGAGGCCGATGACCGCACCGAGGAAAATATTGCCACCGAACACACGGGCTGCAGACACAGCGACGATAACCGGCAGGAACGCAAAGGCTGTATTCGATGCCATATCAAGGAACGCATACCAGTCTGAGCCGGCAAAGCCAGGAATCGCTTTACCTAAGGCTTCGACGAGACCCATCATGAGACCGGAAGCGACGATAGCCGGAAGAATCGGCACGAAAACATCGCCAATCGGCTTCAGAAGTCTCTTCCAAAGCGGCTGTTTCGCGGCAGCAGCTGCCTTGACATCATCCTTTGTTGCTGCTGTCATACCGGTAATGTCAAGAAATTCGTCATATACCTTGTTGACGGTGCCAGTGCCGATGATCAGCTGCAGCTGGCCATTCGACTCGAACATACCCTTTACGCCTTCGACATTATCGAGGTATTCCTTGTCAACCTTCGAGTTGTCCTTGATCACGAGTCGTAATCTTGTTGCACAATGCGCCGCCTGGGCCACATTATCACGTCCTCCGATGTGGTCCACAATCTCCTGCGCGCATTTCCTGTAATCCAGTGCCATATTGCGCCCCTTCCTGCTGTCTCCTTTCTCCCGAGAACAGCTCACAAATGTTTATTTATTTTGACAGCAACCGCTGTAAAATACGATTCCAATGCCTACATCAGGCAAACAAACCAAGCTGGTCAAAAGCCTTATAGAGTCCGTCATCCGTAACAGCCGGGCAGATGAGCTTACATTTTTCCTTGAGTGCCGGAGAACCGTTTTCCATACATACAGAGGTGCCGACGGCAAGAATCATCTCTAGATCGTTCATACTGTCGCCAAAGCCGTAGGTATCGGACATCGGAACATGATAATATTCCGCCGCACGGACGCAGCCCTTGCCCTTATCAAATGCTCTGTTTACGAGCTCACCATTTACGCAGCCATGTGCCGGTACATCCTGAAGAACAAACTGGAAATCCTTTTCAAGAAGCGCCCTGCATTCATCGAACTGGCTGAGGTCTCTCGCCATCATCACAACCTTGTAAATCGGCTGACCATCATACTGACTCATCGGCTTGATGCCGAGATTTCCGGCCAGTGCCTTCCGCCAGCGTTCAATCTCCGAGTTACCGCCCTCCGTACCATCGAGAAAATCCTTCAGGTTTTCATCTCCGAAGGAGCCGGTCTTTCCCTCTATCGTACAGAATACACCATTGTTATGGAGTGTTGTCACAGCGATTTCCTGCTGTTCTCTGGAGATTGGATGGTCATAAAGCACCCGATAATAGCCTTCAACATCCGACAGTGTCTCCACATAGGTACCAGCAGCTTCTCTATCCTTCTCTTCCTCCGGAATCCTTACGGCAACATAGCCGCCGGAGCTTCCGATGATGCCATCGAAGCCGTATTTTAAAAGCGGCTTCAGCATATCGACATTTCTACCGGTACAAAGCAGAACACGATTGCCCGCCTGCTGTGCCTTCCGTATCGCCAGAAGGGCACTGTCAGGCGGCACATTTGTGCCGGCCGGTGTCAATGTTCCATCGATATCTACAAAAATCAGCTTGTTCATGGATACTCTCTTCCTTAATGGATTTATGATGACGACTCCATCCCTTCGCCTGATAAAGCAAGTAAAGGGAAATCGCTAACAATTCATTTTCTTTACAACAGCTTCACCATGAGCCAGGCAAAATCATAGCCCGGTACACCGACGGCTTTTGCTTCTCTGGGATCTCCCGTCAGCATATCATGATAATCGCCGTCTTCATTGATCCATGCCGTCTCATCAAACGGAGAGAAGTTGAAAAGACCGATCATCTTTTCACCCATATAGTAGCGGCCGATGCCGAGGATGTGATCATTGTACGTCTCTACAACCCAGCAGTCCGCCTTTGAATCAAATACAGCCGTATTCTGTCGGATCTTGAGGAGTCTCTGGATGCCATGGAAGATCTGTCCTTCACGGGTGTTTGGATTATTTCTTTTCTTTGCAGCATCCCAGTTGAAATCACCACGGTGAATATATCTTGAATCATCCCATTTTAAAGCGTTCTCGTGATAGGTGTAGTCATTGAGCTGACCGATCTCATCGCCGGAATAGATGATCGGAATGCCGCTCTGCGTAAGAAGAAAAGCATGAAGCATCAGATCAAGCTTGATGCCACGCTGAAGCTTCGCAGGGTTTTTCTCATACTCCGCGGCCTCGATGCCACAGAGTGAAGCGGTTGTGCCGCAAAGTCTTGCATCATGGAGCTTCGGGTCATTGTTATACAGCTCGCCCCGTGCATCTGAGCCCGGATAGTAGCCCTGGAAGTAGTCATTGAGAAACTTTTTGTGGTCAATCTCGTCCACACCAAACTGCTTTAAGAAGGGATAGTCCAGACCCCAGCCGATGTCATCATGGCAGCGAAGATAATTTAAGAATATATATTCCTTCGGCAGTGCAAATACCTGGGCAAGCTGATGCTTCATGAGCCGGACATCCTTCGTCGCCACCGTATGCCACGTGGAGGCCATCGTCGTGACATTGTAAAGCATGTGACATTCCGGTTTCTCAACCGTACCGAAATATGGCACAACCTTCGACGGCTCCATGACGATCTCGCCGAGAAGCAATGTGCCCGGGCAGACGATCTCGGATGCCATCCGCATGATACGGACAAGGGTATGCACCTCGGGAAGGTTCCGGCAGGAGGTGCCGAGTGTTTTCCAGATATATGGCGTAGCATCCAGACGGATGATATCGATACCGTGATTGCAGAGATTCAGCATATTCGCGGTCATATCATTGAACACAGTCGGATTACGGTAATTGAGATCCCACTGATACGGATAGAAGGTCGTCATCACGACCTTTCCGGCTTCCTCACACCATGTGAAGTTACCGGGTGCTGTCTGCGGGAAAACCTGCGGTACAGTCTTTTCGAATTCATTCGGGATATTCCAGTTGTCGAAGAAGAAATATCGGTCCTGATATTCCTTTTCACCAGCCTTTGCGCGCTTCGCCCATTCATGATCCTCTGAGGTATGATTCATGACGAAATCCATGCAGACACTGATACCATTTTCATGGCACTTGCCGGTCAGATCTGAAAGATCTTCCATCGTACCGAGCTTCGGATCGACCTTTCGGAAATCAGAAACGGCATAGCCACCGTCTGATCTTCCTTCAGGACTCTCTAGAAGCGGCATCAGATGGATGTAGTTGGCGCCGGATTCTTTCACATAATCAATATGCTTCTCTACACCCTTCAGTGTATTTCCAAAGCAGTTGACATACATCTGCATCCCGAGCATCTCATTGCCGCGGTACCAGTCTGGTACGAGCTCTCTGGCTTCATCCCACTCCTTAAGAACCGCACTACGCTCGTTATAATATTCACGCAGCATAGAAACAAAATAGTCAAAGGCATGCTGATCGCCGTACAGCTCCATATAGAGCCACTTCATCTCATCATAATGCTTACGGAGCCGCTCTTCAAAGATTTCCTCTACACTGAGTCCACGTGCTTCAACCTCTACGACATCCGTCTCAGAAGCCTTTTCCGCTGACGTCTTTCTGTCAACCGCAGTTTTCTTTTCAACCGCTGATTTCTTCTCAGCTACTGGTTTCTTTTCAATCTCCAGTTTCTTCTCGACTACCGGCTTTTTCTCGACTACCGGCTTTTTCTCGACTACCGGCTTTTTCTCGACTACCGGCTTTTTCTCGACTACCGGCTTTTTCTCGACTACCGGCTTTTTCTCTGCTGAAGCCTTTGCCTTCAGGACATCCTTTTCTGGAACCGCTTCCGTGACCTTACGACCTCTCTTCATGCGTGAAATATCTCCCCAATCTGTAAAAATGACAAAAGACAGGCAAAAAACGACCGTAATCTCTGTTAAACATATACAATAATTATATATTGTCGGAGGCAATATAACAAGAACAAATTGTCTTTATGCCAAGTGAAATCGGAAATAATTTTCGTTTAAATTAATAACAACACTGGCGACAAACATTAAGCCCGCACAGCAACATTTAAAAATGTAGCCGTGCAGGCCTGTTCTTAGTCACCAGTGTCTATAGCGTCATAGTATTCAGGCGATATAAAATTATTCTGCGTCTATAGCAAGCTTTACGCAGCCGAGGATACCCTGGTCATCATGAAGGCTTGCTGGTACGATGTAATGATCGATATCCGAGAGTTCTTTCGTCTTTAAATAGCCGTTCAGGTTTTCCAACGTCATCCTGCGGATCAACGGGAAAAGCTGCGTCTGATGCATCACTCCGCCGCCAAGGATGATGATTTCAGGGCTCAAGGTCAGAATCAATGTATGGAGTGCCTGTGCGATGTAGTAAGCCTCGAGTTCCCAAACAAAGGCATCATCCTTTAGCTCGATTGCCTTTTTCCCCCACCGGTCCTCAATGGCAGGCCCTGCCGCCAGACCCTCGAAGCAGGTACCATGGAACGGACAATGTCCCTTGTAGGTATCCTTCGGATGCACAATCATCTTCATGTGCCCGAGCTCCGGGTGCAGCATGCCATGCAGAAGCCTTCCATTTGTCATAACACCGCCGCCGATGCCGGTACCGATCGTCAGATACAGGGCATCCGTCAGGCCCTTTGCCTGTCCGAAGGTCACTTCACCAAGAAGCGAGCCATTGACATCCGTATCAAACCCAACCGGGACATGAAGTGCGCTTTTCATGGTACCGACGATATCGAAATTTGCCCATTTAAGCTTAGGCGTCGTCGTGATATAGCCGTAGGTCTCTGAAGCGGGATTCAAATCGACCGGCCCGAAACAGGCGATTCCCAGCGCCTTAATCTCCTTATCCTTAAAATATTCGATGATCTTCGGCATCGTAATCTCCGGTTCAATCGTCGGGATAGAAATCTGCTCATAAATCTTACCGGTCTCATCTGTGCCGCCAGCTTCTAGAGCTCCATACAGCATAAACGCCTCCATCAATCTTGATTCATTAAGGACAATGCTTCCTTCATCCTACGATCCGTCTCGTAATGCGTTCTGGCGCTTCACGCTCATCCGCACATTTCAAGACAAATATTTATAGTTCTATCTTATAGCGTCTTGATAAATCGGTCAAAGGCTTTCTGTCCTTCTTCTGTCCTCTTATAAACGCCGGCATCGAGAAGAACTCTAAGGAACACATCTCCAATCTCAGCCTTAAGAATAGCATCGATATTATCCTGTCCAAGTGCAATACCTCTATCCTGATAATTTTTTATGAAGCCATCCGCCCAGTCGGCATGCTTTTTCAGTGCCTCATCGGCACGAATATCCTTTCCATCGAGGATCGCATCTCTAAGCGCAAACATCTCATCCTTTAGTCTCGCCGGAAGCACGGCAAGTCCCATCACCTCGATAAGACCAATATTTTCCTTCTTGATATGATGGTCGCCGCGCTTCCTTGCGATCGGTGTGATCGTCGAATGGGGCGTACCATCAGTCTCCGCAAAGATAAAAGCATCCGGATCTGTATAGCCGCGCCAGCTTACAAGGATATGATCTGCAAGCTCTGCCAGTCTCCCTGTGTCCGTACCGCTTAGACGAATGACCGACATCGGCCACTTTACGATACCGGCCTTTACATCTTCATAGCCTTTTACCGTAAAGCTTCTTTCCACTGGTGCCTTCGCCATCGCAAACTCATAATGGCCACCCTGGAAGTGTTCATGTGCAAGGATCGAGCCACCGACGATCGGCAGGTCAGCATTGGAACCTACAAAATAATGCGGGAACTGACGCACGAAATCAAAGAGCTTAAGAAACGCGCTCTTGTCAATCTTCATCGGTGTGTGCTTTGCGTTCAACACGATACAGTGCTCGTTATAATAGACGTAGGGGGAATACTGGAAGCCCCACTCCTGCCCGCAGATTTCGATCGGGATGATCCTATGATTTTCTCTTGCAGGATAATCCACGCGGCCGGCATAGCCCTCGCACTCATGGCAAAGCTGGCACTTCGGATACCCGGTCTGCTTTGCTTTACCGGCAGCTGCAATCGCCTTCGGATCCTTCTCCGGCTTTGAGAGATTGATCGTGATATCGAGATCTCCATACTCTGTCGCCGTCTTCCATTTGAGATCCTTCCGTACACGATATCGGCGGATATAGTCGGTATCCCGTGAGAACGTATAATACCAGTTTGTCGCCTCCTCCGGGCTTTCTTCATAGAGTGTATCAAAACGTGCCTGAACTTCCGAAGGCCGCGGTGTCAGATCACCCATGAGCTTCGTATCGAAAAGATCACGGAACAGTGTCGATTCCCCATCTGTGAGGCCCTTCTCCACGGCATAATCATCGATGTCCTTAAGCACATGTTCAAGATAATCACCGCCCTCGATGGTACCGAGCGGATGAAACTTCTTATCCTCCTGCATCTCCGTAAGATCAAAGGGAATGCTGTCCGCTTCCTGAAGCACATCCTCTCTCGTCGCATCGACGGCATCGATTCCGAGCTCCCGGATGATCGTATTGAGAGCCCAGATGATATCTCCCTCCTCGATCAGTCCTGTCTTCACACTATACGCACACAAATCCTTGATTGCTTCCTGAATTTCCATAAGCTCTCCACTATATCAAAATTTAAATATTTGCGGCCAATGTTTTCACCGGCCGCATCCTCCCTGTACTCTACATATGAAAGCCGGATCTTATCAGGAATTGTAACCGTCCGGATTCTTCGACTGCCAGTTCCAGCTGTCACGGCACATATCATCGAGATCGTATTCAGCCTTCCAGCCAAGCTCCTTTTCCGCTTTCTCAGAGCTTGAATAACAGGTTGGTACATCGCCGTCACGACGCGGACAGATCTTGTACGGAAGCTCCTTACCACAGGCCTTTTCAAAGGCATGGATAACATCAAGAACGGAATAACCGTGACCGGTACCAAGGTTACAGATGAAAACACCATCGTGTTTTGCGAGGCGCTCAATTGCCTTGACGTGACCTCTTGCAAGATCGACAACATGAATATAGTCGCGGACACCTGTGCCATCCGGTGTCGGATAGTCATTGCCGAAGACATTGATGCACGGAAGCTTGCCGATGGCAACCTGCGCAACATACGGAAGCAGGTTGTTCGGGATACCCTTCGGATCCTCGCCGAGAAGGCCGGACTTATGCGCACCAATCGGATTAAAGTACCGAAGCAGGATCACATTCCATTCAGGATCCGCTGTATGAATATCGGTAAGGATCTGTTCCTGCATCCATTTCGTCCAGCCATACGGATTTGTGCAGGTGCCCTTCGGACAGTTTTCCGTAATTGGAATCTCCGCCGGATCACCATATACTGTCGCAGAGGAGGAGAAAATGATATTCTTACAGCCGTGTTTCCGCATGACATCCACAAGCTTCAGCGTGCCGCCGATATTTGTCTCATAATATTCAATCGGCTTATGCACAGACTCGCCGACAGCCTTCAGCCCCGCAAAATGAATGACGGCATCGATCTTATTTTCTTGAAATACCTTCTCAAGCGCATCCTTGTCCAGCATATCATCCTGGTAGAACTTTACTTTTTTACCAGTAATGCTTTCGATCCGGTCAACAGCCTTTTTATTCGAATTATACAGATTATCATAAATGACCACATCATAGCCTGCATCAAGAAGCTCGACGCAGGTATGACTGCCGATATAGCCTGCACCGCCCGTTACAAGAATATTCATGATTTCTCCTCCTCTTCAGAAATTGTAAGCTTTTCAGGGCCATCACCGATGCTGACAATATAGAATGTGCAATCATAGCCAACTGTCCTGCGATATGCATCCCCTACTGTAGCCTTAAAATCTTCAATTGCTTCATCCTTTACGATCGATACCGTGCAGCCGCCGAAGCCGGCGCCTGTCATACGGGAGCCAAGAACACCAGGTACCTTCCAGGCTTCTTCTGCCAGTACATCAAGCTCCGGACAGCTGACTTCGAAATCATCCCGAAGGGAAACATGAGATTCATTCATAAGCTTGCCGAAGGTTTCGAGGTCCCCCTTCTTCAGTGCTTCGACTGCCTCCAGCGTACGATTATTTTCATAAACAGCATGGCGTGCACGCTTCCGGATGACAGGATCTGTCAGGACGGATTTATTTTTCTCAAATTCCTCATTGGAAAGATCCCCGAGGGTATTGATGCCGCATGCATCATGTAAAAGCTTCGTCGCGGTCTCACATTCTCTTCTACGGTCATTGTAGGCGGAGCCGACAAGCTTATGCTTTTTATTCGTATTGGTCACAACAAGCTTCATGCCATTCAGGACGACCGGTGCATACTGATAATTTAATGTCGCACAGTCGAGGAAGATCGCATGATCCTTTTTACCCATAGCACTGGCAAACTGATCCATGATGCCGCAGTTCATGCCATTGTAATTGTTTTCAGAATACTGTCCGATGAGGGCAAGGTCCTGATTCGTAACCGTAAATCCAAAAAGATCACGAAGGATAAAACCAGTCAGTACCTCAAGAGAAGCACTAGAGCTTAAACCGGAGCCGTTTGGAATATTGCCGCATACGACCATATCAAGGCCGCTGTCAAGCTTCATGCCACGGCCCTCGAACGCCCAGATCACACCCTTCGGATACGCTGTCCAGCTGTCATCGTGCAGTGGTTTTAAGTCATCAAGTGACGTCTCGACGACACCGATACGGGAAAGATTCGTGCTGTAAAACCGAAGTTTTCGGTCCTTTCTCTTCTTCGCAACCGCATAAGTGCCAATCGTAAGTGCGCATGGAAATACATGTCCGCCGTTATAGTCCGTATGCTCACCGATCAGATTGACACGTCCCGGTGCAAAATAGGCATAAGCTCCTTCCAGTGAACCGAACTTCTCCTGAAAAGCCTTCGCCGCCTCCGTAACAAAGCTTTGATCCATTTTGTCCCTCCTTAGCAGAGCGCTTCCATTGCTCTGTTATTTTTATCACAAACTTATTATAAAAATCGATCTATATACCGTCAACGCAAAAACGACTGATTCTTATTCAAAATTATCTTCGATTGCTGAGAAAATCCTGATAGATCACATCAATATCCTGTTTATCCGGGAAGCTCAAAGAAAAAGCCGCAGCCGATCCGGTGGCAACACTATATAAAAAAGCATCCTCATAATTGCCAAAAGCTTTTAAACCATATAGAAAGCCGGCTACCATACTGTCACCGGCACCGACCGCATTTACTGCCCGTCCCTTCGGCGCTCGTGCCGTATGCACCGCACCATTTTCATCGACAAGCACTGCGCCCCTGTTTCCTAGAGAGACCAAAACATTGACAGCGCCACGCCCCTGCAAGGTTCTAGCTGCATCCTCGATATCCTGTTCGAAGTAGAGCTCACGTGAAAAAAGCTCCGAAAGTTCGTCTTCATTCGGCTTAATGAGAAAAGGATGGTATGGCAGTGTATCAAGAAGTGCCTGCCCGGAGGTATCCACGAGCGTCATGATACCATGTTCCGGTGCTTCAGGCTTTTCCGTTTCAGGATAACTCGGGAACCAATGCGCACATCTGTCTTCATCCTGAATATTATCACCGGCAATGCCCTTTGCCATCATGATGAGCTTTTCGTAGATATCAACCGGTACACCCGTCGGAATCGAACCGCCCAGCACGAGGACATCTCCATCACTAAGAGCAGAAAGTCCTGCCAACAAGGCATTAACGTCCTCCGGAGAAACCACCGGCCCTTTTCCGTTGATCTCCGTGCCCTCAAAATCCTCAAGCTTCACATTGATCCTGGAATCGCCCTCAACAGGAATCGGATTCGTAAGAATATCTGCGGCCTGCAAACGCTTGAGAATCTCAGAGCCGACGAAGCCTCCTGTAAAAAGAACCGCCTCAGAGGGAATCGAAAGCTTTCTCAGCATGATGGAAACATTGAGACCTTTGCCACCCGGCTGCATGTTCTCATGTTCCGTTCGATTTGTTTTTCCAAATTCGAAATTCTTCATCTTGACAAAATAATCAAGTGAAGGATTCATCGTGACTGTATAAATCATAGGATTATTTTCTCTTTCTTCCGGCATGACGCACGATATGACGCACATGGAGCCGTGGCCCCTTTTTATGATATTTTCTTTTCAATGACGGTGAAAGCGCTGTATAGTCTCTGTCAAAAAGAAGTGCGGAGATTTCCGGGTTAAGTATGTCCTCATCAACCTGTTCCAGAAGCTTTTTTGCGACAGCTCTTTTAGAAAGACCCTCATATTTGTATTGAAGATGCCTTGAAACGAGGGCATTCAGCTCCGACCGCCATAAAAGTGACAGCTTTTTTTCAAGACTGCATTTCGAATTTTCCCTTGGCGTACGTAGAAGATAAAAATCCGGTTTCCCCTCGATTTCATCGATGGTAATAATCCCCCAGTGGGTCGGTACATGCTCTGCGACATGCTCTGCATGATGACTGCCGACAGCGATAATATTCCGGTCAAAATACTGATCATAGTCCTTTACCTGACCGGGCAGTCTTTGATAGGTATCGGCATCCGATTTGATTTCGAGTCCGATGAGCTCTTCTTCTGTCACAATGACTACATCAGCCCGCGAACCGCCCATATTTTTTTCTTCGATAATACGTATCCTACCGAGTCTTTCCTCTAGAAAGAAAAAAAGCGGTTCGCGGATATCCTTGTCATACAGCATGCTTCACGCTCCATTTTGTCAGCTTCACACTACGAGCTTTTTTGAAAATTGTCAATATAAAGCAGGAGTGATCCGCACAGCGCCATCCTAAAATGTCACTGTTAAGATCACTCCTGTCAAGCATCAGGCTATCGCCATAGATTCCTTCACCCAGTCGAAAATTTTGCCATAAGGCCATAGCTTTGAAACACATTCTGCAAAGTATTAAGCGCCCGGACCAGCTGGTGCTGCCGCTGCAGTCGTTTCATCACCGGTGGCCGCCTCTGTTGTCTTAATCTTAATCTTATTTCTGACGACAGACGTTGCATAGCCAGGGCGATCGGTGCCCTGGGATACCACACCGGCATCTTCCGTTTCGTTTTGAGAACTGTCATCTTCAAGCTCCCAAAGCTGACCGTCAGAAAACTCGTACTTTACACCATCCTTCTCGATGATCTGTCCCTCCTGATAGCCGCCAGCAGAAGCAGTGGTGGGTGCCGGTGCAGGCGCCTCATTTTCTTCATCAGAAACCTCCGGACCGAATACGTCCTCTGCCGAGATACCACCGTCATCGGACGAATCATCTTCGGCGCTATCGTCATCAAGTTCTTCGGCACTAAGCTCCTTTACCTCCATCGATTCAAACTGGTCATAGGAATCCGGAAGTGTTACATTGCCGGAGAGAATAATCCCTGTGAAGGTGCCGGCTTCCTCCGGTGTGCCAAATACAACAGTAAGATGGTCCGTCGTGTTTAGATTGTCATTAACCGGGAGAATCTGCTGTGCAGCCTGCATGCCACTATAATCCACAGTATGCCGTCCGAAGGGTTCTCCGTCGGATGTGATATAGACATCATTGCTTCCGGTCAGATAAGAATAATCGATTCCGAGAACGCCCATGACAGGGTTGCCATCTTCATCCGTCATCATATCCGCTGTCAATTCATATGTTGTATCATTGACCTCTGTGAATTCGCCTGAGGAAATGTAGACAAAAGAATCCAGGGCTTCGACACCCTCTGTTACCGGTGCGACCTCATCCGTAGAAACCGTTGCGCCCGCAGCTGCTTCTTCATCGATTTTTGCAAGTACTGCATCCGCCATAGCCTTCTGGCCATCAGCATTCTGATAAAGACCGTCCGTGCCGGCTGTCGATGCTGCATCCGAAAGCGTAGCGCCAAGATCGAGATATACTGCATGGTAGGCATCGGAAAGCGCTGCGATTTCACTCTTGTTTGCCTGTGCGTTGCCAGAAGCCGCTGTCACGGAAGACGGATCGGAAAGCATGATGAAAGCAGCCTCTGGTGAGGTCGTGCGTATTGCACGAAGCATAGCTTCATAAAATACCGGAAAGACTTCCGGTGTATCATCCATACCATAAGCAAGGATGACAGCGTCATAAGGATCAACCAGCTGCTTCGCTGTAACATAACCGCTGTATACGCCATTGCCCTTCGGGAATGTCTCAATATCAAAAGAAACATCTTCGTATTTCTCTGACATCGCTTCCTCGAGCATCGTGATAAAGGAGTTGTCCGCTGTTTCACCATCCGTGCCATTTAGGAAGCTGTCTCCAAGCACAAGTACATTAACAGACTCTCCCGCTGAAAGCTTCTGATAAAAGCCCTCGGCTGGTGCAGCCGCCTCCGTCGTTTCTACCGCACTTGTATCTACGACGCTTTCAGATGCCTCTGTTTCCTCCACAGTCTTCTTGCCACTTCCAGAAAAAGCTGCTGCAAGAACCAAAACAAGTGCCAATGCACCAGTACCACCTGTAATCGCTACTCTATTTTTATGAAAAAATGACTTGAAATCAAACATACCCTTTTGCATAGTACTCCCTGCCTGTATGGCATGAAAAATAAGGTTTATTACGATAAAAGACTGCCACAAATCTGTGACAGTCTTTTCGAGCTACTGACCAGACTTGAACTGGTGACCTTCTGATTACGAATCAGATGCACTACCAACTGTGCTACAGTAGCATGTCCTTTTGCTTCCGAACAGCCTGTTTAATATAGCACAGCCTTTTCTGATTGTAAAGTTTAATTTTCCAGTGGCAGCGTTGCCTTAATTTTCCAGTGGCAGCGTTGCCCCTTTACCTTAAATTTCAAGCCGACGGTTCAATCAGGCCATCACTTGAAATTTTTATACCAGTGCTATCCGGGATTTCATCGGATATCGCTTCCATATTGCGGTAGAACTGTCCGATGGCTGCTTCATCGCTAAGTGCGCTCGTATAGCCTGCACCTGATTTTCCGGGAATAAGTTCTAGTGTCATACCCTTATCGACGCCAGACGTTGTATCAATCTTAGATCCGGATAGTGTAACCTTAAGGAGTGCTGTAGACGGAATCTGACTGCCGAATACAAAATTTCCGAGGCTATAGACCACCGGTACACCACGGTAATATTCTATGCCTTGCAGCACATGTGGATGTGCGCCGATGACCAGATCCGCTCCTGCATCTACCGCAGCATGTGAAAGCTCCATCTGATAGTCATTCGGGACGGTCATACGTTCGAGACCCCAGTGCATATAAACGATGACATAATCCACATCATTTCGAATTGCCTTGATTTCCTTCTGCAATTCCTTTCCACTATCATAGGCAGAAAAAACGCCTGCACTGGTCTTACTTGCTGCCCAGGAGGCATCGGGGATCACACGTGTAGCACCGATAAAGGCAATCTTTTTCCCATGCATGCTGACAGTCACAGGAGCTTCCGCATCCGATAGATTCTTTCCGGCACCTATATGCCGTATCCCTGCCTGATCAAGTGTTTCCAAAGTGTCCAGAAGTGCAGTACTGCCGAAATCGAGAGAATGATTATTTGCCAGCGTCACGAGATCCAGTCCCATATCCTTTAGCAAAGAAACTCTGTCTGGTGGGACACGGAAGGTATACGTCTTATCCTGTGCAGTTCCTTTAAGACTAAAAGGAAACTCCTCATTTGCAACAAAGTAATCTGCATTTGTCAGAATGCTTAAATACTGAGGTGAAACGACACCCTGGATCCCGCCTGCGTCGTAGGCATTTAATACATGGCTGGATAAATAAATATCTCCTGAAAATACAAGCGATACCGGAGACTGATCCGATACGGACTCGGTTTCCGTTTCCTGCTCAATATAAAGCGGCGCAACAGTTTCTACGGACTCCTTAAGTGTCATGGCAGTTTCTGTCTGTGACGGACTTTCGCCTGTCGTTTCCTCTTCACCTGCGTCCTTTCTTAAAGCCGGCGTGTTTCTAAGCTTCCGCTCCTCGACCATCCTTTGATAAGATGGAAGCTGCTGTCGTAAGACATCAAGCGCCTCCGGGTTTGAACGAATCATATACAGTGCCAAAGACTCGAGACACAATACAAGAAAAAGGACGATAAAGACTGGCATAACGCTCGGCTTTTTCTTCCTTCTTTTTCTCGAATGTCCAGGGTTTTTAAACACTGGTGTCACGTCCTGATGCTTTCCTTCGACAGAAACTCTATGCGAGCTTCTAAGGAGTCTCGCACTACGTTCACCCTGATAACCACTTTTTCTCGTATTGAAAAAGAGATGGGTTCTGTTTCGAATATCCTCTTCCTCTTCATACGGAGAGCTCGTATTACGAAAATGTCCGTCCTGCGCGATCAGTTCATCCAGTGGCAGATTCTGACCGGTTGATTCCATGCCTGTCCGTCCCGTTACCCGGTATTCGGTCTGATAACGCTCCGTTCTTGTCGGAAGACCCCGCTTTGGCTCAGTTGCCTCCGGGGCTAGCTCTCTTTTCCGGCTTCTGAAGCGCACAGAGGGGCCCTTTACCGAGGCATCCTCCTTAGCCTCTTCGTATGCTTGTGTATGCTGAAATTGAGAGGGTAAAGGGCTAAGCCATAAATCCTCTTCTTCATCCATGAAATAATATCGTCTTTCCCCTCGATGCTGTCGTTCCGCCCGTGGTCCGGTATAATGACTCCTTCTGCCGGCTGAAACGTCTTGGTTTTTGGCTGCCGTTCTCCTATATCCCGTCGACATCCGTTTCGATCTGGTAATCGATACCGTATGTCCATTCGATGCCCTTCGAGAGTATGACGACGTACTTTTATAATTTTTCTGCGGTGTATGTCTCCGCTGATTTCTACCTGCCATAATTTATATAGTGTAAATTTCCAAGACCGTTTGTGTCAATAGCATCTTTTCTCAAAAGATGAAGGCCAAAAAAAGACGTCCTCCATCTTTAGAGATGGAGGACGCCTATGAAAGGAGAAAAGAGAAATCAGTTTATCTTTCAAGTCCTTTCTCGACGACACCATAGATTAAGTCTACACATTGATCCAGTCCGAGTGCGCTGCTCGATAGGGTCAGGTCATAATTCTGTGACTTGCCCCACTCCTGTTCAGTATAATATTTATAATTAAATTTTCTCTTTTTATCGATATCATTCAGCATCTTTTCCGTATGTTCAGGATCCTTGTAAATATCTGTGATGCGATGACGACGATATTTATAATCAGCATGAATAAATACGTTAAGAACATCGGTGCGATCCCGCAGGATGTAATCTGCACATCTGCCTACGATGACGCACGGACCCTTCTTAACGAGATCCAGGATAACCTCTCTTTGTTTCGCCCACAAATAATCCTCAGGACTCATACCATAGGAATTTCTGGAGGAGAAGGAATATTCCAGCCAGTTTCGCGCATTGGCATATTCACCCTGCTTTTTAACATATTCTTCTGCAAAGCCTGTCTTAAATGCAGTCTCCTCGATGATTTCCTTGTCATAGCACGGGATCCCAAGTTTTTCACTTAGCTTTTTTCCGATCTCGCGTCCGCCGGATCCGTACTCTCTTGATATTGTTACATAATTGACCTTCATAAAAGCCACCTCGATTTCTTTTCAATTATCTATATCATACCATTTCAGAAAAGAAGTTTCCAGCAGAAAAGGAAATAATTTTCTTTAAATCTGGCAGAGAAAATATTGCTGCTTGTTGGATATAAGCATCCAGCCCGAAAAATGTAATCATTGACCCTTTTGTATCCAGTAGTCCATTACCTTTTTCGCAATCGGCACTGCTGTGCGCCCACCGGTTTCTCCATCCTCTACGACAACACAGACCGCAATACGCGGTGAGGAATACGGAGCAAAGCCCGTAAACCAAGCATTTGTTTTTGTTATACCATCCTTTGTTACTTCTGCGGAGCCGGTCTTTCCAGCTGCCTCGTAAGAAGCATCCCTTAGTCTGGAGGCGGTGCCATCTGTCACGACCTTTCGCATGTAGCTTGCAAGAACAGAAGCCTCCTCTTGATTCATGAGCGTTTTTCTATTGCCATCCTGCCAATTGAAAGTACGCACGATTTCACCATCTGAAGATGTAATCTGCATGAGAAGCTGCGGTTCCATCGAGATACCGCCATTGGCGATGGCTGCTGTGATCAGTACACTGTGAAGCGGACTCATCATCGTATTTCCCTGTCCGATTGCGGTCTGCATCATAGTCCATGTATCGGTCGTCGCATCCACGGTAAAGCGGCTGCGGCTCTTCGTGAGCGCAATCGGCAGGTCTTCATTGAAATACATACTGTCGCACAGCTTTCGGAGCTCTGTTCGGTCGATGGTTGTTCCCATCTCCGAAAAAGCAGCATTACAGGAGTTTGCAAAGGCTTCAGAAAGATCCTCCTGTCCGTGCACTTCCCCATCAAAACAGTGTACGATATATTTATCATCAGACGGATCCTGATAGGCACCGGTGCAATGAAACTGAAAGCCCGACGGATCATCTCCATGCTCCCGAAGATATGCAAGAGTCATGAAAATCTTGAAGGTAGAACCCGGTGCATATAAGCCCTGGGTGCAACGGTTCAGGAGCTCACCGTTTTGATTCGGATCATTGACGATGGCATCCCACGCATCGACAATCGTGTTCGGATCAAAGCTGGGCTTCGAAACCATGCAGAGTATATAGCCTGTCATGGGATCCATCGCGATGACTGCGCCAGCATGATCTCCCAGCGCCTCATAGGCAGTTTGCTGAAGACCCGCATCGAGAGATATCGTGACATTATCACCCGGGCTTTTTGTCTCTGTAAGCTCATTTGCGACGCGGGCGACAGGATTCGCGCTCGATTTCATGAGATAGAAATTTGTGAGTGACTCAATACCGGTTTTTCCCTTCGTGGAATAACCGACTGCTTGAGCAAACACTTCACCGAAGGGATAAACTCTTTTTTCTATTGTCGTAGCATTACCGTCCTGATCTTTGTTTTCGGTTATCTCGGTTTTTGCCAGAATCTGTCCGTCGCTGGAAAGGATATTGCCACGGATAAACTGATCGTTAAAAACCTCCGTCCTTGCGTTATACGGATTACCCATGAGATCCGCTGCCCGAAAACCGACAAAATAGACCATATAGGCGATCATCGCAAAAAATAATGCCGAAAAGAAATAGATGCACGCGACGATTTCATGATTTGATTTTCGTTTATTATTCTTCATCGTCGAACAATTCACTTTCTGATACCTGCTCTGCGCTGTATCCTTCTTGAGCAGAATCCGGTTCATCCATTTCCTGCTCTCGAGACTGATATAGCGCTGAAAGCTCCTTCTCATCCTCATTGCCCTGAATGATGAACATTGCCTGAATGATAGCAAAAACCAAAAAGCTTGCAATCAAAGAAGAACCGCCATAGCTGATAAAAGGCAGGGTCACACCGGTAGAAGGAATAAATTTGATGGCACCGCCAATCGTAAGAAACACCTGCGTCACATATTGAATAGCAAGTCCTACCGCAATCAACTTATAAAAAAGTGATTCCATATAGGTTCCGATCATCATCATTTGCATGAAGCATCCAAGACAGATCAATATAATGGCAATCGCGGTAGCGGCACCAAGCTCCTCTGAAATGGCCGAAATGATAAAATCCTTTTCAACAATTGGTATCTTCTTAGGCATTCCCTGGCAAAGACCTAAACCTGTAAAACCGCCGGTTCCGATTGCAAAAAGAGACTGCGTAATCTGATAACCCTTATCCGAAATATCTGCCCAGGGATCAATAAAAGCAAACACCCTCGTCCGTACGTGGCTAAAGAAGTGATATGAAAAAACAGCCGCCATCCCCGCCGCCGCTGCTCCTAGCACAAGATATCTCTTTTGATTCGTCGCTATAAAAACCATAAAGATATACGAAAGGAAAAAAATCAGAGCCGAGCCTAAATCACGACATCCAACGAGAATGAGCACGTGAACGGCTGCAATCACAGTCGTGACACAAAGCTCCTTGAAGTTATGTGCCTGATCAAGCATCCCGGCCATCGCAAGAACAAAAAGAATCTTCACAATTTCAGAAGCCTGAAAAGTGAAGCCGCCAATTGAAATCGACATTCTGGCTCCATAGCTTGTGACACCGATTGCCAGCACAGATAAGAGAAGGCCGATACCGACGACAACAAAAGCAAAGCGCCATCTCACCAGATCCCAAATTTTATCGATGAGATAAGGAATCGGAAGGGTTAAAACAGATGCCAGTATAACAATGACAAACTGCTTTACCGATTTGCTAAAGCCGAGTCTTTCCAGCATGATGAGCCCGTAGCAGAGAAATATCAGCGTGTTGTTCAGTAAAAGCCTGTTTATATTATGGTAAAAGCGTCGGCATAGCATCGGATACAGAAGAAAATATAGGAGCTCCGAAATATAGAGAAACACAGTTTCCTTTTTCATATCATGAAAAAAGAGAACCGCACTCATCAGAAAATGTAAGAGAAGAACGATTCTATACTGCCAGTCACAGAGAGGATCTGCATCCTCTTTATCCGGTATCGACAAATATCGGAAATTGCAGTAGGTATATAATCCTGCTAAAATCAGGCAGATATATTTCGTGATTGAGGTGAACAGCGTAAGCATACCTTATTGTATCCCGTTTTTGAAATGTCCTCTGGTGAAGCTTGCCGGTATCTGCCCGGAAAGGATCTGTCGTACCAGAGATGCCGACTCAATAGAAAAATCATAGCGCACAGATGCCGGTGAAAGCCGCTGAATCTCTTCTGGAAGATCATAGAGCACCAGTGGATCTGCATTGTAGATTTCATTGTAGCATGGCTTGCAATAGCACCGGACAGGCATGCTCTTCTCCATCCTGTCCTTGAGCTTAAGGATCCGGTTCTCATGATCACACGCATCTGTCGTTTTCCGAAGGCAGTTTGCAGAAACCATCATGGGAAGATGTCCATACACGAGCAGCTCATACTTATATGCAGACGCGGTCCCATCGTCCCGTCGGCATAAATGAAGAAGTTCGGGGAAGGTAAGCTCGATAGGGAAAGTCAGCTTATCCTGGCCTAAACTGCACAGAACATCTGCGGCTGCATGGTGATAGCCATACAGAGTATAATCAAACACAATTTCCGGGCGCTCCTTCAGTTCCATCTGAAGTAAAAGCTCTACTTCATCAAAGCTCCTTATAAGAAGCGCATCTGGCTTTGATTCCTGTGAATCTAAGAGTAAATAAATCAAATCCTCAAGTGGCTTACCAGACTGTATTTCCCTGAGTACGCGTGGCAAACGAAGTCCTGCCTTCTTTCCCGCGTGATGAACTTGCGCAAGTAGCAAAGGCAGAGCATCATCCGAAAAAGCAGCAGCATCGATAAACACCGTCGAAACAGAAGGATTCGAAAGCACTACCATAAGCTGTTCTTCCCGTTCGATTGAAACGTTGACCGGTATCGGAAAACCGTCTGCAGAAAGGCCTGAAGATGCAAAGTTTCCCACAGCTTCAGCTTCCCTTTTCCCGGCCTTATCCAAGTTTCCATTGCGGTCTCCTTTTCTCTTCGGATTCGCCTTTCGATCCAGATATGTCCGCCGATCCTTCCCTTTCTTTTTCATCTGTTCTCTGGTTCTTCCCGAATCAGATCTTCCTCTTCTTTTATCACCATTCATTTATGACTCTCTCTGATTTTTTAAGGATACAGTCAGTCAGTTTCTGTATTGCATCTCTTCTTAGACGATTGATTGCAGAAACCGGAAGAAAACAATCCTCGTCCATTTCGATTATCGGTTCCATGATTGAAAAAGCAGTGCCACCGGTCTTTATAAGCTTATCAAAAACCACTTCCTTCGTGAGCGGACTGGATCCGGCTTTTTCGGCCAATGTATCTGACGAAACTTCCACACTCGTACCGTCAGGAAGATAAAGCATAAGCCTTGCCTTCTCTCCCTGATGAAGACTTAGTCTTGCCTTAACAGGAAGCTGCCTGTCCTTTTCAATAAAATTCTTCTTAATATAATCCGTAACATCGATATTTTCTTCTCTGAATTTCTTTTCAGAGACTGCGATCATTTCCTGCCCGTTATGTCTGGTGAGATACTCCGTGACACCTCCGCGATCATAAATCGCATGTAAGATACGAATGTCCTGCGGATCAACTCTGTACTCCTCATGCACGCCTTTTTCATCGGCAATAGATGCCATAGCGAGGTCAAGATATTTCCGATATATTGCCGCCACACCGGCTGTATAAACCGGTGACTTCATACGTCCCTCTATCTTAAAGCTATATACACCTGCGCTGATCATCTCGGGAAGCAAAGCTACTGTTTCCATATCCTTCATGCTGAGATAGTAGCCCTGTTTCCCGGCTGCCTGGTACTCGAGTCTACAGGTTCCGGCACATCTTCCCCGATTGCCGGACCGTCCGCCGAGTAGAGAAGACATAAAGCATGCACCAGAATACGAATAGCACATGGCGCCATGGCAGAAAGCCTCAAGCTCCATATGCGTTTTCTCATAAATCTGCTTTATTTCTGAAAGGCTGAGCTCTCTTGACAAGACAACTCTCGTCATGCCTAAACGCTTCGCCATCTCTACGCCATAGGAACTTGTAATTGTCATCTGCGTGCTTGCGTGTACCGGAAGATCAGGAAACCAATGCTGTATCATTTTAGCCGCTCCGATATCCTGCATGATGAGGCCGTCAACGCCAGCCACATAATACGGCTTTATGAAATCCCGGAGAGCCGGCAGTTCGCTCTCCTTAAACAGAATATTCACCGTCATATATAATTTGACGGAGAAAAGATGACAGTAATGGATTGCCTCCATTACCATATCTTCCTCCGTCGATTCTGCGGATTCCGCATATGCACGAGCGCCAAACCGTATGCCTCCCATATAGACAGCATCCGCCCCGGCATTCACAGCCGCTTTCACCGACTGGAAAGACCCGGCAGGTGCAAGCAGCTCGACTTTTCTATTTTCCATCGTAATATCAGTCATTTAAAATTTTCTGCAGCGCCTTTGCCGTCTTCGACTCCTGCGCCTTATCCGTCGTCAGAACCTTTTCCTCCATGAGTTTTTTCGTTGCAGCCTCATCTTCATCTTTTTCACGCTGCTCCATCATGGCCTTTTCTCTTGCAAGCCTGGCAGCCTCCTTCGCTTCCTGGTCCGCAAGCTTCTTCTGCGTATTTTCAAGCTCCTTCAAAGCTGTCTCGAGCTTCATCTGCATATTCACAAGATCGTGCTTCGCACTATAAAGATCACGCTCCTGATCATCCAGATCCTGCTGCGATTTTCTCGTCCTCCTCTGCTCCTTGAACAGATCATCACAAATATTGATTTCCAGGAGCAACGCCTTCAGATTATCATCGAGCTTGTTGTAATTCGGCACCTGCTTCTTAAAATCCAAAATCTTCTCATTGAGATAACTTGCTACTTCATGCATATAGGCTTCTGATTCCGTGCCCATCAGCTGGTAAATCTTACCGTCAATGACAACCTCTACTATATTTTTATCCGCCATAGTATTTCCTTACCTTTCTCTGTCAACTTAGGTTAAGCGTACCCTGAAAGGGAAGCCCCAGATGACGATATGCATTTTCCGTAGCCACTCTCCCGCGCGGTGTACGGTTGATTAACCCATTCATAATAAGATATGGTTCATAAACATCTTCTATTGTACCACTATCTTCCGAAAGTGCGGCAGCCAATGTTTCCACACCGACCGGCCCGCCATGAAATTTATCTATGATCGTCATAAGATATGCACGGTCATTCTGATCAAGGCCAAGCTTATCAACATCCAAAATGTCGAGTGCGTTATCGGCAACTTCCTTTGTGATCTTACCATCATAACGAACATCTGCAAAGTCCCGCACTCTTTTTAATAGACGATTTGCCAGTCGCGGCGTACCGCGCGAACGAAGTGCGATTCTCTCTGCCCCGGCATCATCGATTGGTACATCGAGCACCTTGGCAGACCGGAGAACAATCTGTTTCAGTTCATCCGTCGTATAAAATTCGAGCTTTGCAATGATACCGAAGCGGTCCCGAAGCGGTGCGGACAGAAGTCCTGCCCTCGTTGTAGCTCCAATCAGGGTAAAATGCGGCAGGTCCAACCGTATTGAACGCGCCTGCGCTTCCTTTCCAAGCATAATATCGATGGCAAAATCCTCCATCGCCGGATACAGAACCTCTTCCACCTGGCGGTTCAGCCGGTGAATCTCATCCACGAACAGCACATCTCCCTCTGACAATCCATTTAAAATTGCTGCAATTTCACCTGGTTTCTCGATGGCCGGACCAGAGGTGACCTTGATGTTCACTTGCAGCTCATTTGCGATAATATTTGAAAGGGTTGTCTTACCAAGCCCTGGAGGGCCATAAAACAGGCAGTGATCCAGCGATTCATGCCGGCTTTTCGCAGCCTCGATATATACCTTTAACATGCTTTTCAGCTTCGACTGTCCGATATAATCATCCAGTGTCTGTGGCCGGATTTTCGGTGTCAGCTGTTTATCTTCTATTGTTTCATCTGTATTGATGACACGACGATTCATGCAGTTTCCTTGCTATCTATCCTAGCGTATTGAGATTCTTGAGGCTTGCCTTCAGAATCTGATTGACGGTCATATCCTCTGTAATTGCTACCTTTTGTACCGCGCGGTTTGCCTCCATCGCCGTATATCCAAGTGCAATCAAAGCATCGACGGCATCCTTTGCCGTATTTTTGAGAACCGGCGTACCAGCATCATTTCCTGTACTGCCATGTTCCAACGCGGTATTGAAAACAGCCTGTGCATCCAGCTTATCTTTCAGTTCAAGGACGATTCTCTGGGCCGTCTTTGATCCGACACCCGGCGCGCGCGATATGGCCTTTGCGTCGGAAGTGACAATCGCCATACGAAGATCATCCGGACTAATCACAGAAAGAACGCCCATGGCAGCCTTCGGCCCGACACCATTGACACTGAGAAGCATCGTAAACATTTCCCGGTCTTCCGGCGTTAAGAAGCCAAAAAGATCCATCGATCCATCCTGACTGTTTACCCGGAAATAGGTATAAATCATGACTTCCTCGGAAATTCCGGGAAGTGCAGAAAGAGCAGTAGCCGGAACATGTATACCATATCCTATCCCACCTGCCTCTACGATAATAAAATTCTCGGATTTTTCACGAAGTGCCCCATGCACAAAACGGATCATATGCTTCTCTTTCCTGAAAAAATTCTGCTAAAAGAACAGCTTTTCGATCCGATACCCATCGAAAGCTCTATTCTGAAGATTTAGAATACCACATTCAAACCTTCTCTGCAATCCGTTTCGTAAGAACTGCTTTCTATGCTATAATGAGACGCGCGAAAGGAAAGAAATTTTATGCTTAAAACAGAAAAGAACATTGAAATAAACGAGGATTACATGCTCCTAAAACTAGGACGTCCAGAGGATATTATCTTTTTTGACATCGAAACAACCGGCTTAAGCATGTATAAATCACAGCTTTATCTGATTGGTCTTCTAACCTACGATGAAAGCAATGCTTGCTGGAAGCTAATTCAGTACCTTTGCGAAGAAGTTTCTGATGAACTGCCTGTGCTTGAGGATTTCTTTAAGCTTCTTTCCTCGAAGAAAATCCTCATCTCCTTCAATGGAGACGGTTTCGATATTCCCTTCCTCAGTACAATGGCACATCAGTATGGAATTTCCTCCGATTTTTCTGCCATTGAAAGCTTCGATATTCTTAAAAAAATCCGTCCATTAAAATCTCTTCTCGGCATGCCAGATCAGAAATTAAAAACCTGTGAACGTTTTCTTGGCATCGGCCGGGAGGATATCTTCAGCGGTGCCGAGCTCATCTACATGTATCTTGACTGGCAGAGAGATCACGATCCGGAAAAATTACGTTGCCTACTACTTCATAACGATGAAGACATCGAAAATCTTCCGCACGTTCTTCCGCTTCTTTCTTATCTCTATATGCTGGAAAATCCGCTTCATGTAGAGCGTCAGGAGATCAAAACCTATCAGGATGGTTCCAAAACACTCTTTCTTTATTACCATTCGGAGGAAACCGTTCCTGTCCCGATTCACTATGAAGAAGGGCGCGCTGATCTATATTTCGAAAAAAATCAGATTATACTATCCATCGAACTCTTCGAAGGTGAATGTAAACTCTTTTTTCCGGATTACCAAAACTATTACTATTTACCGGTAGAAGACACTGCCATCCATAAATCCCTTGCAGACTTTATGGATGCAAAATATCGTGTGAAAGCCACCGCACGAACTGCCTACCAGCGTGTAAATGGCCTTTTTGTGCCGGAAAAAGCTGACATTTTCACGCCGGTTCTAAAAAAGGAATACAAAGGAAAAATATCCTATGTTCCATATCAGGCTGCATTGTTTATAGATAACAAAAGCTCCGGAGCATATCTCCGAAGCTTACTGCCAGCATCACTTGTCCATCTGTGTCGGAATCGACAGGAAGGACTCCAGTGATTTCGAGGTATTGTTTGCATTGTACACAAAACCGATATTTCTGGACGGAATCGGAAGAGAAAGCGGAAGCTCTACAAGCGTACCCTCCTGAAGTTCCTTCTCCACAAATTCCCGGATCACACAGGCAATACCGATACCGGTCTTTGCAAACTCGATCAAAAGATCCATCGTGCCGACCTCAAGGATCTGTCCTGGTGTGATGTTCATGGATTTAAAATATTCATCCACATGCTGTCTTGATACATTACTCGGCTCCAACAGCATGATATTTCCTTCTTCAAAAAGATTGGCATTCTCTCCACAGATGGATCTCAGGTTTTCAAGATACTGTGGCGTCGCAATAAATACATCATGAATCTGACGTGAATGAACGATACGAAGCTCCGGACGCCTTACCTTCGGCTCCGCAATAAGACCAATATCGAGCTTTCTCTGTTCAAGAAGCTGAAGCGTCTGCGACGAACCATTCGTTGTAATAGAAACACGTATATTAGGATAAGCCTTTAGGAAATCTTTAAGATATGGAAGAAGCATATACCGACAAAGTGTGGTGCTAACACCGATATGAATATGGCCGATATTAAATTCCTTCATATGCTTCAGCTCAGTTTCCGCTGAATTAATATTTTCGAAAGCTTCACGGATATACTTGTAAAGGACCTCGCCTTCCTCTGTTAAAGTAACGCCACGGGAATTACGATGAAAAAGCTTCGTATCGAGGCCATCCTCCAGCTTAACAATCGACTTTGAAATTGCCGGCTGCGATATATAAAGTTTCTTCGCTGCTTTTGAAATATTACCGCAGCTCGCCACCTCATAAAAAATTTTATACCCTGAAAGATTCTGATCCATACAAGGTCCCCCTCCATCTATGTTT